>NZ_JBEPRI010000006.1:0-448887 GCF_040548265.1 Bradyrhizobium sp. F1.13.3 | reverse complement strand
GTCGCCGACAGTTGCTCTGCCACGATGTTTCCGCGCTCGACTTGCGACCCGTTCATGTCCTCGTCCTCTCCATGCGGCAAGCTGCCTCACCGCCACCTTCGGCGCACCTTGGGCGTCCCGCGGCACCCGCTTCTGGGTCACCGCTCGTGCGCTCGCGAGCCGCATTTTCTTAAATTCAGGCCAAGGCGTTCTTCGTCCCCGAGAACGGCTTTGCCTGTTGCCTTCTTGGCGCTCGAAAGCACCGACTTTCGTTGCAATCCCTATGCCGGAACCGCAAGCAAAATTGAGACAGTCTTCCTGTCCTAACCATCACCTTGCCAAATTTTTGTCTATCACACAAGCGCGCGCAAGTCCCGATTCCCCATCTGTCAATCGATCGCTTTCCAAAAGTTGCGCGGCCCCGGTTTTGAAGCAAACGCGCCCTGATCCGGCCCCGCCGACGCCGAAATCCGCAATGATGCTTCGGATCGACCCTTCGGAGGGCGCGCCACGCCGCAAGAAGCGAAAGAGCGCGATCCGTCCGGGGGCCTGACAGGAGCGTCTCGACCATGAAGTTTTTCACAGGATGTGTGGCCGCCGCCGCGCTGGTGCTGGCCGCGACCGCGGCTCAAGCGCAAGTTCCAGTGCGAGGGGCGATGATCGCGGTCTCGGATTTCGACGGACCCTATGCGCCATCGGACGCCGCGCCGCCCCCGCCGCCGCGCTATGGCTACGGCTCGGGCTACGAGGAACGCGGGCCGGCCCCGGTGCTGCTGCCATCGACCGAGGTCTACGCGGTGCTGCGCGAAAACGGGTTTTCTCCGCTGGGCATCCCGCGCCTGGGCGGCGGCGTCTACACCATCGCGGTGATCGACCGCCGCGGCGAGGACGGCCGGCTGGTGATCGACGCCCGCGACGGAAGGATTTTGCGCTTCATGCCAGCTGCTGACGCTTACGGCATGGCGCCGGGCTACGAGCAGCCTGCGGTTGCACCTTACCGCCCGCAAAGCGCGCTGCCGCCGCCGACCATGGTCCGCAGTGGTCCGCCCCGCCCACCGGCCCCGATCCCGCATGTCGCCAGCCGCACCGTCCCGCTCCCGAAGGCCGCCCCGCCGCGCGAGGCGCCGGTCGCCGCGGCGAAGCCGGCCGAGCCTGCGACGGCGCAGGCAGCGCAGGCTCAACCTGCCACGCAGACCGTGGCAGTCGTGCCGGCAAGGCCCGCCGAGGCCGCGCCGCAGGTCATTGCTCCAACCGTCGGTCTGGCCAAACCTGCTCCAACGATCCTGCCGACACAGGACATGCCGGCAGCGCAGGGGCTGGACTAAACGTGAGCGTTTGATGCAATGGCCCGCATCACACCAACGGTGTCGTCCTTGGCGAAAGCCAAGACCCATACCGCGAGGTCTGTCGATTGTGCGTGGTGTGAGTACCGGATGACTAATCTTCGCCAAACATCCCCTTGTGGTAATGGGTCCTGGCCTTCGCCAGGACGACATTGGGGAGAGAGTGGAGCAAACAAAAGGCGCCTGAGAACTCAGGCGCCTTTTGCATCTGTGACAAGCGCCACTCAGCTCCGGCCGTACCCCGCCGCTTCCAGGATCAAATTCGCCACCTCCTTCGGATGCGACACCAGCGAGAGGTGGCCGGCGTCGAGCTCGATCGTGGTTGCGTTCATGCGCTTGGCGAGGAAGCGTTCGAGATCGGGATTGATGGTGTAGTCGTTCTTCGACACCGCGTACCAGCTCGGCTTGGAGCGCCATGCCGCCTCGGTGGTGCGACCGGCGAAGATCGAGGCGGCGGTCGGCCATTGCACGGCGTAGAGCTCCTTGGCCTGCTCCGGCTTCACGCCATTGGCGAAATACTTCAGGAAGGCGTCTTCCGAGAGTTTTGTGTAACCGTCGCGCTCGATGATGCCGGCACGCACGGGGCCGGTCGGGAATTGCTTCGACAGCGCGACGAAATCCTCGTTGGCATCGGGCGCACGTGCGGCGACATAGACGAGGCCGGTAACCTTCGGGTCGGTGCCGACCTGGCTGATCACGGTGCCGCCCCAGGAATGCGCGACCAGCACGGTCGGACCATCCTGTTCGGCCAGCACGCGCTTGGTGGCTTCGACGGAATCCGCAAGCGACGACAGCGGATTCTGCACGGCGGTTACGTTGAGCCCTGCGGCCTGGAGGATCGGGATCACTTCCGACCAGCTCGAGCCGTCGGCCCAGGCGCCGTGCACCAGCACGACGTTCTTGGCCTTTACGGTCTGCGGCGTCTGCGCATGAGCGAGGCTGAGAGGGGCCGCCAGCAGGCTCGCGGCGACGAAAAAGCTGCGCCAGAAAGTCATGATCGTTCTCCGTCTTGTTTTGGGTTCGATAGCCAAAGGACGACGCGCGGGGCGACGGCGTTACGCCAATTCACCGCTCTGTGATGCGGCGGGACACTCCAGCAACGCAGTCCAACAATCGCTGACGTCCTGGCAAAGGCCGAGACCATCATCGCAGGGAAGGTATGGCGGATCCCTCGTGTGGTATTCCGTCCCCGCACGATTCTAGGTCTCGCAGTAGGATTTCCTGGTTTCGTGGGGACGAAGAGAGCCGAACAAACAAAAAAACGCCCCGGGGCACCGGGGCGTTTTTACAACCTGGAAGTGGCGTGAGTGATTTACGCAGCTACCGAGTTCTCGATCACCTGTGCGCCCTGCGCGCCGGTGTTGATCGCGATCTGGCGCGGCTTCTTCGCCTCGGGAATCTCACGGACGAGGTCGACGTGAAGCAGGCCGTTCTCAAGCGAGGCGTTCTTCACTTGCACGAAGTCAGCAAGCTGGAAGGCGCGCTCGAACGCACGCGCCGCGATGCCGCGGTACAGCACTTCGGCCTTCGAGTTCTCGTTGGCGACTTTCTCGCCCTTGATCGTCAGCGTGTTTTCCTTCGCGACGATGGAGAGCTCATCCTTGGCAAAGCCCGAAACCGCAACGGTGATGCGGTAGTCGTTCTCGCCGGTGCGCTCGATATTGTAGGGGGGATAACCGGGGCTGCCGTCCGAACCGGCCTGGTCGAGCAGGTTGAAGAGGCGGTCGAAGCCGACGGTGGAACGGTAGAAGGGGGTCAGGTCGTAGGTACGCATGGTCAAGTCCTCCGTTGAGCGACTGTTTGAGTAACCCGCCCGCCAATCGGGCCGGGCTTTCGTCTGTGTGCAGCCTGATGTTCCGGTTCCGAAACACTGGTAGCGGCCTGCACCAAGGTGATATGGGTTGAGGAGAACGGCGTTCAAGAGGGCGGATACTTGGCCTTTTCGGCGCTCCCGCCCCCTGATTTGCAGCACTTCGTGCCCAAGCCTTCCCCATCATGACGCTGGTCTCGATACCATCCAATCCCGTTCCCGAAGACGTCGTCAGCGGCACCATCAAAACCCCTGATGGCGTCGAGCTGCGCTTTGCGCGCTGGGCGCCGCCGGCGAACCGCAAGGGCACCGTCTGCGTCTTCACCGGACGCAGTGAGCAGATCGAAAAGTATTTCGAGACCGTGCGCGATTTGCGCGACCGCGGCTTTGCGGTGGCGATGATCGACTGGCGCGGGCAGGGCCACTCCTCGCGCCGCCTGCGCGATCCGCGCAAGGGCTATGTTCGCGACTTCGCCGATTTCGAGATCGACGTCGAGACCTTCGTGCAGCAGGTGGTGCTGCCGGATTGCCCGCCGCCTTTCTTCGCGCTTGCCCACTCCATGGGCGGCACGGTGATGCTGCGGGTTGCGCATGCGGGCAAGCGCTGGTTCGACCGTATGGTGCTGTCTGCGCCGATGATCGACCTGCCCGGCCGCGCCACCTCGTTTCCGGCGCGGGCTCTGCTGAAGACGATGCGGGTGTTAGGGACGGGCGGCCGCTATGTCCCCGGCGGCAGCGACCAGATCACCGGGCTCAATCCCTTCATTAACAATCCGCTGACCAGCGATCCCGTGCGCTATGCGCGCAATGCCGCGATCCTGGAGGAGGATCCGACCCTCGGGCTCGCGTCACCGACGATCGCCTGGGCCGATACCGCCTTCCGCGCGATGCACACTTTCAGGGGCAAAAACTACCCGTCCGAGATCCGTCAGCCGATCCTGATGCTGGCGGCCTCCGGCGACACCGTGGTCTCGATCGCGGCGATCGAGGAGTTCGCCTATCATTTACGCGCCGGCTCCCATCTCGTGATCGCCGGCGCCAAGCACGAGATTCTCCAGGAGCAGGACCGCTACCGTTCCCAATTCTGGGCAGCCTTCGACGCCTTCGTACCGGGCACGCCGCTGTTCAAGTGAGGGGGAGCGATGCTTCCCTGCGACCACACGCCGTCATGCCCGGGCTTGTCCCGGGCATCCACGTTCTTCGCGCCGTGACGAAGATCGCGGATGGCCGGGACAAGCCCGGCCATGACGAGGAAGTAGCATCACCCACTACAGCGTCTTCAGGTACTCGATCAGGTCGTAGCGCTCGTTGTCGTCCTTGAACACGCGGCCGATGACGCCCGGACGTTTTTCCTCACCCGGCTTGCGCTCGAAGGAATGGCCGAGCACGCTGTTGCCCTGGATCGGATCCTTCTCCGACCCCGCGGAGAACTCGGTTTCACCCGTCTTGCACTTCTCGTCGGCGGTGACCGCAAAGCCGACGGTCACGGGATCATAGTCGCGGCGGCCCATGCAGAATTTTTGCGGGCGCTCGCTTGCAGGCTTCAGCAGCCAGTAGAGAGACGGCACCGAACCGTTGTGCAGATAGGGCGCCGTTGCCCAGATGCCGTTCAGCGGCCGTGCCCGATAGCGCGCTCCCCCCACCGGATTGAGGCAGTTCTTGCGCGCGAGATTCCACAATTTCGCCCGCTCGGCGTCCGGAGTCTTCTCGTCGTCCATCCATTTGCGGGCGACGAGATCCACCACAGTCATGAGCCCGAGCGCATACACCATCTCAGTCGGCGAGCTCGCGGTCGAGACGTCGCATTGCCACCATTTCTGGAGGTCGGCCGTATTCACCTTCAGGAAGCCGGGCACATCGACGATCCTGTTGCTGAGCACGAGCGACTGTTCGGGATCCGTCTTGATCTCGTCGAGGGGAATCGTCACCGCGTTCAGCACCTTGCTGTCGCCGCTCGGCTCCCAATGTCTCGACGACCAGAAAGCCGGGGTGTCGATCGCCGGCAGATGGCAGCCGGAGCACATCTCGGCGTAGATCTTGCGGCCATTGTCGACCTTCTTCTGATCGAGCCTCCAATTGTCGCCAAGGATCTGCGAGGGCCATTTCGGCGCAAGCAGGCCGCCGAACTTCGGACCGGTGGAGGGATCTGCCGTCTTGAACGGATCTGGCCCCCTGAGCATGTCCTCGATCCAGCCGAGCGTGTTGATATGGACCGAGGAGCGCCACAGCCTGTCCTCCGGATAGGCGTCGGACAGGTTGAGCAGCGCTGTCACGCCGAGGGCTTCGCCGGCGTTGCGGATCAGCGGCTGCTCGATCGAGGCGTCGTACTGGGCGAACTTGAACCAGGGCACGGTCCAGATCGGGGGATAGCTGACCGGGGCGTCCTGGGCGTGCAGGTTCTTCTCGAATCCCTTGATCCCGCTCAGCGCGAGATCCTGCGAAAAGACCTGGTTGCCGATGCGATTGAGAGCGTCGAGGCGACCGAACCCTTCCTCGGTGTCACTCTGCTGCCTGCCGTTCCAGGTCTTCTTGCCTTCAATCGTCTTTTGCTGGGTTTGCGCCCAGTCGATCAGGAAGTTGCCGATCGCGCTGAGCTTCTGCTTGAGCGCGTCGCGGTCAGCCTTGCTGGCATCGAGGCCGAGCACGCGATCGGCGAAGCGCTGGAAGCGGAATGGCACGTAAAGCGTGTAGGCGATCGACAGGCCGGTGGAGAGCTCGAGCTTCTTCAGGTCGGTCATGGCCGGCCCACCGTCGAAACGCACGTCGACGCCCTGGTAATGAATCTGGCCGGTATGGCAGGCCGCGCAGGTCAGCCCGATCTTGTCCTCTTCGCGACGACCGGTCGCGGGATCGCTGACCCCGGTCATTCGTGCAAAGCCGACCGGCAGGCCGTCGACGTTCTCCGCCGGCGTCCATCTGGTCGACCAGTCCGGCACCTGCGTCGTCTCGTAGACATTGGCGTAGCCGAAGCGGCGCAGTGACGTCGCGTCGGTCTGGATCGACTGCGGGCTCGGGATGAACCCGAAGCGCTCGAGATAGGCGCTGTCCGTCATCATGCCCGGCCGCGAGAACAGATGCAGGCGCGGCTGCTCCAGGGCCATGAACCATTCATAGGGCACCGGGAAGGTCGCGGTGCCCTGGCTGGCATGGTGAAACCAGTGCCTGTCCTTCAGCGACCAGTTTTGCTCGAGCCAATAGGCCGCTTTCGTCTCGGGGGCCGTGGGCAAGGGGGGCGGCAGGAGATTCACGAGAATTCCCTTTTGCGGCAGCATGGCGCGCACCTGGTCGGGGAATTCGGCGACCGCAACGAGCAAGGCGAGACCGAGGGCGACGAGCAGGGCCGTAATCTTGAGCGCGCCCCGCACCACGCGCTGGCAGGTCGACAGCACCGGCTGCGATTCGAGCCGCTGGTTGATGCGAGCAGGGAATTGCCGCTCGTTGAACAGAGTGCGCACGTCGGCCACGCTGAGATAGCGGTCCTCACCCGCGCCCTTGCCCACGATCTTCAGGAGGATCGGCCATTCGAACTTCATCAGCAGGGGGTAGTACCAGCGCACGGCGCTGCCGGCGCGCTTGAGGTTGTCGCGCATGAAGACGCCGATTTCCGAGGCGTTGAGACCCGGCTCGGAGCCGCCGCCGTTCGGATCCTGGTAGTTCCGGCCGAAGCTCGCAAGCCGCGCGAGCTCGTCTTCGTCGACCTTGCCGTCGACGCCGAGGACTCGCGAGCCGGCACCGCGCTTGTCGAGGGGGCCGCCACGCAACGCGTCGAGCTGCGCGCCCGAAAATATGCTCTTCAGGATGTGACCGAGACCGTTGGCGATGAGCGCGACGCCGCGGACCTGGATGCGGGCGGAGACATTCTTCAGCCCGGTCTCGCCGCTAGCATTCGCGA
Source organism: Bradyrhizobium sp. F1.13.3 (assembly GCF_040548265.1). Taxonomy (NCBI): domain Bacteria; kingdom Pseudomonadati; phylum Pseudomonadota; class Alphaproteobacteria; order Hyphomicrobiales; family Nitrobacteraceae; genus Bradyrhizobium; species Bradyrhizobium sp. F1.13.3. The sequence continues at coordinate 441,863 of NZ_JBEPRI010000006.1, read as the reverse complement.
TCGTTTGCGACAGCGTGCCGAGCGGGACGGTTCCGCCGTCAACAAACCCTTCGCCGACGAGGCCGCGCAGGAATGGACAGGGATTGTTCGGCGAGACCTGGATCGAGGGGTCGAAGGGGGGCTTCGGAGCGGAGTCATGCATGGCCCAAAATCCTGAAAACGGCGAATCGTGAAATAAAGACGCGGCGATAGAGCGCGGAAAGTCCTGACAAACCGACAACACGTTATACTACTTCAGCGTGTAGTGGAGTGTGGCTGAAGTCACTGTCGTGTCAATAAAGGCAGAGGGGACATTGCCGCGTGGCCGCGGCTGGCCCTCAGGATTCGGCGATGCGTTTGACGTCGCTCGAGACCAGGGTCAGTTTGCCGAGCGGCACGCCCGCATTCAAGAGTCCGGCGCGGTAATGGGCGAGGTCCTCGGGCCGCTTCCAGTGGAAATTGCGCAAATGGCGGTCGACATTGAGAGTCGGGTAGTTACCCATGAGCACGCGGGTCGCCTCGACCGCCTCGTCGGCCCGCCCCAATTGCGCCAGCGCCGCGGCGCGGATCGCCAGCGCCTGCAAATGGTTCGGGTTGATGTAGAGCTGTTCTCGAGCCCATGACAGGGTCGCGTCATATTGGCCCAGCAGATAATGGCTGAAGGCGTTCAGTGCGGCCCATTGGTAGCGCGGATCGCTGTTGTCGCGCTGTGCGGCCATCGAGAACAGCTCGATCGCCTCGCGGTGCTCGCCGATGGCGAAATGGCAGATGCCGAGCACGCCGCGCGCGCCGTTGTCGTAGGGGTTGAGCGCGACGGCGCGCTTGGCGGCGTCCATCGCGGCCTCGTAATGGCCCTCCAGCGCGTGGGTCCAGGACAGAATCGAGAACGCAAATGACGAGCGTGGGTCGAGCCGGACACTGGTTTCGGCAAGCTTCATCGCTTCGGCCCACATCTCGCGCGTGCCCTTGACCCAGCCGAACTGGATGCTCTGGATCTGGATCGTGGCGAGATAGGCATGCGCAATCGACAGCTTGGGCTCGAGCCTGATGGCCTCCCGGAACAGGTCGACGGCGATGGCCAGGTCTTCTTTGGTTTGCCGATAATAGTGCGACAGCCCTTTGAGGAAGCGGTCCCAGGCGGTGACGTCGGTCGAGAGCCGCGCCGGCGCCGAGGCCTCGGCCCGGACGATCTCGGTAGCGATGGCGGCGGACAGGTTGGTGGTGATCTCGTCCTGCATCGCGAAGAGATCGCCAATGTCGCGGTCGTAGCGGCCTGTCCAGAGCTGCTCGCCGGTCTCCGGCGCTATCAGCTCGGCGGTGACGCGGATCTTGGCTCCGGCACGCCGCACCGAACCCTGGATCAGATAGCTAGCGTCGATCTCCCGCGCGATCAGGCGGGTGCTGACGTTGTTGCCCTTGAAGGCGAAGGTCGAGTTGCGGCTCAGCACGCGATAGAAGGATTGCAGCGACAGCGCGTGGATCAGATCCTCGGTCAGGCCGTCGGAGAAATACTCGTCCTGTGCGTCGCTGAGATTGGCGAAAGGCAGCACGCCGACGATCGCGGTGCGATACTGCTGCGAGAGGGCGGATGCCTCCCTCAGCGCGGGCGCAAGCGCCGGTGCACCCTCAGGCGTCCAGGTCCAGACCCCGATCGGATCCTTGATGTTCTTGAAGCGGTGGTTGCCGGCATCGACCAGCGGCACGGTGAGATGCTTGCTGGCCTCCTTGTAGGCCTTGGCCGAGATGGCGAAGCCGCCGGGGCTCGCCACGGCTTCGAGGCGGACGGCAATGTTGACATCGTCACCGAAGACCTCGTCCTCGTCGGCGATGACGTCACCCATATGGATGCCGAGGCGAAACTGCATGGCGCGATCGGCGGGCAGATGGTGATTGCGCTCCGCCATCAGCGTCTGCATCGCGATCGCGGCCTCGGTGGCGCCGACGATCGAAGGGAACTCCAGCAGGAAGCCGTCGCCGGTGTTTTTGACGACGCGGCCGCCGTGATTGAGGATGATGGGGTGGATCGCGCTGCGATGGGCCTTGAAGGCGGCATGGGTGCCGGCCTCGTCGGTGCCCATCATGCGCGAATAGCCGGCGACATCGGCGCAGACAATGGCAGCCAGACGTCTTTCCATTCCGGAGCTCCAAGAGACTTGCAAGAGACTTGGAAGAGACCGAGGACCGGCCACGGCGTGGCAGTCGCCTCGAATCCCCGCATTCAAGAAGCATTCCTTATAGAGCAGATGAGGCCGAGCGAAAGTATGATCCGCATTGCAAATTCGAGGTAAATCCTCGGCAATCCCGGCGGTGGACGGCGACGAGCGAACCCACTAAGCCGAGCTCTGGGGGCGACGATTGGGCGGCGGAGGCACGTCACACATGCTGGGCATTCACGAAATCTGGCTTTTCGTCCTGTCGGGCGTGCTGCTCAACATCACGCCGGGGCCAGATACGGTCTATGTGATCGGCCGCAGCATGCAGCTGGGCTGGCGAGGTGGCGCCGCGGCGGCGCTGGGCATCAGTTGCGGCTGCTTTTTCCACGTCGCGGGCGCCGCGATCGGCCTTTCGGCCCTGCTGATGGCTTCGTCGACCGCGTTCTCGATCCTGAAGCTGGTCGGCGCGGCCTATCTCGTCGTGACCGGGCTTCAGATGCTGTGGTCGCGCCCGGTGCTGGCCTCAGCCATCGACGAGCCGGTGCACAGCTCGCTGCGGCGGGTTTTCCTCCAGGGCGTGTTCACCAACGCGCTCAATCCCAAGGTCGCGCTGTTCTTCCTGGCCTTCCTGCCGCAATTCGTCGCAGCCGACTCGGCGCACAAGCCGCTCGCCTTCCTGACGCTCGGTCTGATCTTCATCTGCACGGGAACGCTGTGGTGCCTGGTGCTGGCGGCGTTCGCGGCAAAGGCCGCCCACCGCTTGCGGAGCTCCGAAGGCGCGGTCGCCTGGGTCAACCGTGTCCTCGGCGGCCTCTTCGTCTATCTCGGCGTCCGCGTCGCCATGCTGGAGACGCGGTAACTTCTTTTACGCGAATTCCTTCAGCAGCGCGCTGCCGGCGAGATAGAGGCCGAGCAGGATCATGGCGATCAGGAACCAGCGGCGAAACGCTTCCGCCGGCATCCGCGCCCGCACCGTTTGGCCGATGTACATGCCGGCAAACGCGCAAGCCATGCCCACAGCGCCCGGCACTGCATTGGCCGGCGTCAGCAATCCGCCCGCGGTGAGGTTGAAGGCGAGCGCCAGTGTCGCTGTCGTGAAGAACACGCCGAGCGCCTGCACCAGCTCGTCCTTCTCCATGCCGATCGCCTGCATGAACGGCATCGAGGGGATCACCTGCACGCCGGTCGAGGCCGAGATCACGCCGGTGACCGCGCCGACCACGCCGCCAACCCATTTCTCGTTCTTTGGCGCGACGTGAAACTGGAATTTTTTCAGCCCGATGATCGCGTAGATGACGAGCAGGATACCGAGCACGATCGTGCCGTAGCGCGCATGCGGGCCAGTGAGCGCACCGGCATTGAGCCAGCACCCGATCACGGTGCCGATCATCAGCGGCCACAGCCGCCTCAGGATGTCGCGCAAATGGGGGCCGACGAAAGTCTGCCAGATGTTGGTGACGATGGCGGGCACGATCACGATGGCGATCGCGCGGCTGGGCGCCATGCTCACCGCGAGCAGGCCCATGGAAACCGTCGGCAGGCCGAGCCCGACCACGCCCTTGACGAATCCGGCGAGCAGGAAAACGGCGGCGATGAGAATGAGGAGCGGGTCGATCATATCTGCACATTGACCGATGCCGCGCGTCGGCACAATCTGTAGGTTACGGAGATAGCCTTCGTTCGGAGCGAAGGCTGAAGGGACCCGGATGCGCTTCGACCTCGTCGACCTCCAACTGTTCATCGCGGTCGCCGACCAGCGCAGTATCACCCGCGGCGCGGAGCGGTCGCATCTGGCCCTGGCCTCGGCCAGCGCGCGCATCAAAGGGCTGGAGGATGCGCTCGGCGTCGCGCTGCTCAAGCGCGGGCGCCGCGGCGTTGAGTTGACCTCGGCCGGCGAGAGCCTGCTCGATCACGCCCGTCTCGTCATTCACCAGATCGGCGCCCTGCGCGGCGATCTCGCTGGCTTTGCCAGTGGCGTGCGCGCGAGCGTGCACTTCCTCGCCAATACCTCCGGCCTTTCGGAGCATCTGCCGAAGGCGCTCGCCGGCTTCCTGCGCGAGCACCGCGACGTCGCCATCGACATCGAGGAGCGCGAGAGCACCGACATCGCGGCCGCGATCACTGCGGGCGCGGCCGATCTCGGATTCGCCGCCGAGCACGCGCTGCCCGATCATATCGAGCGCTTCGCCTTCAGCGAGGATCGCCTGACGCTGGTGACGTCTAGGCGCGGCCCGTTCGCCGGCCGCCGCGCGATCGATTTCCAGGAGGCGGGCGCTTGCGACTTCGTCGGGCTCACCAGCGCCACCGCGCTTCAGGTGCATATTTCGAAGCACGCGGCGCGGCTCGGCATGCGGCCGCATTACCGCGCGCGCCTGCGCGACTTCGATGCGATCTGCCAGATGGTCGCCGCCGATGTCGGCGTCGCGCTGGTGCCCGAAGCTGCCGCCCGCCGCTGCGCAAAGCTGATGCCGCTCGCCATGGTCCGCCTGCGCGATAGCTGGGCCAACCGCAAACTCGTGATCTGCGCGCGAAGCTTCAAGACGCTGCCGCGCCCGGCCAAGATGCTGGTGGAGCATCTGCGGGCTGCGGCTGTGTGAGTTCTGCGCTACTTCGCAGTCTCCACGCCTGGGTCCTTGATCACCTTCGCCCATTTCTTCATCTCGTCCGCGATGAATGTGCGAAAATGCTCCGGTTCATCGCCGACCAGGGTTGCGCCCTGGGCGGCGAGCTTTTCCTTCACCGCAGTATCCGCCATCGCCTTCGTGGCCAGATCATGCAGCGCGGTGACGATCTCCTTCGGCGTGCCCTTTGGCGCGACCATGCCATACCAGTTCTCGATGCGGAGATCAGGAAAGCCGGCTTCGGCCGTGGTCGGCACGTCAGGCGCCGTCGGCGAGCGCTCGGCCGAGCCGACCGCGATCGGTCGCAGGGCGCCCGCCTTGACCTGCGGCAGCAGCACGGGGAGATCCAGAAACGTCATCTGCACCTGCTGGCCCAGCAGATCGTTCACGGCCGGCGCCGCGCCGCGATAGGGCACGTGCACGATGTCGATCTTCGCCGTCAGCTTGAACAATTCACCGGCGAGATGCGGCAGGCTGCCGGGTCCGGAGGAGGCGAAGTTGAGTTTTCCCGGCTGCGCCTTGGCGAGCGCGGTCAATTCCGCGATGTCCTTTGCTGGGATGTTGGTGGCGACAACGAGCATTTCCGGCACGGTCGCAACCAGAGTCACCGGCGTGAGGTCGTTCAGCGTATCGTAGGCGACCCGCTCCATGCTCGGGCTGATCGCCAGCGCGCCAGCGCTGGAGATCGCGATGGTGTAGCCGTCAGGTGCAGCCTTGGAGACGGCATCGGTCCCGAGCACGCCGCCCTGGCCGCCGCGATTGTCGATCAGCACCGGCTGCCCTGATAGCTCCGACATGCGCTGGCCGATCACTCGCGCGATGATGTCGTTGGGGCCGCCAGCCGGGAACGGCACGATCAGCTTGATTGGCTTGGTCGGGAAATTCTGGGCGGAGGCGAGCGTCGGAAACAGAAGCAACGCCGCGAGAAGGAGCGTGCGCGGGTTGGTCATGCAGGCTCCTGTATCGCTTATCCGTTGAGCAGTTTCAGTGCTTCTTCGTGAACCCTGGCGTCGCCGGCTGCGATGATGCGGCCGCCGCCCTGCGCCGGCTTGCCTTCCCAGGTGGTGACGACGCCGCCGGCGCCGGTCACGATCGGGATCAGGGCTGCGATGTCGTAAGGCTTCAGCTCGGTCTCGACCACGAGATCGACGTGACCCGCCGCCAGCATGCAATAGGAGTAGCAGTCGCCGCCATAGCGCGACAGCCGCGCGCCCTTCTCGATGCGGCCGAAGATGGCGCGGTCGCGCTCGTTCATCAGCAGCGGGCTGGTGGTGTAGGTCGTCGCCTCCGACAGCGAAGTACAGCGCCGGACCTGGAGCCGGCGCTCGCCGGAGGGGCCTTTATAATGAGCTGAGCCGCTGTCGCCGGAAAAGCGTTCGCCGATGAAGGGCTGGTGCATCATGCCGTATACCGGCGTGCCCTTGTGCAGGAGCGCGATCAGCGTGCCCCAGATCGGAAAGCCGCCGATGAAGGATTTGGTGCCGTCGATGGGATCGAGCACCCAGACGTAGTCCGAATCCTCGCGCTCGTTGCCGAATTCCTCGCCGACAATGCCGTGCTGGGGAAAGTTGGCCTTGATCAGACGCCGCATCACCGCCTCCGCGGCGCGGTCGGCCTCGGTCACGGGGTCGAAATCTTTGGTCTTGCTCTTGTCCTCGATCGACAGCGAGGTGCGGAAGAACGGCAGGATGGTTTCGCCGGAGGCGGTGGCGAGCCGTCCGATGAAGGCGGAGAAATCGATCACCGTCACGGCGTATCCTCAAAAAGCGAAAGTCGGGTGAAGCTCGCTCCTGCCTAGCTCAAATCGGAAGGATCGTGCAGCGCTGTCTTGCTTTTGCACCCTGGTATTTTGGATGCGGGAAGCGTTCGCCTCGTCAAAGACCACCCGCTGGGCAAATATCGATCATTGAGTTGAAACCTTAGTTCCGGATCTGCCTCGTTCGTATGCAAATGACTATCAACCCATTGAATTTCCTTATCAAAGGAACTGAATCTGGGTTTCTCTGGAAGCAACCGAGCTATGTCCTCATTGCATGGGAAACCGCTCGAAAGCCCTTGCACTTTGTGCGTCGCGGCCGCATATTGTTGCGGTGCGGTAGCGCTTCTCGCGTTACTGCTGCCCTCCTTGGGCGTTTCCTCCCTAGACTTGGGCCGCTTCTTCATTAGAAGCGGCCCTTTTTTCTTTCAGCCTCTAATGTCTTTCAGCGTCGGCTTTCATTTCAATGCGCGCCGCGAAACGCGCTCGCGCTGATCGCACCCAACACAATCTGTTCGAAGAAAACGTCGCGCCTATTCCGCTGCGGCTTGGAACGGGCCGAGATCGCCGAACGGGACCGTGGTCGCCAGCACGTCGGCGAGCACGCCGAAGTCCGACGCCACTTGCGCAAAGCGCGGGCTGCGCTCGCGCCGCCGCTCGTCCATGTAGATCGCGCGGTTGAGCTCGAGCTGCACGGCATGCAGGCCGCTGGCCGGGTTGCCGTAATGCTCGGTGATGAAGCCGCCGGCATAGGGCTTGTTACGGCCGATCGAATAGCCGAGCCCGGCCATGGTCTCCTCGACCCGGTCGGGCAATAGCGGCGTGCAGCTGGTGCCGTAGCGGTCGCCGATCACGATGTCGGGCCGGCGCGGCTCGTCGCGGGAGACGCCGACCGAGGGCATCGAATGGCAGTCGACCAGCACGACGGTGCCGAACATCTGGTGCACCTTGTTGATCAGCCGGCGCAGCGCGCGATGATAGGGCTTGTACAGCGTCTCGATCCGTCCCAGCGCATCGTCGACCAGGATACGTTCGCGATAGATCTCCTGGCCGTCGCCGACCACGCGCGGAATGGTGCCGAGCCCGCCCGCCACCCGCATCGAGCGGGTGTTGGCAAAGCTCGGCAGGCGCCCGGTGAACATCCGGGGATCGAGCTCATAGGGCTCACGATTGACGTCGACATAGGAGCGCGGAAAGTTGACCCGCACGGTCGGAAAGCCGCGCTCGCTGAGATGGCCGATTAGCTCGTCCATGAAGGAATCTTCGGAACGCCGCAGCGTCGGCAGGTCGATCCTGGAGGCGCTGAGGAATTCGTCCGGATAGGTCGAGCCGGAATGGGGCGAGTTGAAGATAAGCGGCGCGCGCCATTGCGCGGGCTCAACGATCTCGAAGGCTGGCGACTTGTCGCCGTCAAACCGGGTCATCTTCTCAGGCTTCGTCCCTTGGTGTCAGGCTTCGTCCCTTGGTAATCAGGCTTCGCCCTCGGCGCCGCACGATCCAACAAGCCCGGCACAGGCCTCAACACATTGATTCGGCCGATCGGGCGGCTCTTATGTGTCGTCATTGTCCGGAATCGCAACCATCCTGCCAAGCGAAAAGATGAGATCTGCTCTGGAACATGTCTTAACCCTGCGGGCAGCGAGGTGGGGACCGGCAGGTCCGGCTCGATTGCTTCGTACCGTATTCCGGTTCACAAGAGTCCGGCAGCGCGAGCTGCGGAGGGTAAAGATTTTCACCCCAAATTTACCCTCCGTCGGGCTTAGTGACCTCTGCTGATATCCTCTGGGGATTCGACTTTCCGCCATGCCAAAGATCCTGCTCGCCGAAGACGACAACGACATGCGCCGTTTCCTGGTCAAGGCGCTGGAAAACGCCGGTTTTCAGGTCTCGTCCCATGATAACGGCATGGCCGCCTATCAGCGGCTGCGGGAAGAGCCGTTCGAGATGCTCCTCACCGACATCGTGATGCCGGAGATGGACGGCATCGAGCTCGCCCGCCGGGCCTCGGAACTCGACCCCGACATCAAGATCATGTTCATCACCGGCTTTGCCGCGGTCGCCCTGAACTCGGATTCGGACGCCCCCAAGAACGCCAAGGTGCTGTCCAAGCCCGTGCATTTGCGCGAATTGGTCAGCGAAGTGAACAAGATGCTGGCGGCCTAAATCGGCCCCCTTCCGTCCTTGCACCGGCTCCCCTGAGCCGTTATAGGGACCCGACCCGATCTAGACGACATCTAGGGCGCGTAGCTCAGCGGGAGAGCACTACCTTGACATGGTAGGGGTCACAGGTTCGATCCCTGTCGCGCCCACCATCCTTCGCTCGCGAAGCGAGAGAAGGATGCCACGCCGAAGCCCAAAGGGCGCAGGCGGGCTGCCGCCGCGAGCTACGGCCAGGCAAGCCACCAATCTCGTTGAGAAGCGTGTCCGGCGTAGCTCGAAGAGCGTACACGGACTTTTCGTCGAGACCTCGGTCCGGCAAGCCACAATCTCCTATAGCAACACTGATGTGCTACCGTCGTCTCGGACGCGGGGCCGCCCATGAGCATTTCCGTCATCGAGCAAGCAAAGATCCAGGCGCAGGTGCTCGTGCCCCTCGTCAAGGCGCTTCAGGCCGAGCTCGGCGAGGTGCGCGCCAACGCGCTGGTGCGCAAGGCGCTCGGCAATCTCTATCGCGGTTTCGGTGAGGAATTCTGGAAAGCCAAGAACGAGAGCGATCTCGGCAAGGCGGTTTCGTCGGCATTCAAAACCTACGCCCGCGACGATGCGCTCGCCTATGAAGTCATCGAACAGTCGCAGGATTCATTCGCGTTTGACGTCACGCGCTGCGCCTATGCCGAGTTCTACAAGGCGCTCGGCGAGCCCGAACTCGGCTTTCTCCTGATCTGCACCGCCGACTTCGCGACCGCGGAAGGTTTCGGCTCCGACATCAAGCTCACGCGGACGCAAACGATCATGCAGGGAGCCGGTCATTGCGACTTCCGCTACCGGCGCGATGGAGAGGGGTCACAGTGAGGAACTCCAGATGATGCGGGTGGGCTGTCTTGCGGTGGCCGCGCTGGCGCTGATTACGTCGCGCGCTGATGCCGCGACCATCGACTGGCAGGCCGAGCTCCAGCGCTGCCGCGCGCTACGCGAAAACGTGGCGCCACTGCTGCAGGCCGGCCAAGGAATATCCGCGGTCGGCCGCTCCAACAGATCCGTGCGTCGCTGCATCTGGATCCAGCGCCGGGCGGTGCGCAAGAAAATCCCCGGCGCGGAGACGTGGTAGCGCGGGCACCTCTCAGGGGGACGCCTTCTTCGGCCCGCGTAGCAGGTCCTTCCATGACCTCGCGGGAGCGTATCTTGTCGGGCTGAATCCGCACCGCCGCCTACTGCGAAGCTGCGCAGCCTTGATCCGTGACTCGCCGCCTGCCATTGTCCGATCCTTCACCGCGGCGACGAACCTGGCATTCGGCGAAACTCTATCGCTTAGCGGGACGTGGAAAGAAGGCAGGTTACCGAAATGAGTAGCGTGAACAAGCCCGGCGGCAACTACTTGCCGGTGATCATCCATAGTGGAATTGCGTATGTCAGTGGTCAGCTGCCGCGTCGCGGCGAAGACCTGCTGTACTCAGGCAAAGTCGGCGCAGGTGTCGATGTCGCCGCCGCACAGGAGGCCGCTGCACTCTGCGCTGATCTCTGCATTTCGGCCATCAACCACGCAGCAGGCGGAGAGGACAAGATCGCCCAGGTCTTGCAGCTCGTCGGATACATCGCCTCGGCGCCTGGATTTACGCAGCAATCGCAAGTCATGAACGGCGCCTCCGACCGGCTGATCGAGCGCCTAGGTGATCGCGGTCGTCACACGCGTACATCCGTCGGCGTGGCCGAGTTGCCGCGGGGCGCACCGGTCGAGCTGAGTATGATTGCCGCTGTTCGGTCGTAGGACGGCATGTCGCTCGGCGATCGTCAGGCTCCGACGTCCGCACTTTGATGCGTCGCGACGAAACGCGGCCTATTCGACCAGATACTTCTTCACCGCCACCTCGTCCCACGCGATCCCGTTGCCGGGCTCCTCGGTCGGCAGCGCAAAGCCGTTCTTGATCTGCAAACGGGTCGCGAGCACCGCATCGGCCCAATCGACATATTCCAGCCAATGTGCGGTCGGCGTCACGCAGAGCAGATGCGCGCTGACTTCCGAGAACAGATGCGTCGACATCTCGATCCCGGCGGCGTGCGCCAGCGCGGCGGCGCGCAGCCAGCCGGTGACGCCGCCGATGCGCTGCACGTCGGGCATCACGTAGTCGCAGGCCTCGGCGGAGAGCGCGGATTGCATCGCGAACGCGCTATCAAAATTCTCGCCGATCTGGACCGGGGTGCGCAGCGCATCCGCGATACGGGCGTTGCCCTCATAATCGTCGTGACGGATCGGCTCCTCGATCCAGGTCAGCCCCTCATCGTCGAGCATCTCGCCGCGGCGGATCGCCTCGCTGACCGTCAGCGCCTGGTTGTAGTCGCACATCAGCGTCACGTCGTCGCCGACGGCCTTGCGCACCGCGCGCACCACCTTCAGGTCTTCCCGCGCATCGGGGCGGCCGACGCGGATCTTTGCGGCCTGAAAGCCCTCGGCCAGCAGCTTGTGGGCTTCCTCCACCGCGGCACCAGCCGGCATGATGCCGAGCCCCTTCGAATTGTAGGCCCTGACCGGTTTCGGCGTGCCGCCGAGCAGGCGCGCCAGCGGCAGGCTTCGAGCGCGTGCCAGCGCGTCCCATGCCGCCATGTCGATGCCGGATTGCGCCAGCCGCTGCAGGCCGGCCAAACCCAGGAGCGTGAAGCGCTGGGTCAGCTTGCGCTCGATCTCGAACGGCAGGAGCTCGTCGCCGGCGACGAGCTCCGACATTTCCGCGACCATCGCCGTCAGCGGCTTCAAGGCCGATGGGGTGATCGAGAACAGATACGCGTGCCCGGTTGCGCCGAGGTCAGTCTCGCAGTCGATCAGCACCAGCGGCGCCTTTGCGACAGCCCCGGTCGAGGTTTTGAGCGGGAGGTTCATCGGCACGATGACGGCGCGCGCATTGAAGCGCTTGATACGGATGGTCTCGGTCATTTGGTGGATCTCCCGGCGAAGTGAATGGAAGTCAATGCCGATCTTAAACATTCGCCATGAAACGAAAAGCCGCTTGGCGCGACCACCATAAAATGGGGTTGCGCGGGAGCGCGTTTATTGGCTCTGTGCCGCAAATCCCCCGAGATCAAGACAAGAGCGCTCATCACGGAGCCAAAGAGTGAAGCAAGAGATCTCCGAAGAACAGCGCAAGAGCGGTATCCTGACCGGTGCCGCAATCGTCTTCCTGCTGCTCGCCCTGCCGCTGGCCGTATGGCTGGATCTGACGGAGCTGAGCAAGACCGGGCTGCGCCGGCAGGCCGTCGATCTCAATTCGGTCATTACCAGCGTGCGCAGCTACTACGCGTCCAACGTGGTCGGTCGCATCCTCGCCAATCAAAATGGCTCGACAAAGGTCGCTCACAACTACGAATCCGTTCCCGGCGCGATCCCGATCCCGGCGACATTGTCGCTGGAACTCGGGCGGGTGATCGGGGCGCAGCAGGAAAACATCACCTACCGTTTCGTCTCGGACTTCCCGTTCCAGAACCGCGCCCCGCACCAGCTCGACAAGTTCGAGAAGGATGCGCTCGAATCGCTTCGCAACGATCCCGAGCAGAAGATCGTCGAGACCGAGACCTCGCTGTTCAACGACAAGGTCCGGCTGATCGCTCCGGTGACGATGGGCCCGGCCTGCGTTAGCTGCCACAACAGCCACCCCGAGAGCCCGAAGAAGGACTGGAAGGTCGGGGACGTCAGAGGCATCCAGGAGGTGATCATCGCCCAGCCGATCGCCGCCAACATCTTCTCGTTCAAGTTTTTGCTGGCCTATTTTCTGATCGCCGCCGGCAGCGGCCTGTCGTTCCTCTCGCTGCAGCGCCGCCAGGCCAGCCGCATCAAGGGCATGAACAAGGAACTCGAATCCGCCAACGACTTCCTCGCCTCGCTCTCGATGAAGATCTCGCGCTACATTCCGCCGCAGGTCTACCGGAGCATCTTCTCCGGCCAGAAGGACGTCACTATCCACACCGAGCGCAAGAAGCTCACCATCTTCTTCTCCGACATCCAGAACTTCACCGCGACGGCGGAGCGACTCCAGCCGGAGTTACTGACGCAGCTCCTCAACGAATATTTCACCGAGATGTCGGCGGTCGCCCACGAATATGGCGGCACCGTCGACAAGTTCATCGGCGATGCCATGCTGATCTTCTTCGGCGATCCCGAGACCAAGGGCGACCGGGCCGACGCGCAGGCTTGCCTCCAGATGGCCTGGCGCATGCAGCACCGCCTCACTGAGCTCAATGCGAAATGGCGCGCCTCTGGCATCGAGTTGCCGTTCAAGGCCCGCATGGGCATCAATTCCGGCTATTGCAATGTCGGCAATTTCGGCAGCAGCGACCGCATGGACTACACCATCATCGGTGCCGAGGCGAACCTCGCCGCGCGCCTGCAATCGATCGCCGAGCCCGGCGGCATCGTGCTGAGCTACGAAACCTTCGCGCTGGTCAGCGACATTGTCCGCGCCCACGCGCTGCCCGCGATCACGATGAAGGGCATCAGCCGCGAAGTGATTCCCTATTCGGTCGACGCGCTGAACGACGCGGCGGCTGAAAGGAGCGGGATCATCACCGAGCGTGCGCCCGGGCTGGAGCTCTATCTCGACCCCGCGGTGGTGAAATCCGGCGACGCGGCGCGGGTACGCTCGCTGCTGGAGAACGCGCTGGCCTCGCTGAAGCCGGCGTGAGGACGAACAGGCTTTCCTGATTGAGCCCCCGTTGTGGCCGCGAGGAAGGTCTGCCACCTCTCCCGCTTGCGGGAGAGGGCTGGGGAGAGGGTGTCTCCTCAATGGGAGAGCCCCCAAGCGGAGAGAGCCCTCACCCGGCGCTTCGCGCCGACCTCTCCCGCAAGCGGGAGAGGTTTTAGCCGCGGCGCTGTTGCTTCACTCACGCGCCTCACGTCAACTCACCGCGCCGCGCCTTCCGTAAACGCCGTCTCGATTACCTCGCCGAAGGGTTGCCAGGAACGGCCGTCGAACTGCACCAGCCGCATCTGCCTGATCGGCAAATAGCTGGCTGGCGAGGTGTTCATCCTGATGTCGGGCAGGGCGACCGACGGCTGATAATTCTTCAGCGAAGCAGCCTGACGCATGATGTTCTCGCGCGAGAAATCGTCGCCGCATTGCTTCAGCACCTGCGTCAGCGCCTCGGCTGCGGCATAGCCATAGAGCGCAGCGCTGCTGTTGGTGCTTTCGACGTGATGGTACTTGTCCATGAAGGCGAACCAGTCCTTCATGGCAGGATCGTCCTTCCATGCGGGATCGCTCGGGTCCTTCAGAAAGGCCGCCGAGATCACGCCGGACGAATTCTCCAGGCCTGCGGGCGCCATCGCGTTGGCGATCGAGGCGGAGGCGTCGTTGACGATGAAGACCGGGCGCCATTTCATTGCCGCCACCAGCTTGATCACCTTGGACGCCGTCGACGGCACGCCGAGAAAGACGAAAATATCGGCGCCGGCGCGCTTGAGGATCGACACGTGTCCGTCGAGATGCTCGTCGGCAATGTCGAAAGCGATGTCGACGAGGACGAGACGGTTCAGATCGCCAAGACCTTCCTCCATGCCCTTGAGAAGCGCACGCCCGAACTGGTCGTTCTGCCAGAGCACCACGATCTTCTTCCTGGGATAATAGGCCTGGAGATAGTTGGCGTAGATGCGCCCCTCCGACCGGTACGACGGCTGCCAGCCCATGGTCCAGGGAAACGCCTTGGCCTGGCTCAGCTCCTCGTCGCCGGAGGCGACGAACAGCTGCGGGATCTTCTTCGCGTTCAGATACCAGCGCGCGGCGAGATTGCCCGGTGTGCCGAACGAGCCGAACATCAAGTGCACGTCGTCCGTCTCGACCAGGTTGCGGGTCAGCTCCAGCGCGGTGGTCGGATCGGAATTGTCGTCGCGGGTGATGAAGCGGATCTTGCGGCCGTTGATGCCGCCGCGCGCGTTGACCATGTCGAAATAGGCCGCTTCCGCCTGGCCAATAGCGCCGAACTCCGAGAGCGGTCCCGAATACGGCATGACATTGCCGATGCGGATTTCGTTGTCGGCGGTGGGTTGATCGGCGCGTTGCTCGGACATCGCGCCGAGCGACGCGAACGCGATCATCGAAACGAACAGCATTCTGCCGGTGACGCCCATGCTCAACACCTTGTCGTTGGCCCCCAACGAGGTCGGCTCACTCCGCAGCAAGAGGAGTTGATCTACGTCAAGCGTTTGTCAAAGCTATGGCCGGATGGCGCGCTTCTTGCCACCCGAACGGAAACGGCAAGCGTATTGACGTGCCCTGTGCATCTAACTCCGTCATCCTGAGGTGCGAGTGGCGCGATGCGAAAAGCATCGCGCCGGGGGCCTCGAACGATGAACGGCCACCGCTGCTACCGCGCGGAGAGAGTTGGGCCGTCGTCCTTCGAGGGCCGCCGAAGAAGCGGCCACCTCAGGATGACGGTGATGAACGGGTGGCCGCGGAAGGATGCGTACCCGGTATGGTGCAGTGATATCCGGCCGAGCCATGACCTTGCAGGAGCTGTGTCCGCAACCCCCTACGGCAGACCGCGCGCCTCGAGCTGATGCACCAGCAGCAGGGTCGGCTCGGCGAGGCTGTCGCCGGAGCCGTCGAGGCCGAAGGCGCTCGCTATGCCGTCGCGGCTGCGCAGCAGCGCGCTACGCGGACAATGGCCGGCGCCGCAGAGCGTCTTCTTCAGGGTTTCGCCCTGCGCCGTGATGCCGGCGGAATCATCCGCAGCCCAGGCCAGCACGATCGGAACGTCGACATTGAGGATGCCGGGGAAGACCGAACGCTTGTTGTACTGGCTGGCGTCGCTGCCGAGATAGGCCTTCTCGCTGTCGCTCGCGTCCTTGCCGGCGCGGTAGACCCCGGAGACCAGCACGACAGCCGCGACGTCGGCGCGGTCGGTCTGGAGTTCGGGATGGGCCAGCAGGGTGGCGACATGGAAGGCGCCGGCGCCGTAGCCGACCGCGACGATCTCGCGGGCATCGCCGTTGAACAGGTCGATATTGCCGTGGACCCAGGACAGCGCCGCCGCCACGTCGGTCGCACCCGCCGGCCACGTCGCCGAGGGCGCCAGCCGGTAGTTGACGCGCACGCCGATCATGTCGTTGCGGGCGGCAAAGCACATGGCCTGGTCCTGGATCTGGCGCGACAGCTCCGGCGCGGCGCGGTCGCCGGTGAAGGTGTCGCCGGTCACGAACAGCAGCACCGGCCGCGGCGTATCCGCCTTGGTCGTGGCGGTGGCAACATCGAGCACATTGGCTTCGCTCTCGCCGTAGCGCAGGCCGCGCGAGAAGGTGACCTGCTCGCACAGCCGCGCGGTTCCGCCCGCGGCGGTGTCGTTGTCGGTGAGGCCGACCCGCACGAGATCGGACGGCGCGGCCGGCAGCATCGGTAGGGGACCGTGTGCGGAGGCTGCCGTGATGCCCAGAATTAGAAAAAATGCGAGAAAATTCTTCATGTCGGTGTCGGCCCTGCGTGCCCGATATGGGCTCGCGCGTTTGGCCCGTCTTTTCAATTCGCCTTATTAGTTAGTTGGTCATGAGGCGATTTCACGGCACCCGCGGTTCTCTTCCGGCTCCGTCCGCCACGCGTGGTTCAATTGCCCGGCTGGAAGGTGCAATCCGCCCCGCTGCCGTCCTTCCGGCGGATGGCATTGGGGTCGATCGTGCAGCTCAGCTTGGTCAGGCTCTCGAAATTCGATCCCGCGGCGCCGTCGGGCGGAATCCCGGCCAGTGCTTCGGTGGCGAAGATCTCGTTGGCCGTGGAGCCGTTCACCGTCCTGGTCTTCTTGCCGAATGTGACTTCGCAGTTCCGGACGGTGATGTCGACATTGCCGGCGCGACAGACGATTCGATCGGCGGTCACCACGATCGGCTTCTTGTAGGGAATGTCGCTGTTGGCGGCGAACAGCATCGCCATTGCCTTCTTCTCGGCGCCGGACAGGGCAGAGGACAGCGGCGCGATCACCCCTGCGAGCGCCAGCGCCGTCGCGCCCGAGACTTTTGCGGGCGTCGCGTCGGAGGCATCGGCGACGCCGGAGGCGGTTGCGACGACGAGGGCGCAGGCGAGGATCAATCGACCGGCTTTCATCTTGCCTCCCTGGACCTGCAATCGCGGCTTCCCTCCCGCGCGGCGCGTGGAACCAGTTTAGCATGTAAACACGAATTGGAAGGCAAGTTCGCCGGGCCTTGCGCCTTTGCGCGGTGCGGCTGTTTTGCCCCGACGCGTCGAACGGTTACCCCGCGGGACCGAGCCTCGCGACGACACGCCGTTCTACTGTGCATGGGGTTGTTTTCGCGTTTTTTTGTTTGGCCGGCCGGTCAGGACTGCTTCATCGTCCGGAAGGTGATGGAATAGCGGCGCGCCTCGACCGGCGGGATGCTGTGCTCCCATTGCGACCGCGCCTCGCCGTCCATCATGTAAAGCGAGCGCGGCCGGGCTTCGAGCGTGTGGCGCTCCCATTTGTCGCCGCTACGGCGGCGGAAGCGGAATTTGCAGGACGAGCCCAGCGACAGGCCGAGGATTTTGTCGAAATGCGGCTTGTCGCGATGCCAGCCGATGCCGACGCCGGCCTCGTATTCGGTGCAGAGCACCTGCCGCACGCTGCCGCCGGCGAGACCCGCCCATGCCTCGACCTGCCGCGCGACGGGGAGGACCCAGTCCGGGATCGGCTCGGCCTCGGCCAGCCGCTGCGCTGTGTAGTCATAGCGATAACCGAAGGACGCCACCCGGCGGTTGCCCTCGAAGGCGCCGAACTGGAAGCGCTGGAGCGGCAATGCTGCGATGCGGCCGATCAGCGCCTGCTCGACGGCGGCCTCGACGAATTCATCCGTGTAGCGAAGGCCGGCTGGCCCTGCTGCTTGCGGATCAGCGAACAAACCAAGCTGCGTCATCCCTCGCATTTCCGTGATGGAACCTAATGGTGGCTGATGCGACTTACATATGACGCGGAAAGTAACGTGCGAGGCTGTCATGGCAGAGAAGCATACCGCCGATCCGGCAGAGATCATGCGGGCGACCGGTCATCCTGAGCTGGAATACGCCGCCGGCTGGACCATCGCCGGCTTGGTCACCATCGGCACCATCGTCGCCGCGTGGGTGTTCGCGATCTAGCCCATTGGAAACTGGAGCTCGAACGCCGCGCCCTGATCGGTCGGCTTGAGCCTGATCGAGCCGCCATGGCTCGCCATCACCGCGCGCGCGATCGCCAGCCCCATCCCGGTGCCGCCCTGGTCGCGGCGAGTGGTGAAGAACGCATCGAAGATCCTGTCGCGGTTCGGCGCCGAGATCGGCTCGCCGTCGTTACTCACAGTCAGAAGCAGGGTCGTACGCTCATCGATCGCCTCCAGCCTGATTGTCCCAGCCTTGTGCCGCATCGCATTGTCGGCGAGATGCGACAGCACGATCAGTGCCTTCTCAGCTGACATGCCGATCATCAGGTCGAGGCCGCCGCTGGCCTTGATTGAGCTCACCGGAAACCGGCTCCTGAGTTCGGCAATCACGGGCGCCAGTTCCGTACGCTCGTTTTGCGGCAGGCTTTCGGCACGCGCGAGTTCGCGCAGCCGCTGCGCCATCGCCTCCAGCCGCTTTGTGTCGGACAGGATGTTGGCGATGAACGTCTCCTGCTCGGCCGGCGTCAGGCTGCCTGCTTTGCCCTGAACCGAATCCTGTAACAGCTCGGCCGCGCCCTTGATCGAGGTCAGCGGCGATTTCAGCTCGTGGGTGAGATGGGCCGAGAACGTCGCGATATAATCCGAGCGCCGCGCCAACTGCTCGGCCATGCCGAGGAAGCTGTGTGAGAGCTGCGCGAACTCGCGGGTGCCGTAATGTCGGAGCGGCCTGAACGCCTCGCGGTCGCCGCGGCCTATTCTGGTGGCGCGATCGATCAGCTCGCGCATCGGCAGCGTGATGGTGCGCGAGAATACGAGGCCAATCGCGATCGTGCCGAGAATCACGGCGAGCCCCGCCAGCACGAACTTGGCCCGCTCCTGGTAGAGATGGTCGAAGATGTTGCTCGGCGTCCGCGTCGTGTAGATCACCCCGGCAACGCGGTTGTTGACGATGACAGGCATTGCCGAAAACACGTGGACGCCGAGGCCGCGGCTAAAGGAATAGATCGATGGCGGCGGCTTGTCGGGCACGCGGTTGCGCAAGGTGGCGCGGTATTGCCCATGCAGCGCGTCAGCGACCTCCTCGATATGAGCGAGCGATTGCCCGACCTCCTGCCGCCCGGCGATCACCACGCCCTGGGGATCGAGGATGCGAAAGCCTGCCAGCGTCACCTTCTGGGTCTCGCGGATGATCGGCGTCAGTCTTGCGCCAATATCGACATAGGCTGGCTGCGCCGGCCGGATTGCTGCTTGCGCCTCGGGCCGCCGCCGCAACAAATCGTTGGCGGTGAGGTCGAGCGCAGGGCGGATCGGGGTGACCTGGTCGCCCGGATCAGGCAGCACGTTCGGCGGCACCTCGGCGCCGAGCGTCAGGCCGCTGTCGAGCCGCGTTGTGACCTCCTGCGCGTAGATCGTCGCGAGCACGCGGCTCTGTGCGATCAGCTCGGCCTGGGTCTGGCGGATCAGCTGGTTGTCGTAGAGGCGGAAGAAGAACAGGCCGACCAGCGGCAGCACGCCGACGGTCGCCAGCACCGTGAAGATCACGAGGGTAAGCGACGGCCGCCATTTGTCGGGCGCGGCGCTCATGCCTCCTTCTCGCAGCGGCCGAGCTTGAAACCGACGCCGTGGATGGTCTCGATGACGTTGTCACAGGCCAGTGACGCGAGCTTGGCACGGATGTTGCGGATGTGGCTGTCGATGGTGCGGTCGGAGACCTGGATGTTGAGCTGGTAGGCGGCCCGCATCAGTTGCTCGCGATTGAACACGGAGGTCGGCCGGGTCAGGAACGCGCGCAAGATGCCGAACTCGATCGCAGTCAGCTTTAGCGGCGTGCCGGCGAACGACGCGACATGCTGCTCGGGGTCGATCAGCAGGCCGCCTTGCGCGAGTGCCGACGGCCCCGGCTTGGCCTCGCCATTGCGCGGACCGAGACGGCGCAGGATGACGTTGACCCGCGCCACCAGCTCGCGCGGGCTGAAAGGCTTCGTCACATAATCGTCGCCGCCGATCTCGAGGCCGAGGATGCGGTCGATCTCCTCGTCGCGGGCCGACAGGAACAGGATTGGCACGTCGGAGCTCTTGCGCACCTCGCGGCAGACGTCGAGGCCGTCGAATTCGGGCATGCCGATGTCGAGTACGATCAGGTCAGGCTTGTCGGCGGCAAAGCGGCTCAGCGCCTCCTTGCCGTCGCGCGCCTCGATCACGTCCATGCCGGCTTTCTTCAAAGCGACGCGGATGACCTCGCGGATATGGCCTTCGTCGTCGACGATGAGAATGCGATGCGCCAAGAACCTCTCCGCTGCCTCGTCAGCCCGCCGGCCGAGCTTTCGCCAGCGCGTCCAGCCTGCGCTGGAGCCGCCAATTCCGGAAGCCCCAGCTCCGCCAGGCCAGATCCTGACGCTGGACTTCTACAAGCCGATCGCGCCGCGACACAAGGCAGTTGTCGCCCGGGCGATGAGCGATGACCTTGTCGAGGGCAGGCAGCGCCTGCGGCCCGAGTGTGAGGAGATAGTCGGCGTCGATGTTCAAGCCCTTACCGGACATTTCGTTGCTGTGGCTCAGATTATAGTCGGCGATGAAGGCATCGAAGTTCACCAGCGAGCAGCCATACAGCGCGATCGTTAACGCGATCAGATTGGCGCCGACGAGCCATTGGTTGGACTTGTCCAGCACGATACGGGCGACGATCAGGATTAGCCCGAGCGCCACCAGCCCCATCCAGATGAACGCTGCGATGCGCCCGTAGGTCAGCATGTAGATGTCGACGTAAAGGTCGAGGCGAAGGATGGAGGAGGCGACCAGCAGGACGTTCTGTCCCACCCAGAGATAGACCAGCGGCCGGATGATCTTCGATTTCTCCGCCGGGCCGCCCGGACGCATCGCCACCAGCACGAAGGCGGCGGCGAGCAGGGCGGTGCGATCAGTGGGTAGGCGCCGCGATGGGCATAGGCGGCATAAGTCATGTTGGCCGGCAGCGCGACATGGCCCCAGAGGTAGATGCCGTCGAGAATGGATTGTGCCGCGAACAGCAGATTGAACAGGATCAGCGAACGCAGGATGGTGGACGGGCCCATGAACTCAGCTGAGACTTGCGACTGCAGCGGCGGCGGCACAGGGATATCTGCGATGGTCGTAGTGACAATCTTTCTGCGCCGCCAGCGCACATGGATGAACGGCCAGACCAGCGACAGCATCATGGTCCAGAACAGCACGCGCGGGATGCTGACATAGTCGAGGATGAGCTTTGGATTGAGCAGGAACACCCACTGCTCAATCAGCGGATTGGCTGCGGCGAACAGTGCTATGAAGACAGTGCTCAGCGCTGCAGGCAGAAGCCAGAGTGCGATGCTCCGAGTGAGTGCCGACATGTTGAAGATTTGAAGCGCTTCGGGGAAGACCCTGAAGGGCCCGAACAGGACAAAGTTTCGTATCGCCCGGGCACGGTCCGCGAAGCCCGTTGTCTCCGAATTGGTCGCGAGCAGCAGTGCCATGAGCAGCGCCGCGACGAGGATCAGGAAGGACAGCGCATTGAGCTCCTCTGTCGCCGGCACGAGACCGGCGACGAGAATGGCCGCCCCGGTGATGCCGCGTCGCAGGTCCAGCGCCGCATGATTGAACAGCATCGACACGCAAGCCGTCGCGATCGCAAAGAGCGTCAGCGATAGGCCGATCCGTGGGCCATAGAACAGCCAGTCGGCGACCGCGGCCAGTGCCAGTGCGAGACCAAGCTTGGCAGGAATGGAGGAGGGCCTGATCGGCTGGAGGTCCGCTGCTATCGTCGTAGCCAGGCTCGTCATGTCCAGAAGACCTTTCGTGAATGGTGGCATCACGAAGTCTGAACGTCGTTCGTGCAGAAGGTGAGATCGTCGTCTGCACGGTTTCAGGAGTCTTTTGCAGATTTCGTGCAGGCGCGCTTTTGGTCCTTACGCGGCGCAAATCGCTTTGATAGGTGCGATGCGTTCATCACATTGGGCGTGACGCATCATGCAATCCCTCAACCGCATCGGTCTCATTCTGCTCTGGCTTGCCGCGCCTCTCGTCGCATTTGCGGCCGCGAACAAGAACGATCCCTATCTGCTCGTGCTGCGCGGCGCTGGAAACATCGCGGTTGTCGTCACAAGCATCGTGATCGTCATCGTGCTGCTGCGCCGCGGGCGTTGGCGCAGCACCGCGGGCAAGCTGCTCGTCATGCTCTGGTGCGCTCCGCCGCTCCTGATGTCGGCGGCGCATCTGAAATTCGAACTGCGCAAGCACGATGTGCTTGCCGCCAGTACGGCCGAGGCGCGTCAGCTCGGGCCTCACTTCATGGTCGGTTATTCCTCCTTCCCGGAGGTCGCGCGCCTTGCCGAGCAGGGTTTGATCGGCGGTGTCTACGTCACCCGGCACAACATCCGGGGCCGGACCGCCGAGGCGCTGCGTGCCGAGATCGCGGCGCTCCAGGACAAGCGGCGAGCCGCCGGGTTGCCGCCGCTGGTGGTCGCCGCGGACCAGGAGGGCGGCATCGTCGGGCACCTTGCGCCGCCGTTGACGAAGCTGCCGGCGCTGGCGACGCTTGCCGGGCTTGCCCCCGATGACCAGCAGGCCAAAGCAGCAGAGTTCGGCCGCATCCACGGGCGTGAACTCGCCGGGCTCGGCGTCAACCTCAATCTCGCACCGGTGCTCGATCTCAAGCCACCGGTCCGGCGCAATCGCCTCGATTTTCACACGTTGATCGGCCAGCGCGCGATTGCGGCCGATCCGGCTGTCGTCGGCGCGATCGCGAGCGCCTATGTGCGCGGGCTGGAGGAATCCGGCGTCGGCGGCACGCTCAAGCATTTTCCCGGCATCGGGCGCGTGCGCACCGACACGCACCATTTCAGCGCCAACCTCGACGCGCCGGTGAAGGAGTTGGAGGCAACCGACTGGCTCCCGTTCCGGGAGGTGCTGTCGCATTCGCGCAGCGCGCTCATGGTTGGCCATGTCACGCTCACGGCCGTCGATTCCGACCGCGCTGCCTCGCATTCGAAGCGTGTCGTCGAGGGGATCATTCGCGACAAATGGGGCTATCAGGGTATCGTCATGACCGACGATCTCGTGATGGGCGCGATCTACCAGCACGACGTCTGCCAGGCCGTCGTGGAAGCCATCAACGCGGGCGTCGACCTGCTGCTGGTCGCCTATGATGGCGCGCAATTCTACCGGATTTTCGCTTGTGCCCTGGATGGATCGCGGCAAGGCAAGCTCGATACGGCGATGCTGCGCGTGAGCGAGGCGCGGCTCGCGCGCAGTTTCCCGTCCGAGCAGGCGCGAGCCGCCTCACGCCCTGTGAGCATCGCGGGTCAAAACTAGCCCTTTGCGAACTGCCGGTAGTCAGGCTCGCGATGAAACCAGAACTCGTAACCGGTGATGGCCTTCTGCATCGCGACGTCGTGGATCGGCTGATTAAGCGGGACGACGGGAACATCGCGCATGCAGAGCGCGATGAAATCCTTCACGGCCTTGTCGTACTCGGCGGCATCCGTGGTGAACCGCGCCTTGTCGATCAGCGCGTCCATCTCTTTGTTCTGGTACGAGGAGATGTTGAAGATCGAGTTGTTGCCATGAAAATTCCAGTAGAAGTAGTATTCGGGGTAATCGAGCCAGCCGCTGAAACGGTTCAGCGCGAGCGGCAGCTCCTTCTTGTTCAGCGTGGTGCGCCAGTTCGCGCCGGGAATCTTTTCGATCGCCGCCTTGATTCCGATCTTGGCGAGGCTCTCTTGGATCAGGATCGCGGTCGGCTCGCCGACCGTGGCGGTGCCGGTGTCGAGCGACAACGTCGTCTCTAGCCCTGACTCGAAGCCTGCCTCCTTCATCAAGGCTTTGGCCTTGTCGAGATCGGTGACATAGGGAAACGCCTGCGGCCAGACCGGCTTGGAGACGTCTGCTGCTCCGCCATACATGGGAACGGCACGTCGGAAGAACGCGCTGTTCTGGATCTGCTCATAGGGCATCGCCCAGGCGACGGCCTGGCGCAGCTTTACATTGTCGAACGGCGGCTTTGCGGTGTTGAGCGCGACGGACCAGAGCGCATTCGGGATCGGCACGCCCGAGACCTTGACTTTGCCCTCCTTGATGATCTGCTCGAAGTCACGCGGCGCGAAGCCGCTGGAGATATCCGCATCACCCCGCTCCAGCATGGCGCGGCGAGTGCCGGCGGAGGGGACGTCGCGCGCGATCACGCGCTTGAGCTTCGGGAGAGGTCCGCTCTTCCAATCGTCGAAGCGCGCCAGCACGGTCTCGCTGCCCGGCTTCCAGCTTTCGATCCTGTAAGCGCCGCCGCCGGCCTCGTTGTTCCTGAGCCAGGCCAGTGCCCATGGGTCTTCCGCCGTCGCGTTCTTTTTCGCGAGCTCCGAGTTGATGATGAAGGGCACGACCACCGCGACGTTGAACAGCAGCATCTTGTCCTTGCGCACATAGTCGATGCGGAAGGTGTGGTCGTCGATTACGACGAACTGCTCGGGCTTTTCCAGCGACCCCGCCGACATCTGAAAGGTCGGAAAGCCGCCGACCTTCACCGCGCGGTCGAACGACCATTTGACGTCCTTTGCGGTGACCGGTGTGCCGTCGTGAAATTTTGCGTCCTTTCGCAGTTTGAAAGTGCAGGACATGCCGTCGGCCGCAACCTCCCAGCTCTCGGCGAGTTCAGGTGCGAGCTTTTCGCGGTCATAAGACAGCGTGCCGTCGGGGAGCGTCTTGGAGGCATAGCTCAGCAGGCGATCGTAGCAATTCCAGGACAGCCCGTTCACGGTCTGATTGGAGCCGACGCCCTGCATGTCGAGCGAGTTCGGACCCAATTCCTGCACCACCAGCAGCGTCTCGCTGCGCCCCTGAGCCCATGCGAAGCCCGGAGCGAGAGCGGTCATTCCGGCAAGACCGAGGCCGCCGAGCACGCCGCGGCGGTTTAGGTCGAAAGATGATGCGCTCATGGGTGCCTCACTCTTGAGAGATTTGCACCCTAAAGAGGCAAGGCGCATGCCACCGGCCGCGCTTCACGGCGCCGCATCCTGTGCGCATCTCAGCTCTACGGCGACACCGCTCCGCGGCTCACGGCCTGCGGGGCAGTCAGGTCTTTCCAGGTGGAATTGGCGACATGCACCGGCGAGAACGCCGGGCGCTCGACATAATGGCCGTCGCCGGACTCGGCGCGCAGATCGCCATCCTTCCAGACGATTCGGCCGCGCGACAGCGTCGCCGCCGGTCCGCCGGTGCAGGAAAAGCCCTCGAACACATTGTAGTCGATCCGGCTCATCTGCCGCTTCGCGCTGATAGTCCTGCTCGCCTTGGGATCCCAAACCACGACATCCGCGTCCGAGCCGACGGCGACCGCGCCCTTGCGCGGATAGATGTTGAGGATGCGGGCGATGTTCGCCGAGGTCACTGCGACGAATTCCTCCTTCGTCAGCCGTCCCGTGGTGACGCCCGCGGTCCACAGCAGCGCGAGGCGATCTTCGAGGCCGCCGGTGCCGTTCGGGATCTTTCTGAAATCGCCGCGCCCGAACCGCTTCTGCTCGGTGGTGAAGGCGCAGTGGTCGGTCGCGACCACCTGCAGCGAGCCGGCTTGCAGACCGGCCCAAAGACTATCCTGATGCGACCTGTCGCGGAACGGCGGCGACATCACGCGCTGCGCGGAATGATCCCAGTCCTTGTTCTGATATTCACCGGCGTCCAGCAGCAAGTGCTGGATCAGCGGCTCGCCGTACACGCGCTTGCCCGCCGCACGTGCGCGCGCGATCGCCTCATGTGCTTCGCGGCAGCTCGTGTGCACGATGTAGACCGGCGTCCCTGTCATGTCGGCGATCATGATGGCGCGGTTGGTGGCTTCGCCCTCGACCTCCGGCGGCCGTGAATAAGCATGTCCCTCGGGGCCGGTGACACCGCGCGCGATCAGCGCCTCCTGCATCAGGGCGACGACGTCGCCGTTCTCCGCATGCACGACGGGCATGGCGCCGAGATGGGCGCAGCGGGCGAACGAGTTGTAGAGCTCGTCGTCGTTCACCATCAGTGCGCCTTTGTAGGCCATGAAGTGCTTGAAGGTGTTGATGCCGTAGGTTTTGACCACGGTCTCCATCTCGTCATGGATCTGCTTCGACCACGACGTTACCGCCATGTGGAAGCCGTAGTCGGAGGCCGCCTTCTCGGATTTGTGCCGCCACTCCTGATAGGCCGCGAGCATCGACTGGCCGGGATCGGGCAGGCAGAAATCCACCACCATGGTGGTGCCGCCGACCAGTGCCGCCTTGGTCCCCGATTCGAAATCGTCCGCGGTGACAGTGCCCATGAACGGCATTTCGAGATGGGTGTGCGGATCGATGCCGCCCGGGATGACGTAGGCGCCGCCGGCATCGATGGTCTCGCACCTCGTCGGCGCATCGAGCGACTGCCCGACCGCGACGATGGTCGCGCCGTCGATCAGCACGTCCGCGCGGCGCGAATGATCATGATTGACGACGATGCCGCCGCGGATGAGGAGAGGCATTGGAGGCTCCGGAGTGAGGCGTGAACCTCGCGAAGCTAAGCGCGCTGCATGCGACGCGACAGGTGAAATTCTAGTCAGGCATCGCCGACAGTTGAGCTGTGCTCGCGGCCTCTACGCCGCCCGCGCGATCAGCCCGTCGATCATCGCGCGCACCAGGCCTGCGATTTCCCTCTGCAGCGCCGGCAGCGGTACCGCGACCAGCTTCTGCTCCAGTCCGAGCGTCACCATGCCATGCACCGCCGAGAACAGGCTGCGCGCGGTGATGCCGAGCTCCTCCCGACTGCGTTTTGGAAACAGCGCGGCCAGCGGCTGGTAGACGTGGCGGAACAGCCGCATCTGGTCGTTGATGGACCAGTCGGGGAGGGGCTTGTCGGCTGCCATACGGTGCTCGAACAGCGCACGCCATAGTTCGAGATTTTCCGCGGCGAAATCGCAATAGGCGAGGGCGATGCGAACCAGGGTCTCCTGCGGCGATGGCTCGCCCGCGCTTTCTGCTGTGCTCAGGGCTTGGTCGAGCCGAAGCAAAGTGCGCGAGCCCACGCGCAGGATCAGCTCGTCCACATCGGCGACGAGATTGTAGACGGCGCCGTTGGCGCAGCCGATCTCGCGGGCGAGATCGCGGGTTTTCAGACCCGCCAATCCCCTGTCGGCGATCATTCGTTCCGCTGCCAGGATCAGATCGGATCGAAGTTTCTCTCGGCGTTCCAATGCCTTAGTCATCTGCGGCCAAATTTCTGAGCGTCGCTCAAATATTTATTGAACGATGTTCAAGTTTGTTGCTACAAACCATCTGTGAGCAACGCTCATAACAGGGAGCTTCAGATGTTCAAGACCGTAGTGACACTCTTCCGCGGCAGCGTGGCCGCCGCGGGCGAAGAACTGGAAGACCGGACGGCCCTTCTGATCCTAGATCAACAGATGCGCGACGCCGCAGCCGCCCTCGAGCGCGGCAAACGGACCCTGGCGCTGGCGATCGCACAGGACCAGCAAGAAGGCCGCAAGCTCGAGGCGACTGTCGCCCGCATCGCCGATCTCGAGACCCGCGCCGTGGCGGCGCTCGACGGCGGCCGCGAGGATCTCGCCAACGATGCCGCTGAAGCCATCGCGGGCCTGGAGGCCGATCGCGACGCGGCGCTGACGGCACGCGCGCTGTTCGCAACCGAGATTGCGCGGCTGAAGCGGCACGTCGCAAGCGCGCAGGCCCGCATCACCGAGCTCGATCGCGGCCGCCGCGTCGCCCGTGCCTCGGAAGCGGTGCGCTCGCTTCGCCGCAGCGGCATCGAGGCAGCACGTCCCTACGAATCCACGCTGCCGGAGGCGGAGAGCACCTTGAGACGTCTTCGTGAGCGGCAGATGGAAGCCCAGGCCGCCGACGACGCGCTGGTCGAGCTCGATGCCGCCAGCGGTCCGCTCGCCACCGCCGAAAAACTCGCCGAGCAGGGTTTTGGCCCCCGGCTCAAGACGACCGCGGACGACGTGCTGGCACGGTTGAAGTCCAAGCGCACGCCGACTGCCTGATTCCAACCCAATCATTCGAACCAACAGGAGACCATCATGAACCAGAATGGCCAGCCCCACAGCGGCGCCTGGGTGACTTTCACATACTTGTCCTTCGCAGCCTCCGCCTTCCTCATCGCCATCGGCATCTTCTTCCTGCCGATCGACCTCTGGATGAAGGGTTATCTCACCATGGGCATCGTCATGCTGATCCAGACTTGCATCACCCTGACCAAGACGGTTCGCGACAACCATGAAAGCAGCCGGATGGTGAACCGCATCGAGGATGCCAAGGCGGAACGTCTGCTGATGGAAGTCTCGAAGGCGGCTTGAGAAGCATAGGCAATACGCAAGAAAGCAGCGGAGCAATTCGCTCCGCTGCATTGGCGCTGGAACACATTCCGCCAACTTTATATCGCGCTTGCGAAATGCAACCGAGCCATGACGGATCGCGCGGGTGTGCGCTCTTGCGCAACCGCACGGGCAGGGGCAGTCTTCACAGGCGGCGCACAAGAACGCCGCCAATAAGATGTGATTACAAGATCTCGGCGAGGAACCTCATGGCAGCGATGCGGATCGACTGCGACATCCACCCGGCGGTCGGTGGCACGCGCACGACGCTACTGCCGTACCTCAGCGATCACTGGAAAGAGCAGGTCGTGAGCCGAGCCATCGACGGGCTCGATCTCACCTCCTATCCGCCGGCCATGCCGCTGGCGGGCCGTACCGACTGGCGTCCGGCGAATGGCGCCAAGCCTGGTTCCGACCTTGCGATGGTGCAGAAGGGCGCATTCGAGCAGTTGGGTGCCAGCCACGCGATTCTCAACGTGCTCTATGGTGCGCAGGCCGTGTTTGACCCCTACATGGCGGCCGACTTCTGCAAGGCGATCAACGACTGGATCGCTACTGAGTGGCTGTCGCGCGATCCGCGCTTGCGTGCCTCGATCGTGGTGCCGATGCAGGACCCGGATCTGGCGGTCGAGGAGATCGAGCGCCGCGCGGGCGATCACCGCTTCGTCTCGATCCTCGTGCTGGCGCAGGGCGAGACGCTGCTGGGACGGCGGCATTTCTGGCCGGTCTATCGACTCGCCGAGAAATACAAGCTGCCGCTCGCGATCCACGCCGGCACGCAATATCGGCAGGCGCCGAGCTCGGCCGGCTGGCCGTCGCACCGCTACGAATATTACTTCGTCGAGGCGCAGGCGTTTCAGGCGCAGATCTTGAGCCTGATCTATGAGGGCGTGTTCGGCAAGTTTCCGAACCTCAAGGTCGTGCTGATGGAATCCGGCGTGAGCTGGCTGCCGGCCTTCATGTGGCGCGCCAACAAGACCTGGCGGGGGGTGCGCGTCGAGGTGCCCTGGGTCGAGCGCGAGCCGGCAGCGATCATTCGCGAGAATTTCCGCGTCACCATGCAGCCGTTCGATGCGCCGGGCGACGCCAAAAGCGTCGAGGACATCATCGACCAGATCGGCTCCGAAAAGATGTTCCTGTTCGCGTCCGACTATCCGCACTGGCAGTTCGACGGCGACGATCCGATCCCGCCGAACCTGCCGAACAGCATCATCTCGAAGATGTGCGTCGACAACCCGCTGGAGACGTTTCCGCGGCTGTCGCTCGCCAACTGACTTTGGAGGTTTCGCATGAGTGAGGTCATCGACCGCCCGCTGCGGGAAGACGAGAAGCCCGCCGCTTCGCGTTTGCGCATCGTCGATTGCGACGTCCATCCGAGCCTGCATTCGCCCGACGATCTCAACGAGTTCCTGCCGAAGCGCTGGCAGCAGCATCTGAAGGAATATGGCAGCCATCTGCGCACGCCCTATCTGTTCACCACGCCCTATCCGCGCTCCTCGCCGCTGATCGCGCGGCGAGATGCCTGGCCGCCGACGGGCGGGCCGCCCGGCTCGGATCTCGCTTTCATGCAGAAGCAGCATCTCGATCCGCTCGACGTCGAGTTCGGGATCTTGCAGGTGCTCGATCTCTTCATCTTCTCGCAGCAGAACCTTGAATTCGGCGCCGCGATCCAGCGCGCCATCAACGACTGGCAACTGGCGTTCTGGTCGCATCGCGACCCGCGCCTGAAGGCTTCGATCCTGGTCGGTCAGGATGGTGTTGATCTCGCCATTGCCGAGATCGAACGCTGCGCGAAAATCGGCGAATACGTCCAGATCAACGTCTCGCCCCGCGCCAACGAGCCGCTGGGTCGTCGCCGCTACTGGCCGATCTACGAGCGTGCCCAAGAACTGGGTCTGCCGCTCGGCATCCATGTCGGCGGCTATGGCGGGCATGCGCCGACCGGTGGCGGCTGGCCGTCCTATTATGTCGAGGAGCACCAGTCCAACGCGCACACTATTGCGGCACAGCTTGCCAGTCTCGTGATCGAAGGCGTGCCGGAGCGCTTTCCAAAATTGAAGTTCGTCTTCATCGAGGGCGGCTTCGGCTGGATCCCGTCCGCGGTGTGGCGGATGGACCAGCATTTCGAGCGCTTCCGCAGCGAGGTGCCGCATCTCAAGCGCAAGCCGTCGGAATACGTCCGTGAGCATTTCTGGTTCACGACGCAACCGATCGACGAGCCTGACGAAGCCCGGCAGCTGCGCTCGCTGATCGAATGGGTCGGCATCGATCGTCTCTTGTTTTCGTCGGACTATCCGCACTGGGATTTCGACGATCCGCGCTTTGCCTTCAAGACGCCGCTGACAGAAGCCGAGCGAAAGAAGATCTTCAGCACCAATGCCCGCGCCGTCTACAAGTTCTGAGAAGGTCTGCACGGTATGGCCCGTCACATCGTCGCGTCCGCCTCGGAGATCCCGCCTGGTGGCAACAAGGTCGTCGATGTCGACGGCCGCGACATTGTCGTGTTCCACGTCAATGGCGAGTTCTTCGCGCTGCTGAACCGCTGCCCGCATGAAGGCGCGCCGCTGGAGAAAGCGGCCTGCGTGGCGCGGCTGACCTCCCCCGAGCCCGGCATCTATCAGCGCTCGCGCGTCGGCGAGATGCTGCGCTGTCCTTGGCATGGCTGGGAGTTCGACATGCGCAACGGCCAATCCTGGTTCGATCCGAAGCGCGTCAAGATAAGGTCATATCCGGTCGCTGTGGAGCGCGGCGAGGAACTCCAGAAAGGGCCGTATGTTGCCGAGACGTTTCCGGTGCATGTCGAGGACAGCTACGTGATTGTCGAGGTCTGAGCAGCCGTTTCGGATTGTGATTTCGCCGCAGGTGGGATAAGCCTCGCCCGCATTTATCGCGGAGACGAGCTTTGTCGAAACAATCCCTGCGTGAGGAGGCCGAGCGCCTGATCCGCGAATCGATGGAAAAGAAGACCGTCGTCGTCAAGCAGGGCGATACCCGCA
Organism: Bradyrhizobium sp. F1.13.3; assembly: GCF_040548265.1. Classification (NCBI taxonomy): domain Bacteria; kingdom Pseudomonadati; phylum Pseudomonadota; class Alphaproteobacteria; order Hyphomicrobiales; family Nitrobacteraceae; genus Bradyrhizobium; species Bradyrhizobium sp. F1.13.3. The sequence continues at coordinate 410,765 of NZ_JBEPRI010000006.1, read as the reverse complement.
TCGAGGCCGTCTGCGGTAAATGCGGCGCCCCGAACCGGGTGCAGGCGCCAAAGGGCCAGACCCGCATCAAGTTCGCCTGCAAGAATTGCGGGCACCAGCAAGAGACGCTGTAGAGCGCCCCCTGTGTAACCCATCCTGAGGAGCCCGCTGCAAGCGGGCGTCTCGAAGGATCGAGGCCCCACCCGGGCCTGCATGTTTCGAGACGCGCGTTCCGCGCTCCTCACCATGAGGATTAAACAGCCTAATCCCCCTTCACGAATTTCGCGAATGCATCCGCATGGTCCGGATGCCAGCGTGACAGTGGCGGGCGGTTCTCCACGATGTCGCGGGCGGCCCACAGCATGCGCTTTTCGTCGAGCGCGCGCGGGACGTCGTTGTCCGGACACAGGATGTAGAAATCGCCGGCCTCCAGCCGCGTCAACATGAAGTCCACGGTCTGCTCGGCGGTCCAGGCCCCGGCCGGCTTCTCCGTCCGGCCCTTCGCGGTAAGGCCCGTAAAGACGAAGCCTGGAATCAGCAGATGCGCGGTGATGCGGCAACCCGCAGTGTTGCGCAGCTCGTGCTGGAGCGCTTCCGTAAAAGCCTTCACACCAGCTTTGGAGACGTTGTAGGCGGGATCGCCAGGCGGCGTGGTGATGCCCTGCTTCGAGCCGGTGTTGATGATGAGGCCGGCTCCGCCGCGCGCGATCATGTTGGGCGCGAAGATGCGCGAGCCGTTGATGATGCCCCACATGTTGACGCCGATGATGCGCTGCCAGTTGTCGGGTTCGCCGAACAGCGTGCTGCCGGGCTGGATACCCGCATTGTTCATGAGGATGTCGGTGCGACCGAAGCGCTCGCGCACGGCGCGCTCCAGTTCCGTCACGCTCTCGGCCTTGCTGACGTCAATCGCGAAGGTCATCACGTCTGTGGCGGACGTGACGGATGAGAGTCTTATTGCGGCTTCCGCCAGCCGCGCCTGATCCACATCGGCGATACACACCTTCATGCCGTCGCGTGCGAAGGCCAAAGCGGCGGCAAATCCGATGCCGGACGCACCGCCGGTGATCACGGCAACATTGTCCTTGACGATCGCGGGGTGGGGCATGGATCGGTCTCCGGGGGGCTCGGTCGTGCTATAACATGGCACTCGCGCGACCCCGCACAACTCGGCATGGGAGGTCTTCGTTCCGCGTCGACTTTACGCCTCTCCTTTACGCCTGTCCGGCATCGCAGTATTCTCTCGACCAACGATCCCGCCCAGATCGAACCAATCAATCATTGACAGGGAGTTCAGCCATGGCTGTGTCGCAGGCTATTCCGATCACGCGCCATCCATTCGCCAACGGGTCCTACAAGCAGATGCTGATCGATGGGAAGTGGGTCGATGCTGCCTCCGGCAAGCGCTTCGAGACCCACAACCCCGCAACCGGCGAACTGCTCGCAACCGTTGCCGAGGGCGACAAGGAAGACATCGATCGTGCGGTCGCTGCCGCCCGCCGCGCCTTCGAAGGGCCGTGGAGCAGGGTCAAGCCCTTCGAGCGGCAGAACTTGCTCCTGAAGCTTGCCGACCTCGTCGAGAAAAATTTCGACGAATTGTCGCAGCTCGACACGCTCGACATGGGCGCGCCGCTCAGCCGGACCCGCGCCTATCGCCTGCGCGCCGTCGGCATGCTGCGCTACTATGCCGGCCAGACCACCGCGATTCACGGCGAGACCATCGAGAACTCGCTGCCTGGCGAAATCTTTTCCTATACGCTGAAGGAGCCGATCGGCGTCGTCGGCGCCATCATTCCCTGGAATGGACCGCTGACTGCGACGATCTGGAAGATCGGTCCGGCGATCGCGACCGGCTGCACCGTCGTGCTCAAGCCCGCCGAAGAAGCGCCGCTGACCTCGCTGCGCATCGCCGAGCTCGCGATGGAAGCGGGCGTGCCGCCCGGCGTCATCAACGTCGTGCCTGGCTATGGCGAGACCGCGGGTGCTGCGCTTGCCTCGCACCACGACGTCGACAAGGTTGCCTTCACCGGCTCGCATGTCACGGGTCAGTCGATCATCCGCGCCTCGGCCGGCAACCTCAAGCGCGTTTCGCTCGAGCTCGGCGGCAAGTCGCCGGACATCGTGTTCGCGGATGCCGATCTCGATGCGGCCGTGCCAGGCGCCGCCATGGCGGTGTTCGCCAATTCGGGGCAAATCTGCAGCGCCGGCACCCGGCTGTTCGTCGAGCAGTCGATCTACGAGGAATTCGTCGGCCGCGTCGCCGAGTTCGGCAAGAAGCTGCAGGTCGGCAACGGTCTCGATCCCAACACCCAGATCGGACCGCTGGTATCCGAGCAGCAGCTCGAGCGCGTCACCAGCTATCTCGATATCGGCCAAAAGGAGGGCGCGCGGGCGCTCGCCGGCGGTGGCCGCGTCACCGAAGGCGCGCTGTCAAAGGGCTTCTTCGTGTCGCCGACAGTGTTCGCGGGCGTTCAGGACGATATGCGGATCGCGCAGGAGGAGATTTTTGGTCCCGTCATCTCCGCGATCGCGTTCAAGGACATGGACGAGTTGGTCAAGCGCGCCAACGCCACCACGTTCGGTCTCGGCTCGGGCCTGTGGACGCGGGACGTCAGCAAGGCGCATGCGGTCGCGAAGCGCCTGCGTGCCGGCTCGGTGTGGGTGAACTGCTACCAGGCGATGGACCCGGCCGTCCCCTTCGGCGGCTACAAGATGAGCGGCTACGGCCGCGAATCCGGCAAGCAGCACGTCGAGGAATATCTCAACGTGAAGGCGGTGTGGATCAAGACGGCCTAACGCGCCATCGCGTCCGGACTTCAGCGATCGGTCCTGCTTGCGGCGACGACAGAGCGCTTGCAGCGACTTGAGGTTGTTGCCCGGACGCTACATGCGATTTTGAAAGCGCGCGTCGTCCGCGCTTTTGCAAGACTTGCTATCCCATTTCGAATGTTGGCCGGTTAGTTCTGGTCACCGTCAATCTTCGGAATTGGAATATCGATAATGCTTCGCTTTGCTCCGATCCTGTTTGTGGCTTTGGGCGTCGCCTCGGCGTACCCCGCGCTCGCGGCCGACATGACCGCACGTGCGCCGGCGTACAAGGCGTCGCCACTGCCCGTCGCCTACAACTGGTCGGGCTTCTACGCCGGCGTGAATGTCGGGTATGGGTGGGGCGATGGTGCGAACGATCTCGTGCCGCATGATCCGGTGTTCACCGCGGGCGTGCTCGACGTCGCACTGGCGGGCGGCCTTGTCCCGGCTTCGCTGGCAACAAACGCGCGTGGCGTGATGGGCGGCTTGCAGGCCGGCTACAATGTGCAGACGGGCTCGTTGGTGTGGGGCGTCGAAGCCGATATCGCGGCGACCGACATCAAGGGTAGCTCAACGGTGACCCGAACCTTGCCGGTCTTCCCGACGATCATGACCACGCAAGATCAGAAGGTCGACTGGTTGGGGACCGTGCGCGGCCGGATCGGTGCCGCCGTTATGCCCGACTTGATGCTGTACGCGACCGGCGGTCTTGCCTATGGGCACGTCAAGGCGTCGACCTCGATCGTGGATCCCACGGGTGCGAGCGGCACGCCGTGCCTCAATGTGATCTGTAGCGCCGGCGCGGTGGAAAGCTGGCGCGTGGGCTGGACGGTCGGCGGCGGTGGCGAGTACCATTTTGCGTCGAACTGGAGCGTCAAGCTCGAATATCTCTACTACGATCTCGGCAGCGAGAAATACACGATCTTCAATCCGCTGTTCCCGTTCACGCCCGGCCCGGCGCGCGGCTTTGACTCAACCGCGAATTTCTCGGGCCACATCGCGCGCGTCGGTTTGAACTACAAGTTCGGCGCAGGCGCGGTCGTCGCAAAATACTGACCTGCAATTCTGAACAGACAAAAAGCCCCGGGCCTGGCCCGGGGCTTTTTTTATTCCCCGCCTCTTTTGGCTGGCCAGCCATTCCCCCATGCAGCTTCCGAGCTGCGAGCCTTTCTCTTATGATCCTCGTCCTCTCATCGATGATTTCGGGGCCGGCATGAAATTCGAGGCATTGTTTCAAGCGTTGCAGGTTGGTCCGTACAAGCTCGCGCATCGCGTCGCGATGGCGCCGTTGACGCGCATGCGGGCCGAGCGCGAGAGCTTTTCGCCGCGCCAGCTCAACGCCGAATATTACGGTCAGCGCGCTACCCAAGGCGGCCTGCTCATCGCCGAGGCCTCGCCCGTGCTCTCGCACGGCCGCGGTAATCCGGCGACGCCCGGCATCTATTCGGAGACGCAGATCGCGGGCTGGCGCAAGGTGGTCGACGCCGTGCACGCCAAGGGCGGCATCATCTTTCTCCAGCTCTGGCATGTGGGCCGCGTCTCGCATTCCTCCTTCCACGGCGGGGAGCTGCCGGTCTCGGCCTCGGCGATCCCGATCAGGGTCGAAGGCATGAAGGCAATGACCGCCGACGGCAAGATCTCCGACTATGAGACGCCCCGCGCGCTGGAGACGGACGAGGTCAAGGGAATCGTCGAGGCGTTCAGGCAGGGCGCGAAGAACGCGCTCGCCGCCGGCTTCGACGGCGTCGAGATCCACGGCGCCAACGGCTATCTGCTCGAGCAATTCCTGCAATCACGCAGCAACCAGCGCACCGATCAATATGGCGGTTCGATCGAGAACCGCGCGCGGCTTCTGCTCGAAGTGACCCAGGCCGCGATCGACGTCTGGGGCGCGGGCCGCGTCGGCGTGCGGCTGTCGCCCCACGGCATTGCCAATGATTCCGGCGAGCCAGATCCGATGCCGCTCTACACGCACGTGGTGAAGGCGCTCGACGAACTCGGCCTTGCCTATCTGCATTTCATCGAACCGCGCTCCAGCGGCTCGGGGCGCGCCGAAGTCAACTGGCAGAACGTGCCGTCGGCAATGCTGCTGTTCCGCCCGCTCTACAGCGGCGTGCTGATGACCGCCGGCGGGTTTACGGGCGAGACGGCGAACGCCGCCATAGCAGAGGGGCATGCCGACCTCATCGCTTTCGGTCGCATCTTCATCTCCAACCCCGATCTGCCGCGCCGCCTGCAGCACGATTACCCTCTGACGCCGTATAACCGTGCGACGTTCTACGGCGGCGAGGAAAAGGGGTATACGGATTATCCGGTGCATGACGAGCCGACGCCCGCGTAAGCGTTCTCGTCTGTCATTCCCGGGCGATGCGAAGCATCGAGCCCGGAATCCATTCCGCCTTCAGATATGCCGTGCGATGGATTCCGGGCTCGCGACTTCGTCGCGCCCCGGAATGACAATCATGTATTGTCGTGGTCACGACGACAATTCAGGGAATTCACCATGGCCAAAGCCGCAGCCGCCGCAGGAGTCGCAACGGGCCAATGCCTCTGCGGCAAGGTCACCTTCGAGATCGACGTCCCCGCACGCTGGGCCTGGCACGATCACTCCGCCGCCAGCCGTCGCGCCCACGGCGCTGCCTATGCGACCTATGTCGGAAGCTGGAAGAAACGGTTTCGCATCACCGCAGGCAAGACGGCGCTGACCCGCTACGAGGATAAGGCAACGAAGACCGCACGCAGCTTCTGCGCGCATTGCGGCACGCCGATCGCATATGAGCGCCCGCGCGGGCCGCATATGGTCAACATCCCCCGTGCGCTGTTTAGGGAACGCACCGGCCGCCAGCCGCTCTATCACATCGCGATCGGGGAGCTGCAGGAATGGACCTATACCGGCGAGCCGCTGGTGCCGCTGAAAGGCTTTCCCGGTGTGGTCTGGCAGCGCTCGAAGAAGAAGAAGCGGGCGGGCGGAGAGGACCCGTTCGAGCTGGGGCGCGAGGAAATGTAACGCCTCGCGTACGCAACGCAGCCATGACCGTGCTTCCTTGGCGCCTCCCGCGATTTCGGCCATCATGCCTTCGTCCTTGCGGCAACGTCCGCTCCTGGAGGAAACATGAAGAACAAGATCACCGGCCGCTCCGCCTTTCTCGCGCTGCTTAAGGACGAGGGCATCACGCATCTGTTCGGCAATCCCGGCACCACCGAGTTGCCGATCATGCATGCGCTGAAGGACCACCCTGATCTCACCTATGTGATGGCGATGCAGGAGAGCCTGGTGGTGGCGATCGCGGATGGCTACAGCCGCGCCTCCGGAAAGCTCGTCGCCTGCAACGTCCATGTCGCGCCCGGCCTCGGCAACGCGATGGGCTCGCTCTACAACGCCCAGTTCACGGGTACGCCGATGATCCTGACAGCGGGCCAGCAGGAGCAGGGCCACGGCCTGATGGAGCCGGTGCTCTACGGCCCGCTGGTGCGCATGGCCGAGCCGCTGGTGAAATGGGCGGTCGAGGTGACGCGGCTCGAGGATCTGCCGCGCATCGTGCGCCGCGCCGCAAAAGTCGCGACCACCCCGCCGACCGGGCCAGTATTCATTTCGTTGCCCGGCGATATCCTCAACAGCGAAGCAGGCATCGACCTCGGCCGCTCCACCCGCATCGACGCCCGCACAAGGCCATCGGATGAGGCACTAAACGCGTTCGCCGCGCGGCTGCTCAAGGCAGAGCGTCCCGTGATCGTCACCATGGACGAGGTGGTGAAGAGCGACGCACTGAAAGAGGCGGCCGAACTCGCCGAGCTTTTGGGCGCGGCTGCGTACCAATCCTCGACGCCCTACGGCTCGCACTTCCTCTCGGAGAGCCCGAGCTTCGTCGGCGCGCTGGCACGGGTTCAGAAAGTCGCGCGCGACACGCTTGCGCCGTACGATCTCTTGATCGCGCTCGGCGGCGATCCCCTGCGGATGTCAGTCTACAGCGAGGTCGATGCGCTGCCCGAGGGCCTCGGCATCGTGCAGATCGGCCTCGGCGATTGGGAGATCGCCAAGAACTACGGTGCCGAGATCGCGCTGAAGGCGGATCTGAAGGAAACGCTGCGTGCGCTGATCCCGGTGTTGAAGGAGATGGGCGGCGCTGCCCTGGCGCAACGTGCGAGGCAACGTCTCGCCGAGCTCGCGCCGAAGAACTGGACCGCACGGCGCACCGCGTTGGTCGAGCAGATCGGCAAGGCCGCAGACCGCAGCCCCATCGATCCAGACTGGCTGGTGCTGCAAATGGTGGAGGCGATGCCCGCCAATGCCATCCTCGTCGACGAGGGCCTCACTTCGAGCCGCCAGATCACGGCACTGCGTGCGCACCGCGACCGCTTCGGCTATCACGGCCTTGCCTCCGGCGGCATCGGCTGGGGCCTGCCGGCCTCCGTCGGCGCGAGCATCGCCAATCCCGATCGTCCCGTGGTCTGCTTCTCCGGCGACGGCAGCGCGATGTATTCGATCCAGTCGCTGTGGACGGCAGCGCATCACAAGCTGCCGCTCAATGTGGTCATTGCCAACAATGGCGGCTACCGCATCATCAAGCAGCGTCTGCTCGCCTTCCACGGCGACAATAATTACGTCGGCATGGATTTCGTCGATCCGCCGGTGGATTTCGCGGGCGTGGCGAAGGCGCTGGGATGCGAGGCGATCAAGGTCAGCGATCCGCGGGAGCTGACGGCGACGCTGGCGTCGGCGTTTGGCCGGCCGGGGACGAAGCTGATCGAGGTGATGGTGGACGGGAAGGTGTAGGGCACGCTGTCTCAACTCGTCGTCCTGGCCTAGTGCGCAATTGCGCACGGGGGCCAGGACCCATACCGCGTGATTTATCGATCGCAGGTGGTGCCGGTCCCGAACAACCAGTCTTCGCCAAATTGCTCCCTGGGGTTATGGGTCCCGGCCTGCGCCGGGACGACACTGAGGGTGTGGCGCGATCTTCCGCCTACCCCTTCTTCCCCACCCGATACCCCGCTGCAGGATGCGGCGCACCTAGCCGCGCACGTCCCTCGCCGAACAGCTTCTCCCGCAACGTGCCCTGCGCGTACTCCGCCTTGTACCGCCCGCGCCGCGTCAGCTCCGGCACCAGCATGTCGGCGATGTCCTCGAAATCGCCGGGTGAGATCGCGAAGGCGACGTTGAGGCCGTCGACGTCGGTCGCCTCGAACCACGCCTCGATCTTGTCCGCGACCGTCTCCGGCGTGCCGACCACGACGGGACCGGCGCCGCCGACGCCGACATGCTCGATGACGTCGCGCACGGTCCAGACGCGATCGGGATCGGCGCGGGTGACGTTGTCGAGTGCGCTGCGGCCGGCATCGTTCTGAACATGACGCACCTGCTGATCGAGCTCGTAGCCGGAGAAGTCGATGCCGGTCCATCCCGACATCAGGGCCAGCGCGCCTTCCGGGCTGATGTGGCGGCGATAGTCGGCATATTTTTCGTTCGCCTCGGCCTCTGTCCGCCCGAGGATGATCGTCATCATCGAGAACATCAGGATTTCCGCCGGATTGCGGCCGAACGCGGCGGCCTCCTGACGGATCGCCGACACGCGCGGCGCGATCACCTTGGCCGACGGCCCCGACATGAACACGCATTCGGCGTGCTGTGCCGCGAACTTCCGTCCGCGCGGCGAGGTGCCGGCCTGGTACAGCACGGGCGTCCGCTGCGGCGACGGTTCGCTGAGATGAATGGTGTTGTTGATGCGCCAGTTCGCGCCCTCGTGGTTGACGCGATGGACCTTTGTGGGATCGGTGAAGATGCCGCGCTTGCGGTCGCGCAGCACGGCGTCGTCCTCCCAGCTCCCTTCCCAGAGTTTGTAGACGACCTCCATATATTCGTCCGCGATCTCGTAGCGGTCGTCGTGCCCGATCTGCTTGTCCTTGCCGGCGCCGCGCGCGGCGCTGTCGAGATAGCCCGTGACGACATTCCAGCCGATACGTCCCTCGGTGAGATGATCGAGCGTCGACATCCGCCGCGCGAACGGATAGGGCGGCTCGAAGGAGAGATTGCTGGTGACGCCGAAGCCGAGATTCTGCGTCACCGCCGCCATGGCCGACAGCAGCAGCAGCGGATCGTTCGAGGGCGACTGGGCTGCATTGCGCAAGGCTGCGTCAGGACTGTTGCCGTAGACGTCATAGACGCCGAGCACGTCGGCCAGGAACAGCCCGTCGAAACGGCCGCGCTCCAGCGTTTTGGCAAGATCGATCCAGTAGGGCAGGCGGTTATATTCGGCAGTGCGGTCGCGCGGATGGGTCCACAAGCCCGGTGATTGGTGCGCGACGCAATTCATCGCAAATGCATTGAGCCTGATCTGCTTGGCCATGATGGTCCCCCGGCGCCCTGTACCGGGCGCTCTTCGAATGATAGAGCTGCGCCCGAACTTGGCGAAGTTCTTGCATATAGCGCGACGTTGGCAAGGCCAAAATCAGCGGCGCTGCCGCGCTTGGCAAGCCAATCTCAAGAGAGCAAGAACGAAATCCCAAGACTATCGAAGTCCCCGCCACTTTCGAAGGCCTGCCCGTATCGGGTATGCTCCTTCGTCTGACAACCTAAAAAGAAAATAATGACCAGAGCCGATGCCATCGCCCGCGCCCGTGACGATTTCAAATCCGGCGCGTTCCTCGCCGAACTCGACCGTCGCGTCGCCTACCGGACCGAGAGCCAGAATCCGAACCGGAGCGTCGAGCTGCGCGCCTATCTGGAACAGGAGATGGTGCCCGCTTTCGCCGCGCTCGATTTCGAAAGCCGCATGGTCGAATCTCCCAGCGGCAAGGCGCCGTTCCTGTTCGCCGAACACCACGAGAGCGAGACGGCCCCGACCGTGCTGATCTACGGCCATGGCGACGTCGTCGATGGCATGGAAGGCGAGTGGCGCGACGGCCGCGATCCCTGGCGCACCACGGTTTCGGGCACGCGTCTCTACGGTCGCGGCACGGCCGACAACAAGGGCCAGCACAGCATCAACATGGCCGCACTCCGCGCGGTGCGCGAGGCCCGCGGCGGCAAGCTCGGCTTCAACGCCAAGTTCATCCTCGAGATGGGCGAGGAGATCGGCTCGCCGGATCTCGGCAAGGTCTGCGATCTCAATCGCGATGCACTCAACGCCGATCTGTTCATGGCCTCCGACGGGCCGCGCCTGTCCGCCGACCGTCCGACCCTGTTCCTCGGCTGCCGTGGCGGCATCCGCATACATCTCGATGTGAACCTTCGCGACGGCGGCAATCACTCCGGCAATTGGGGCGGCGTGCTCGCCAACCCCGCGACCATTCTGGTCAACGCGATCTCGACGCTGGTCGACGGCCACGGCCGCCTTCAGCTGGATGCGTTGAAGCCGCCCCGGCTCACCAACCAGATCCGCAGCTATCTTGCGGACGTGCAGGTGGTGCCGACCGAGGACGAGCCGGCGTTGGCCGAGAACTGGGGCGAGGAGGGTCTTTCGGCGGCCGAGCGACTCTATGCCTGGAACACGCTCGAAGTGCTGGCTATGTCGTCGGGCAATATCGAGAAGCCGGCCAACGCCATTCCCGGCCACGCCAATGCCGTGCTGCAGCTGCGTTTCGTGGTCGGTACTGAGATCGATGGGCTGATCGAGGCGATCCGCGCGCATCTGGTGCAGAAGGGCTTTCCGATGGTCGAGGTGCGGGCGGCGCAGAGCTTTGCCGCCTCGCGCACGGATTTCGACAGCCCCTGGATCGCATGGGCGGCGGATTCGGTGCGTCAGACCACTGGCAGGGTCCCGGCGGTGCTGCCCAATTTCGGCGGCTCGTTGCCCAACGACGTGTTCTCCGAGATCCTGGGCCTGCCCACGATCTGGGTGCCGCACTCCTATCCCGGCTGCTCCCAGCATGCGCCCAATGAGCACATCCTGCTGCCATTGACCGAAGAGGCCTTGACGGTGATGGCCGGGCTGTTCTGGGATCTCGGGGAATTGCCGGGACCGCTAACACACCCGCTGGCCTGAGCCGTTAACCGGAGCCGCGATCCAGCCAAAAGTCACATTCTATTCCAACCCAATTTGTGCTTGCATCCCGCCGGCATCATCCTGAAAGGGGACCAAAAAGTGAAACATTTCCGTAGCATCGGCCTCGCGCTCGCCGCGACCTTCGCCGTCGGCCAGGCCGGGGCCCAGGAGCTGACCGGCACGCTCAAGAACATCAAGGACACCGGCGCCATTACGCTCGGCTTCCGCGACTCCTCGATCCCGTTCTCATATCTCGACGACAACCAGAAGCCCATCGGGTTCGCGATGGACATCTGCTACAAGATCGTCGACGCCGTGAAGAAGGAGCTCAAGCTCGACAAGCTCGAGGTCAAGCTCAACCCGGTAACCTCGGCGACGCGTATTCCGCTGATGGCGAACGGCACCATCGACCTCGAATGCGGTTCGACCACCAACAACGCCGAGCGCCAGAAGCAGGTCGCCTTCACCAACACCCATTACCTGACTGCCAGCCGCTACGTCTTCAAGAAGTCGAGCGGCCTGAAGTCGATCGACGATCTCAAGGGCAAGACGGTGGTCTCGACCGCCGGCACCACCAACATCAAGCAGCTCACCGAAGCCAATGTTGCGAAAAGCCTCGGCGCCAACATCATCCCGGCCAAGGACCACGCCGAATCCTTCCTGATGGTCGAGACCGACCGCGCCGTCGCCTTCGTGATGGACGACATCCTGCTCGCGAGCCTCGTGGCCGGCTCGAAGTCGCCCGACGACTACGTCATCTCCAAGGACGCGTTCTCCAAGCCTGAGCCCTACGGCATCATGCTGCGCAAGGACGACGCGCCGTTCAAGAAGGTGGTCGATGCGGCGACCGCCGCGCTCTACACCTCCGGCGAAGGCCAGAAGATCTACGAGAAGTGGTTCACCCAGAAGATTCCGCCGAAGGGGCTTAACCTCAACACCCCGATCTCGGCCGAGCTGAAGAACGAGTTCGCGAAACCTTCGGACTCGCCAAACCCGGACGACTATAAGTAAGCTGAGTTGTTCGCCTCTCCCCGCTTGCGGGGAGAGGCAGCATATTCCAGCCATTCTGGAGGGAGAGTGGCCGGACATTTGCATAGGCGCCAGGACATCCATGACTGGCGCGTTCGCGCGGGGGACACGTGAACTACCACTGGAACTGGGGAATTTTCTTCGAGCCGAACCCGATGGGGACCGGCACCTATCTCGACATGCTGTTGTCGGGCCTGGTGCTGACCCTCAAGACGGGTGCGCTCGCCTGGATCATCGCGCTGATCATGGGCTCGATCGTCGGCGTGATGCGCACGCTGCCGTCCAAGGGCGCGAACTGGTTCGGCTTTGCCTATGTCGAGTTCTTCCGCAATATGCCGCTGCTGGTGCAGCTCTTCCTGTGGTTTTTCGTGCTGCCGGAAGTGTTGCCAAGGTCCGCGGGATTGTGGTTGAAGCAACTGCCGAATGCGCCGTTCTGGACGGCGGCGATCGGCATCGGCTTCTTCATGTCGGCGCGCGTCGCCGTGCAATTGCAGGCCGGCATCGGATCGCTCCCGCGCGGGCAGAAGATGGCGGCGACCGCGCTCGGCCTGACGACCCTGCAGGCTTATCGCTACATCTTGCTGCCGATGGCGTTCCGCATCATCCTGCCGCCGCTGACGTCCGAGTTCCTCAACACCATCAAGAACACGGCTGTGGCCATCACCATCGGTTTGCTTGAGCTGACCGGACAAGCGCGCTCCATGCAGGAATTCTCGTTCCAGGTGTTCGAGGCCTTCACCGCCGCGACCCTTCTCTATCTCCTCGTCAACGCCGTCGTCGTGACCGCGATGCGCTTCCTCGAGCGCTACGTCGCGATCCCCGGCTACATCACGGGGAAATAGCGCCATGTTCAGCAATTTTGATTTCGGGGTCATCATCCGCACGCTGCCCTATCTATTCTATGAGGGCATGACGTTCACGCTGATGCTGACCGGGCTTGCTGCACTCGGCGGCCTTGTCTTCGGCACGGCGATCGCGCTGATGCGGCTGTCCGGCTACAAGGTGCTAGGCCGCATCGCGGGCGTCTATGTCGACTTCATGCGCTCGCTGCCGCTGGTGCTGGTGATCTTCTGGTTCTACTTCCTGGTGCCTTATATCGGGCAGTGGGTGACCGGCGCGTCGCGCCCGATCAGCGTCGGCGCGTTCGCATCCTCGCTCATCACCTTCATCATGTTCGAGGCCGCGTACTTTTCCGAGATCATGCGTGCCGGCATCCAGTCGATCTCGCGCGGCCAACCGGCCGCAGCCAACGCGCTTGGCCTGACCTACGCCCAGACCATGCGCTACGTTGTGTTGCCGCAGGCCTTCCGCAACATGCTGCCGGTCCTGATCACGCAGACCATCGTGCTGTTCCAGGACACCTCACTGGTCTACGTGCTGTCGATCACCGATTTCCTCGGTGCGGCAAGCAAGGTCGCACAGCGCGACGGCCGTCTGGTCGAAATGTATCTGTTCGCAGCAATCGTCTACTTCACCATTTCCTGTGTCGCGTCCTTCGGCGTTCGCCGCCTGCAGGCGCGCATCGCCATCATTCGATAGAGTCTGTCATGATCGAGATCAGCCACGTCGACAAATGGTACAGCCCGAGCTTCCAGGTGCTGACCGACTGCACCACGAGCGTCTCCAAGGGCGAGGTGGTCGTGGTCTGCGGCCCGTCGGGATCAGGCAAGTCGACGCTGATCAAATGCGTCAATGCGCTGGAGCCGTTCCAGAAAGGCGACATCAGCGTCGATGGCACCAAGGTCAACGATCCCAAGACCAATCTGCCCAAGCTGCGCTCGCGTGTCGGCATGGTGTTTCAACACTTCGAGCTGTTTCCGCATCTGAAGATCATCGACAATCTCTGCCTCGCACAGCAGAAGGTGCTCGACCGGTCGCGCGACAAGGCGATGGTGAAAGGCATGCAGCTGCTGGAGCGCGTCGGCCTGAAGGAACAGGCGCAAAAGTATCCCGCGAACCTGTCCGGTGGCCAGCAGCAGCGGGTGGCGATCGCTCGCGCGCTCGCAATGGACCCCATTGTCATGCTGTTTGACGAGCCGACCTCGGCGCTCGACCCCGAAATGGTGAGCGAGGTGCTCGACGTCATGGTGGACCTCGCCCATGAGGGCATGACCATGATGGTCGTCACCCACGAGATGGGCTTTGCCCGCAAGGTTGCCAACCGCGTGATCTTCATGGATCGGGGCGAGATCGTCGAGGACGCCCCGAAGGACGATTTCTTCGGCAAGCCCCGCAGCGACCGCGCGCAGAAGTTCTTGTCGAAGATCCTGTCGCATTAACCCTGTCGTCATTCCGGGACGCGCGCCTCTTGGCGCGGGCCCTGAATCCATATCCCAGACTGGTGGCTATGGATTCTCAGATGCGCAATTGCGTATCAAAGCTCGTCGCTTCGCGACGCCCCGGAATGACGAATAGAGGGGTGATCGGCCGCGGCAACTGGCGTATAAGCGCACAAAATCCCTTTTCCCCCAGGAGACCTGCCTTGGATCCGATCGCCTATGTCAACGGCTCATTCGTCCCGCTTTCGGACGCCAAAATTTCGGTCCTCGATCGCGGCTTCCTGTTTGCCGACGGCATCTATGAGGTCTCGGCCGTGCTCGACGGCAAGCTGGTCGACAATGCCTCGCATCTGGCGCGGCTTGAGCGCTCGGTCGGCGAGATCCAGCTGAAGCTGCCCGAGACGGTCGAGCGTATCACCGAGCTCCAGAAGGAGCTGATCGCGCGCAACAAGGTCGAGAACGGCCTCGTCTATCTCCAGGTCACCCGCGGCGCCGACAAGGGCCGCGACTTCGCTTTCCCCAAGGGCGACGTCAAGTCGAGCCTGGTGATGTTCACGTCGGAGAAGGACATCATCAACGCCGCCTCGGCCAAGAGCGGTATCAACGTGATCACCGTGCCTGACATCCGTTGGGAGCGGCGTGACATCAAGAGCGTGGCATTGCTGGCGCAGGTGCTCGCGAAGCAGGCCGCGGCCGAAGCGGGTGCGGGCGAAGCCTGGATGCTGGAGGACGGCTACGTCACCGAAGGCGGCTCGTCCTCGGCGTTCATTCTCACCAAGGACGACGTCATCGTGACCCGCAAGAACTCCAACGCGATCCTGCCGGGCTGCACCCGCAAGGCGGTGGTGGCGCTGGCGGAAGAGCGTCAGCTCCGCGTCGAGGAGCGTTCCTTCACGGTCGCCGAGGCGCTCGCCGCCAAGGAAGCCTTTGCCACCTCGGCGTCGCTGTTCGTCCAGCCGGTGGTTGCGATCGACGGCAAGAAGATCGGCGATGGCAAGCCCGGCCCGCTTGCCGCGCGGTTGCGCGAGATCTACGTGGAGTTCGCCAAGGCGACGGCGGTTTAAGCACACACCCGGTGTCCTCGCCCGCGAAAGGCGGGCGAGCCAATACTCCGCGTCGAGATGTCGATGAACGCGGTTTATCCGCACCGGCATCATCTGTCGGCGAAGGTCAGGACCTTCATCGACGTGCTCGTGCATCACAGCGCCGAGCAGCAGAAGCTGATCAATCCCTATTCATGATCGGGGTGGCGCCGGCAGCCGGCCGAATACTTTTTCAAGAGCCATGCCGAGCGCAAGCAGGCGGCGATCGCTGCTCGCGGGGCCATCCAGTTCGAGCCCGATCGGAAGTTTGCTGACCGCGCCGAGCGCAATCGGGATCTGGATTCCGGGAATTCCGCCATTGCTGCCGGGATCGGTGTTCTGGATGAACAGGCCGAAATTTTCGAGGCTGCTGGAGTCGGGATTGGAAGCAATCGCCACGCGCGGCGTGGTCGGGAAGGCGATGGCATCGAGCCGGTTGTCGGCGAAAGTCCTGCTGTAGAGCGCCTGCATGGCGGGGCGCGCGGTCCTGACGGCAGCGTCATAGATCGGCGCGGCGTCGACCAGCGTATTGTCTGGACCAGGCAGCTTGCGCGGGATCACGAGGCCGTCATAGGTGCCCTTGACGTCGGGGCTCGCGATCTCCCGCGCCAGTGCGTCGATGGTGATGCCGGTGCCGGTGTGCGCGAGATAGGCCACCATGTCGTCATAGGCCTCGTACAACGCGACGGGAAAGCCGATTTGGCCGTTGAGTTCGGCCAAATGCGGCATTTCGATCTCGACCACCGTGACGCCCTGCGCTTTCAGTTTCGCGACCGCCGCCTGGAACGCGGCATCGGTGTCGGTATCGAGATTGATCAGCATCGACCGCACGATGCCGATGCGCATCTGCTTCAGATCGGCTGGCTGATTGGCTTCGCCACCCGCAATGATGCGGTCGAGCAGTTCGACATCCGCCATGGTCGCGGCCATCGGGCCCGCGGTGTCGCGGGTGTGCGAAATCGGCACAATGCCAGCTTGCGGATAGCGGCCGATGGTCGGGCGCAGCGACGCGCATCCGTTCAGCGCAGCCGGCACCCTGACCGATCCGCCAGTGTCGGTGCCGAGACCGCCCGCGACGATCCGCGCGCCGATCGCGGCGCCCGTTCCGGAGGAAGAGCCGCCCGCGATCAGGGCACGGTCATAGGCGTTGCGCACGCCGAACTCCGCGCCGGTCTTGAACGCGGTGTTGTAGCCGGAGATGCCGAAGGCGAGCTCGTGCATGCTGGTCTTGCCGATGATGACCGCGCCCGCCGCGCGCAACTTTGTGACCACCGGCGCGTCGGCCCTCGGAACGTAATGTTTCAGCGCTGGCGTTCCTGCGCTGCAGGGGAGCCCCGCGACCTCGATATTGTCCTTGATCACGATGGGAACGCCGCCGAGCGGCTTGTACTTGTTGTCGTTCGCGTCGAATGCGGCCGCAGCCTTCAGGGCGCCGGCCTCGTGCAGGATGACGAAAGCATTCAGATCGGCATTGGCCTTGGCACGGGCGAGAGCTTCCGTCGTGAGCGCGGTGCTGGTGATTTTTCCGGCGCGGAGGTCGGCCACAGCCTGGGTCAGGGTCAACTGGTCGAAATCCATGAGGCGTCACCCGGTTGCAGGAGCGCCATCAGGGCGCGCCTTCGGCTCCAGAGGCTGAAGCCTCGTCGGCGCTCCGTCAACCGTAGGCTTGCATCTTTGCAGGTGATGGGGCGTCGAGCTCGGCGAACAGCCGTTCGACCTCGGCCTTCACCTTCCCGATCGCGGCGTCCTTAACCGGCCCGTAGCCGCGGATCTCCGTCGGCGTTTTTGCAATGGCGACCAGACTTGGCAGATGCGCCGCGTCGAGCCCGCCGAGCAGCCGCTCGATGACGCCATCGTACCAGGTGATCAGTTCCCGCTCGGCGCGCCGTTCCGCCGTGTAGCCGAACGGATCGAACGGCGTGCCGCGCAATCCCTTCAATCGCGCCAGCATGGCCAGCGGCATCTGGATCCACTGCCCAAAGCTGCGTTTGCGCGGACGACCGCGGTCGTCGCGCCTTGAGGGCAGGAACGGTGGGGCGAGGTGATATCGGACGCTGAATTCGCCTTCGAATTCGCCTTTCAATTCGTCGAGGAAACCACTCTGCATGTGCAGCCGCGCCACCTCGTACTCGTCCTTGTAGGCCATCAGCTTGAACAGGGCGCGTGCGACCGCCTCGGTCAATGCCTCGCTATTCAGGTTGGCTTCGGCATGCCGAACATTTGCAATGAGTGCTCGATAGCGCGCTGCATAGGCATCGTTCTGATAGGCCGTGAGGAAGTCGGCGCGGCGGTCAATCAGTTGGTCGAGCGTCTCGGCCTTGGGCGCTTCATGCACCTTGGGCAAGAAGTCCGGATCGGCGGCCGCGACCCGGCCCCAGGCAAAGGCTTGCTTGTTGCTTTCGACCGCGACTCCGTTGAGCTCGATCGCGCGCAACAGCGCCGACAGCGAGATCGGCAACAGCCCGCGCTGCCAGGCAAAACCCAGCATGACGATGTTGGCATAGACGGCATCGCCGAGCAGGCGCTCGGCCAGCGCGTTGGCGTTGATGGTGTCGAGATTGCCGTCGCCGATCACCTGGCCGATCGCGCGCAGGCGGGCGGGTGAGGCGAGGTCGGCGTCGCGGAAACGGACGACGTCGCCGGTCGGCATCTCGGCGGTGTTGACCGCGGCGCGCGTGCCTTTTCGATAGGTGCCGGACGCCTTCGGCGAGGAGCTGACGACGAGGTCGCAACCGATAAGCGCATCGGCCGCACCCTGGTCGACCCGGACCTGGTGTAATGCATCGGGGGATGCGGCCAGCCGGATGTAGCTCAGCACCGGCCCGAATTTCTGCGCAAAGCCGGTAAAATCCAGCACCGAGACGCCGTTTCGCTCGAGATGCGCCGCCATGCCGATCAGCGCGCCGACAGTGATCACGCCGGTGCCGCCGACGCCGGTGACGAGCAGGTCATATGGCCGGTCGAGCGTTGCGGGCGCGGGCAGGGGAAGCGTGGCCGCGTGGCCGACCGCGTCAATCCGGCTTGCGCCCTTCTTCCGGCGCGTCGCGCCTTCAACGGTGACGAAGCTCGGGCAGAACCCGTTGAGGCAGGAGAAGTCCTTGTTGCAGGATGAGAGGTTGATCCGCCGCTTCCGGCCGAAGGGTGTCTCCTTGGGCTCGACGCTGAGGCAGTTGGATTCGACCGAGCAGTCGCCGCAGCCCTCGCAGACGAGATCGTTGATATAGGCGAAGCGTTTGGGGTCAGCCATCTGTCCACGCTTACGGCGACGCCGTTTCTCTGTCGCACAGGTCTGCTGATAGATCAGCACCGAGACGCCGGGGATATCGCGCAGCTCGCGCTGCGCACTGTCCATCTCTTCGCGCCGATGGATGGACACGCCGACCGGAAGATCGCCTGGCGAAAATTGCGCTGGATCGTCCGACACCAGCGCGATGCGCGCGACGCCCTCGGCGCGGACGCTGTGCGCGATGGCGTGGACACTGATCGGGCCGTCGACGGGTTGGCCGCCGGTCATCGCGACGGCATCGTTGAACAGGATCTTATAGGTGATGTTGGCTTTGGCCGCGATCGACTGCCGGATCGCCATCGAACCCGAATGGTAATAGGTGCCTTCGCCGAGATTCTGGAAAACGTGCTTGTTGCCGGTGAAGCGTGACGAGGCGGCCCAGTTCACGCCTTCACCGCCCATCTGGATCAGCGACGAGGTCTCGCGGTCCATCCAGCTCGCCATGAAATGACAGCCGATGCCGGCCAGCGCCTTCGACCCCTCCGGCACTTTGGTCGAAATGTTGTGCGGGCATCCGGAGCAGAAATACGGCGTGCGCGTCGCACCGCTGACGTTGATCGTGCGCGCGGCCTCAGGCATCAAGCCGGCTGCGCGTGCGCCGAGATTGAGGCTTGGGAACATCGGATCGAGTCGGCGTGCGAGCACCCCAGCGAGCGCGCGCGGTGACAATTCGCCGATCCAGGAGATCAGCCGCGCGCCGGTCTCGTCGTGCTTGCCCACCATGCGCTCGGGTTTTTCGCCCGGAAAATCGTAAAAATATTCCTTGAACTGGCTTTCCATGATGCCGCGCTTCTCCTCGACTACGAGGATCTCGCGCTTGCCCTTCACGAACGCCATTGCGTCGTGCAGCGCCAGCGGCCAGACCATGCCGACCTTGTAGATGTCGATGCCGATGCTGCGGCAGGCTGCTTCGTCGAGACCCATCAGCCGCAGCGCTTCCATCAGATCGAGATGCGCTTTGCCCGTGGTGACGATGCCGTAGGTGGCGTCCGGGATGTCGTAGATGTGACGGTCGATCGGATTGGCCTTTGCGAAGGCGTAGACCGCATGCTTCTTCGCCTCCAGCCGCTCCTCGATCTGCGGCCCCGGCAGATCGGGCCAGCGATAGTGCAGGCCGCCGGGTGGCGGCGTGAAGTCCGGCGTATGGAAGGCGCGTAGCGGGCGCAGCGCGACGGAGGCGCCGGATTCCACGATCTCCGAGATCGCCTTGAAGCCGACCCACATGCCGGTGAAGCGGCTCAGCGCGTAGCCATATTCACCGAATTCGAGATATTCGCTGACGCTTGCGGGGTGGAGCGTCGGCATGAACCAGCTCATGAAAGCGACGTCGGACTGGTGCGGCATCGAGGACGAGACGCAGCCATGGTCGTCGCCAGCGACCACCAGAACGCCGCCATGCGGTGACGAGCCGTAGGCATTGCCGTGTTTCAGCGCATCGCCGGAGCGATCGACGCCGGGACCCTTGCCATACCAGAGACCGAACACGCCATCGACCTCGCGGTCGGCTTGCGTCTCGACCTGTTGTGAGCCGAGCACCGCAGTCGCGGCAAGATCTTCGTTCACTGCGGGGAGGAATTCGATGCGGTCCCGCTTCAGTCGCTCCTGGATGCGCCACAGTTCGAGGTCGATCCCGCCGAGCGGCGAGCCGCGATAGCCTGAGATGAAGCCCGCCGTGTTCAGCCCCGCGGCACGGTCGCGCCGCACCTGGTCGAGCGCGATGCGGACGATGGCCTGCGTGCCGGTGAGGAAGACGCGACCTTCTTCGCGATCGTAGCGGTCGGAAAGCTCGTAAGGATCGAGAGACGGAATGGTGTCCATGCGGACCTCCCCACGGCATCCTTGCCGGATGGGAGAAGGGTAAGCCTGGGCAAGTGGTAGGTCTTACCTTTCTTTCCGGATGGTGCGCTTATTATGGTAGAGATATCCAATATGATCTACAGCGAGGTAAATTAATCCATTTCGGTGATTTTCATGATCGAAGATCAGGACGCGCGGATCCTCGCCTACCTTCAAAAGGACGGCCGCGCCACCAACCAGCAGCTCGCCGACGCGGTCGGCATGTCGACCTCGGCGTGCTGGCGCCGGGTGCGAGCGCTGGAGGAGAGCGGTGCCATCCAGGGCTACGCAGCCCTGGTCGCGCGCGAGCAGGCCGGCTTTGCGATGTCCGCGATCCTCCACGTCTCGCTGGAACGGCACGACGCAAAATTCGTCGACGAGTTCGTCGCGCGGGTGACTACGCGACGTGAGGTGCTGGAGTGCTTTGCGACGACAGGAGATGCCGATTACCATTTGCGCGTCGTCGTGCAGGACCTGGCGGCCTACAACAGATTCCTCGACCACTTCATGTTCCGCATTCCCGGCATTCGCTATGTGAGAAGCAATGTCGTGCTGAAGGAGATCAAGACCGGCGTGGCGCTGCCGTTTTGAGAGGCGCTGGCTTCCGTAGGGTGGGCAAGCGAAGCGTGCCCACCACTTCGTTTGCGGTCGCGGAAAGCTGGTGGGCACGGCGCAAGCGCGCCTTTGCCCACCCTACGACATCTCTGTTACCGCTCCTCGCGCACGAACCTGTTCCGCAGCGTCCCGATGCCGGTGATGTCGATCTCCACGACATCGCCGTGCTTGATGTCAGGCGAGGCACCATCCGTTCCCATCCAGATCACGTCGCCGGGCCATAACGTAAAGTATTTGGTCAGCTCGACCAGGAACGGCACCACGCCGAAGATCATGTCGTTGGTGTGAAAGCGGTTGGTCTCCTTGCCGTTGACCCGGACGATCGTCTGCATTTTGGCGAGATCGGCCTCGGTCTCGATCCATGGGCCCATCGGCTTGAACGTGTCGGCGTTCTTCGAGCGCCACAGGCTGCGGTCGGCCTTCTGCCAGCTCCGCTCGCTGACGTCGTTGCCGATGGTGTAGCCGAAGACGCAATCCATGGCTTTCTGTTTGGTGAGATGCTTGACCTTCTTGCCGATGACGACGACGAGTTCACCTTCGTAGTGGATCTTGTCCGTCGCAAAGGACGGGATCATGACCTCCTCGTCATGTGCGATCAGCGCATTCTGGGCGCGATAACCGATCTCGGGTCTGTCCGGCACTGCCGGCACCTCGCCCCGCTTGTCGGCGGCCTCCTTCAGGTGCTTCAGATAGTTCAGACCGACGCAGTAGAAGGTGCGCGGAATCAGCGGCAGCTCGATTCTAACCTGCGACAGCGGATGCGTGCGCGAGGTGCGTTGCCATTCGCCGAAGGGATCGCCGTCGACCGCAATAACCTGGTCGCCCTCGACGATTCCCCAGGACGTCTTGTCCGCGGCGGTGAATTTCAGCCAGCGCATGCCGTGTCTCCGTTGTTATTCCGCGGTATCGTACGGGTGCACTTTCCAGTCGCCGGCAGCCGGCCGCTTGAGCCCGAGATTTTCCCGCAGCGTCTTGCCGCGATATTCCTTCTGAAACAATCCGCGGCGCTGCAATTCCGGGACGATATGTTGCACGAAATCGGCATAGGAGCCGGGCACATAGGTCGCGGCGATGACAAAGCCGTCGCAGCCGCGCTCGACGAACATTTCTTCGAGCTTGTCCGCGATCTCCTTGGGGCCCCCGACCATCGCATCCTGGACCTGACCGCGGCCGGAAAAGGTGACGAAGTCGCGCGTGCTCGGATTGCTCTTGCCGGAGTTCTTGAGCACGCCGTCCCGGATGCCCAGAATGCCCTGCATGCTCTTCAACTCTTCCGTCGTCAGCGGCTCGTCGAGATCCTTGGAAGCGAAGTCGTAGTTGAGCGCTTCGGCCAGCAGCGACAGCGCATCGATCTGCAGCGGCAGCTTGTTGATCAGCGCCATCTTGTCTTCGGCCTCGGCTTTGGTCGCTGCGCACACGGGTGTCGTCAGGTTGCAGAGGAACATCGCCTCCGGATCGCGGCCGGCTTTCGCGGCCTCGTTACGCACCGACGCATAGCCTTCCTTGGCGGCGGCGAGATGGCGTGCAGCGGTGAAGATCACCTCGCCCCATCGTCCTGCAAAGCGCTGGCCGCGGCCGGACGCGCCGGCCTGGATGATCACGGGATGGCCCTGGTCGGAGCGCGGCACCGTGAAGGGACCGCGCGACTTGTAGAATGAGCCCTTGTGATCGAGCCGCTTTACTTTGGCCGGATCGGCGAAGCGGCCGCTGGTCTTGTCCATGATGAGCGCGCCGTCTTCCCAGGTGTCCCAATGGCCGAGCACGATCTCCATGAATTCGTCGGCCTTGTCGTAGCGGGAATCATGTTCGGGATGAGAGTCGCGCCCCATGTTGTGTGCCTCGCCGTCGTTGAGCGAGGTGACGACGTTCCACCCGGCGCGTCCGCCGGACATTAGGTCGAGCGTTGCGAAGCGGCGGGCGATGTCGAAAGGTTCGAAATAAGTCGTCGAGCCGGTCGCCCCCAACCCGAGCTTCTCTGTAACCATGCCCATCGTGGTCAGCACGATCAGCGGGTCCATCTTCACGCAACGGATGCCGTATTCGACGGTATGGGCGTGATCGTTGCCGTAGCGGTCCGGCATCGCGAGCCGGTCGTCGAAGAAGGCCATATGGAACTTGCCGGCTTCGAGGATTTTGGCGATCTCCTGATAATAATCCGCCGACATCGAATCGTCGCGCGAGTCCGGATGTCGCCACGAGCTCGGTAAATTCGTGCAGTTCTGGGCCTGAAGGAAGCCGACCAGTATCATCTGCCGCGTCATGCTGCTGTTCTCCGAATTGCGTCAGGCGAGGTCGAGGACCGTATCGAGCCTGTACTCGCGCGCCAGCGCGCGCAGCCTTTCCCAGGTCGCATCCTCGATCTCGATGCCGTCGCGCAGGCGCTGCTGCTCGCGCACGCCCTCGATCTCGCCGGGATAGAACACGCCATTGCTGCCCTCGGAGGGCGGGGTCGATTTGAGATAGCGTGCGAACTCGGCGACCTCGCGCTTGAAGTCCTGCAGCGGGCGAAACGCGGCGACGTTGAACACGGCCATGAAACAGCCGTCATTGTGCCGGCCCGTGGGCTCGACGCCGAAACCGAGGCCGGTGAGCAGGCCGCACAGGACCTCGACCATAGCGGCGAGACCGCTGCCCTTGTAACCCTCGGTTCCGCCTAGCGGCAGCAGCGCGCCGCCCTTGCGGTATTGGGTCGGATCGGTGGTGTGTCGTCCTTCGGCATCGATGATCCATCCCCTCGGAATCTCCTCGTCGCGGGCGACCGCGAGCTGGATCTTGCCGGCCGCGACCGCAGAGGTCGCCATGTCCAGGTAGAAGGGCGCATCGAGATCGGACGGCACCGCTATCGAGATCGGATTGGTGCCGAGCCGTGCCTCCTTGCCGCCGAACGGCGCCACGTGCTTCGGCGAGCGGCCAGAATCCGCCGTTGCGATCCCGATCATGCCTTCGCGCATCGCCATCAGCGGATAGGCGGCGAGGCGGCCGACATGGCTTTGCCGGAACACGGTGCAGGCGGCGACATTCGCCGTCTTCGCTTTCTCGATCGTCAGTGCCATCGCCTTGGCGTTGACGTGGAAGCCAAAACCCCACTGACCGTCGATCACGGTGGTCGTCGGCGATTCCCGGACGATGCTCCATTTGGCGCCGGGTACGATGTGGCCGGCCCTGATGCGGTCGATATAGGTGGGAACGGCGATCACGCCGTGGGAGTCGTGGCCGGCGAGATTGGCGTTGACGCAGCCGCTTGCGCACCGCGTCGGCCTCTTCCTCGGAAGCTCCGGCAGCACGAAGCAGCGCGGCGCTGATGCGCGTGAGGCGGTCGGCCTGGACGATCGGCATGGCGTTTCCCCGGCTGGTGCCCTTAACAGGCTGCTTGTTGGAGCCATGGTCTCAAAGCGCGGCTGCGATATCAATCTCCCGTAAACCAATACAGGGCTGCAAATTCGTAAACAGAACGCGTCTGTGGTCAAAACCGCCATCCCGTACAGCGGGATTTCGCGCCGGTTGTTTGCAGCTCGTTCACTTTGATCGACGGTTTGCGGGAACCAATAACCCCCACTTAGGCGATCGGCTCATAAGCTACCCGGGATAAAATGGCAGAAATGCCGGGGAGTTGAGATCGTGCAGGGGACCCTCGCGCGCACACTTGCAGCGTTGAGCGACATCAACGAAGCCATCCTTTACGCGAAATCGCCGGACGAGCTGTACCAGAAGGTCTGCGACGCCGGCTTTTCGAGTGGGGACTTCATGGCCGTCGCCGTCTTCCTGGCGGAGCCGGATGGCCCGCGGCTGCGGTTTGCGGCCGGCTGCGGTGACGACGTTTCGCGGCTGCGTGCGATCAAGATCACCACGGTGGCCGGCACGCCGGAGGGATCGGGCGTCGGCGGCGAAGCCTTTCGTAGCCAGGGGATCTGCATCAGCAACGATTACCTGAACGATCCTCGCTCGCTCGCGTGGCGCGAGGGCGCGGCCGGGGCGGGCGTCGGCGCAGCCGCGGCGCTTCCCCTGATCTGCGGCGGTCGCAGTATCGGGGTGTTGTATGTGACGCGCTCGGGGGCAGGCACGCTCGACGAGGCGATGGTCTCGCTGTTCGAGCGGATGTCGAGCAATATCTCACATGCGCTGGAGAATTTCGCGCGCGAGACAGCGCGCCTGGATGGTGAGCGGGCAGTGCGGCGGCTCAACCGCATGTTCGGCGCCCTCACTGCGACGAATGAAGCAATCCTGCACGCCAGCACTGAGCAAGACTTATATCAGCGGGTCTGCGACGCCGCTGTGTATAGCGGCAAATCGCTTGGCACTTTCGTTCTGCTGCACGAGCCGGATTCCGAATGGCTGACGCCGGTGGCAGCGACCGGACATAATCTGGATCTGATCAGACAGTCGCGCTACTCGATCGATCCGGAGAGTCCCTACGGCAAGGGCATCTCCGGTGAGGTGTTCCGGACCCAGAAAACGATCGTCGAGGACGACCTCCTCAATCGTACCAAGGGGACGACCTGGGAGCAGGCCAACGTCAATGCCGGCGCTGTCGCCTGCGTGGCTGCTCCCTTGATCAAGCGTGGCACCAGCATCGGCGTGCTGTTTTTCTTCGTGAGCAAAGCCTGGGCGAAAGACGAAGGCATCGTCGCACTGTTGCTGCGCATGACCGAAGCCGTATGCTTTGCGCTCGAGAACTTTGACCGCGACAAGGAGAAGGCTCAGATCGCCCTGGAGGAGGAACGGCTGGCGCGCATGTACGCGGCGCTAAGCGCGACGAACGAGGCCATTCTGCGGGCAAGGTCCCGCAGCGAACTGTTTGATCTGGTTTGCGAAGCCACGGTGCAGGGCGCGAAGTTCGCCTCGACCTCGATCGCGTTGCTCGACGGCGACGCGGGACTGCTTCGCGTTGTCGCATCTTTTGGTCCGAACGCCGCTGAGGTACGAACCTTCAGATTGCCGGTCAGCGACAAGGTGCCGGAGGGACGTGGGCTGACCGGCACTGCGTTCCGGACGCGGCAGGCCTGCATCAGCAACGACATCCTGGCAGACGCGCGCCTCGAGCCTTGGCACGCGAGCGCGCGTCGCAATGGCATTGCGTCGTCAACCGCGCTGCCGCTGTTCAACGGCGACAGGGTCGAAGGGGTATTCCTGTTCAACTCGCGCGAGCTCGGCACTTTCACGGACGAGTTCGTCGAGCTGCTGCGCAAGCTCCAAGCCAACGTCGCCTTTGCGCTGGAGAACTTCGATCGGGCCGACGAAAAAGCGCGGGCCGACAAGCAGCGTGACCGCCTGAGTGGCATGTTCGAGGCGCTGAGCGCGACCAACGAAGCCATCATGCGCGCCAAGACGCGCGAGGAGCTGTTCGAGGTCGCGTGCCAAGCCGCGGTGCTCGGCGGCGTGTTCGCCTCTGCGACAATCGCCATTATGGACGACAAACGTGAACTCGTCCGGGTGGTCGCCGTGAAGGGACGCCTTCAGGAACGAATGGTGGGACGCACCTGCGGTGTTTCCGCCGACCATCCTGAGGGCCAGGGAATCATAGGGATGTCGCTGCGGACCCACCGGGCCAGTGTCATTAACGACTATCAGAACGATCCGCGATCGATGCACTGGCATTCCAAGGCGATCGAGGATGGAACCCGTGCTGCTGCCAGCTTCCCACTGCTGCGGGCCGGCCAGGAGCCGATTGGCATCCTGCTTTTCCTCGCACCTGAAGAGAATACGTTCACACCCGATCTGGTCGAACTGCTCGGACGCCTGGCTGAAAACGTCTCTTTCGCCCTCGACAATTTCGATCGTGCCGAGGAGAAGGCCCGTACCGAGGCGCAGAAGGAACGCCTGACGCGCATGTTTGCGTCTCTGAGCGCCACCAACGAAGCGATCATGCGGGCGAAGTCGCGCGCCGAACTGTTCGACCTCGTCTGCCTTGCCGCCTCGAATGGCGCAAAATTCACATCGACCACTATTGCACTGTCGAGGGCCGACAGCGACCAGCTGGAGATCGTGTCGAGCGCCGGACCATCGTCTGACACCACGCGCAATGTCCGCCTGTCAATCGACCCCGACCGTCCCGAGGGGCGCGGAATGAGCGGCACGGCGTTCCGCACCCGCCAGCCCTGCATCAGCAACGACTATCTCAACGACGATCGCGTTCGCGCCTTCCATGCCATTGTCCGCAACGACGGCGCGCGGTCGGGCGCGGCTTTTCCGCTCGTCGCGCACGATCAGGCCGTCGGCGTCATGATCTATATGTCCACTGAGCCGGGCACCTTCACGGCCGAGTTCGTTGAGCTGTTGCAGCGCCTCGCCGACAACGTCTCCTTCGCGATGGAGAATTTCGACCGGGCCGACGAGAAAAACGAGGCCGACGAGCGGATCGAATACCTCGCTTCGCACGACAGCCTGACCGACCTGCCGAACCGCGAGACCTTCAACGCGCTGCTGCATGAGGCGATCGACGAAGCGCAGCGCCACGATCACCGCTTTGCGGTGCTGTTCATCGACCTCGACCGTTTCAAGGTCATCAACGATTCGCTGGGCCACGAGGCTGGCGATCTGCTCCTGCTCGAAGTGGCCAACCGGCTGCGTGGTGCGCTGCGGGCAAGCGACGTGGTGGCGCGGCTCGGCGGAGACGAGTTCGTTGTGATCCTCGATCAATGTGGCGAGATCGATAACGTGCAGCGCATCGCGAACGAGCTGTTGACGGCGCTTGCCGAACCCATGGAGCTAGCGGGGCATGAGTGCCACACCACGGCCTCGATCGGCATCGCGATGTATCCAACCAACGGCTCCGACGCACAGACGCTGACCAAGAACGCCGATATGGCGATGTATCTCGCCAAGGAGGACGGCAAGAACGGCTACCGCTTCTTCTCCAAAGAAGTGAAGACGCAGTCGATCGAGCGGCTGTCGCTGGAGAGCGCGCTGCGCCGGGCGCTGGAGCGCGATCAATTCACTTTGAACTACCAGCCCAAGGTGGACATGGAGACCGGCCAGATCACGGGCGTGGAAGCCCTGCTGCGCTGGACGCACCCCGATCTCGGCAGCATCTCGCCGGCGCAGTTCATTCCGCTTGCGGAAGAGACCGGATTGATCGTGCCGATCGGCCGCTGGGTGGTGAAGGAGGCCTGCGCGCAGGCCATGGCCTGGCAGCGCCGCGGCCTGTTGCCGGTGTCGATGGCGGTCAACCTGTCACCGCGACAGTTTGTCGACGAGCATCTGTTGCAGGACGTCGATGAGGCGCTGGCCGCCAGCGGCATGTCACCCGTGCTGCTCCAGTTGGAGGTCACTGAGAGCATGATGATGCGCAACGTCGGGCGCGCGCTCAAGGTGCTCGACGCCATCCAGAGCCGCGGCATTCGCTTGGCGATTGACGATTTCGGGACGGGCTATTCGTCGATGTCGCTGATGAAGCATTTCCCGATCGACACCATCAAGATCGACCGCTCCTTCGTGCGCGACTTGCCACAGGACGCGGAGGATCAGGCGATCGCGCAGGCGATCATCAGCATGGGCAAGGCGCTCGGCATGACCGTGGTGGCGGAAGGCGTCGAGAACGCCGAACAGGAGGCGTTCCTGCGCGCCCATGGCTGCGACGAGATGCAGGGCTTCCTGATCTCCAAGCCCGTGCCGGCGCGGGAGATGGCCGAGCTGCTGCGGCCGATGGAGGTGCCGGTCGCGCCGCCGCTCCAGCCGGAGCCGGACCATGTCGCCACCGAGGCCGCGGCGCTACGCTTGAAAAGCGCTGTCGTCTGAGGGCTGCGGGTGCAGCTCGCGGATGTCCTCGCCCCTGATCTCTGCCTTGCGTGGAAAATGATCCGGCCAGGGAAGCGAGGTTTGTTCGGCGAAGAGCGTGATAAGGACATGCGCTCCTTCGGCGAAGCTCGAGCCCTCGCCAAGGCCGAGCTCACGACACCAGGCCTGGCGCATCGGCTCATGCGTGTCGAACACCGCCATTGCCGGACCCCACCACCAGGCCGGCGCCGGCGATCGTTCGTCCTCCGGCACGGCATGCCAGAGGACGAGCTCGTCCATCATGCGCTCGAATTGCAGGCTTGCGGCCTGATGCATTCGTTCCGTGCTCCCTTGGGTCGCGCCTGAAAGCAGGCCGATGCGCGGACTCGATCGTGGCCTTCGCTGAGAAAAGCTGGCTCGCGCTATCGGCTGAGCCCATTGCGCCGCTTGTGTCGGCGGCCATAAAAAAACATGCGGCGGCCGGGAAAGTTGCCGACGCCGACTGTGACAGTCTCTTTAGCCGCTTATGAGCCCGGCCCGCAAGGCGCAATACCGGCGGCGCTGGCATTGAAATAGCGCAGGCGGGGCTGGTAACCGTCGGCGGCTATGTCGTTGTCTACTCAGCGATTGAAGGGCCGATTGCGGCTGAACAGCAGATAGATGGCGCGAGGGTTGGTGGTCAAATAGCGCCAGAACAGGCGGCGGGGCTCGAGCAAGGTGCGCCAGGCCCATTCCAGCCCGATCTTCTGCATCCATCGCGGCGCGCGCGAGCGGCTACCCGACAAGAAGTTGAACAAGCCGCCGGATGTCTTGATGACGCCGACATTGGTGAGATGCGGGGTGAATTCCTCGACGAACGCCTGCTCGTTTGGCACGCCCAGCGCAACCCAGAGATAATCCGGCGCTAGCGCGTTGATCTCGTCGACCTTAGCACGCAGCGCATCGCCACGGAGATAACCGTGGCTGTGGCCGACGATCTTGAGGTTTGGATACATCTTCCGGACGTTCTCGACCGCGGCGGCGTTCTCGTCCTCGCTGGCGCCGAACATATAGAACGTGCGGCCGACCGCTTCAGCCTTGCGCGCGACGACGTGAAACAGGTCCGTCGTGGCGACGCGCTCGGGCAGCGGAAACCAGGATTGCAGCCTGGACGCTGCGACCAGCGGCTGGCCATCGGCGTTGATGAGGTCCGCGCCTCGGAACAGGCGCTCGGTCTCCGGTTCAGTCGAGCACCGCGCCAGCACCTCGCCATTGGCCGAGGTCAGGTGCAGCGGACGGCCGATGCGATGGCGCGGATCGGTCGCCTCGATCATGAAATCTGCGGTCGCTTCCAGGTCGAGTGCGGCCATGCGAAGGCCGCCGATGGTGATCCGCGGTACGTCGGCGGTTGCGGCCCGGCCATCGAGATTGATGCGGCGCTCAAGCATACTGTTTGCCTCGTTGGCGAGCTTGGGCCATAGGGGTGAGTTCGTCGAGCACGACGCCGATGAGCTTGCGCTCGGCACGGCCGAGCGTGCTCAATATCTCTTCCAGGCCGTCGTTGATGTCGAGGCTGGTCGGCAGCACCGCCACCAGCGCGTCGGCATCATCGAGCAGCTTACGGCTGCCGGCCGTGAGTGGCGCCGCGGGGCCGTCGAGGACGACGAGGTCATAGCCGCCGGCGGAGCGCGCCTGCTCGATGGCCTTGCGGATGGCGTCGGCGGCTTTGCCTGCGTCGCGTTCGGCGGCCGGCAACACCGAGATGCCGTTGAGGGTCTTGATCTCGCGCGCGGCCTTGCTGCCGATCGAAAGCCATCCGACCTTGCTCGGCTCGCTCTTGCCGGGACGGTTGACCTTGTTCGAGAGCGAATGCGCCTGATGGTCGGCATCGATCATCAGCACCCGGGCGCCGTCGCGCGCGGCCGCGAGCGCGAAATTCAGCGCGGTCACGCTGCGCCCGGTGGTCTCGCTGGCACCGACGAGCGCGATAACAGGCATTGTCTTGCCGCCGGCGCGCCGGGCCGCCGTAGCGCGCATGTCGCGCCAGGCGTTGAGCAGCGTCGTCAGTGGAAAGCCGGGGCGCAGCGTCGGCCAGCCCAGCCGGGTGAGGTCGATGCCCCCGCCGGTGGCGAGAATGGCGCCGAGCGTGTGGATGACGTCGGCCTCCTGGAGGCGCGCGATCAGCGGCTTTTCGATCAGGGGCTTCTCGATCATCGAAGGTTGCAGCGGCGGGGCGGCGAGTTCCGGTAGCGCCTCCGCGACTTCCGGAGCGCGCGGGACCGGCTGGGGCCGGACAGTCTCCGGCGCCCGCGAAGGCGCTGGAGTTCGCGGAGCTTGCGGCAACGGAGTGCGATTGGGACGGGCCGGCGCCGGTGCCGGCGCGAAGGCACTGGCGAACAGCAGTTCGGCCGCGACGAACCAGCTCGATGCAGCGATTGCGCCGAAGATGAAACCGATCATGGCGAACAGGCTCATCGCCGGCGGGAACGAGCGCCGCTGCGGCACCGTCGCTTCGCCGATGATTCGGGCCGCCGAGGTGTTCAGCGTCTCCTGTTCCTCGGTCTCGCGCGAGCGCTTGAGGAAGGATTGATAGACGTCACGGCTGGCATCGGCTTCGCGTTCGAGCTCGCGCAAGCGCACGGCGGCCTGGCTGAGCTGGACGCTCTGCCGCTTCTGCGCCTCCAGTGCCCGGCTGAGCGAGGCTTCGAAGTCGCGGGCGCGCGTCAAATCGTTCTTGGCGGACTGGGCGAAGCGGTCGATTTCTTCGTTGATGGTGCGCTTGAGATCCTCGACCTGCTTCTCGGTCTGGCGCAGCGCCGGATGACGCGGGCCGAGTTCGCCGGCCTGCTCCGCATATTTCTTGCGCGCGTCGGCATATTGCGCGCGCAGGTTCGCGATGGTCGGAGATTGCAGCGCCTCGGAGTTCGCGCCTGCATCTGCCGTCGTGCGTCGGCTCGCCTCGATCTGGTCGAGGCGCGCCTGCGCGTCCATCGTCGCGGCGCGGGCGGCGGAAAGCCGCTGGTTGCTGGCGGAAAGCTGCTGGTCGCTGATCAGCGCATCCTGGGTACCGACGAAGTTGTTTTGAGCCTTGTAGGTCGCGAGCACGGTCTCGGCGCTGCGCAGCCGCTCGCGCAGCTCCTTCAGGCGGCCGGAGAGATCGTTGGTGGCGCGCCGCGCGGCCGAAGCCTGCGAGTTGCGGGATTCCGCGAGGTAGGCGCTGGTCAGCGTGTTGGCGAGCATCGCCGCTTTCGCGGGATCGGTCGACCAGACCTCGATGTCGACGATGAAGCTCTTCTCGGTCTTGCGGATCGTGATGTGCCGGTTCAGCGCCTCGAGGGCGGCGAGCTGCACTTCCCTCTTCTCAGCGGCGGAGGGCGCGTGGGGCTGAAGGCCGATCAGGCCGAGCAGCGACGACATCACGCCTTTGCCGTCGGCCCCGCCGCCGAATTCGGGATCCTTGTCCAGATCAGCCTGCTGGATCACCTGCAGCAGCACGCTGTTGGAGGTGATCAGGCGCGCCTGGCTCTCGACCACCATCGACATGCCGGATACGTCCTGCGCGCGGGGCGTTAGCTCGCGATCGACGAGCTGAAGCTCGCGCGGGTCGACATAGAGCTGGGCGGTGGCGGTGTAGCGGGGCGTCAGGCTCTTGCCCACGGTGACGGCAAGCGTCGCACCGAGCAGCGCGGCAACGGCAATCGCGATCTTCCGCCGCCAGAGCAGATTGACGAGCTCCAGCACGTTGAAGCCGGCCTGAGGCCGCTGCTGCGGGGCCTCCGGTCTGACCCGGTCTATCGGCTGGTTATAGTCAAGCATGATCCCCAGCTTTCATTCCAAGTGCCGCGTGCTGAGGGGTACTCTTCGCTCTAGGCCACGCACCTCGGATATAGGTGCCCACTCAACGCAACAGGGAAAATTAACCATACTCATTGAGGGACTATTCACCGAAATGGCAAACAAAGCGTTTAAGCGCATGCCACTCTTCGACGCATCGCCGTGGCGCGTGCGGTGAGGTCCTTCAGAGCTTAACGGTTCGTTACCGCGTGCGTCGTGGCCGCGAGGCTTCGCTGGTCTTGCGATCGGCCGTACGCGCACCATGGCTGTCAGCTTTTCCGCATGATGACGTGATAATCGCCGCGGCGGACGTCGGTCCCGCGCGGGAGCACGGCGTTGAGCACGGCGGCGCCGGCGTCGACCAGGGCTGCGAACAGCGGCTTGCGCCGGCGCATCTCGGGATAGCGCGGGCTCTCGACCTCACGGCGGTAGATCATCTCGAGGCCATTGGCGGCGGCGAACACTTCGAGCCTCGGCAGCGACACCAGGGGATGGAAGAAGGTCGGGAACGGCGGCTCGCCCGGCAAGCCGGCGTTCTTGATGCCTCGAATGTGCCGGTAGAACCAGACGTGGAACCAGTGCGGCGAGTATTTGGTGACGACCCCGGACAACGAGCGCGGATTTGGCGCGCCGATCAGGATCATCCCGCCGCGCTTGAGCGCATCGCGGAAATTCAGGAGTGCGGCGTCGACGTTGGGAAGATGTTCGATCACGTTGTAGCAGATCACCAGATCGAAGGTCTCGCGCCCGAAGCGGTAGGTCTGGACGTCGCCGAGGATCGCTTCGTCCGCGTAGCTGTTGTTGCGAACCTGGTCCTCGTCGATGTCGACGACGGTGACCTTGCTTCGACTCAGCAATTCCGGTGGCAGTACGCTGCACGAGCCGCCTCCGGCTTCATAGGTGGCGAGCTGGCCCTGCGGCAGTTCGCGGCGCAGTACGTCGTGGACGGCGAGCAGACTGTCGCGGGCTTCACCGGGGACGAGATCGTGCAGCGCCTGAGTGTGGGCGATGGCCGCGGGAATCTGGACCGCCGTGGCTGTCGCGAAATCGATCGTGGCTGGCTTGTTCATATTTTTTTTCTGACCGCGCTTGTTCGACTTAAATTTACAGGAAAAATCTCGTGTAGCCGTAGAGCAAATCCGATGCCGCGACGCTTCACCCGTCACGGTGCTTACGATCGGGTTAATGGGCATGTGCGTTAACTACGGCATCGTCCGCGCCAGCCGCCATCGGCGCGGTGGACCGCGAATTGCAGTATCACGCGCGCAAGGTTTCGCAGCAGAAACAGCCGAAAGCAGTTAAGTGCATGGATGGCAGAAAATCGGCGGCGTGCCGCCGTCGCGAGGCTCCAACCGGCCGTTCATTTTGGGACGTGCCTGTCCCGCGGCGATGTGCCGTCGCGGGACGGCGCTGATCCCCGGGATCGAAGCAGGGCTTTTTCAATCTATCTCGCACATCTAGAACGTCATGACATTGATCCCGACAGACCTGTCCGCCACGCGTATCTCGGATGCCGTGCGCGATCCCAACCGGGAGATCGCGGCCAGCTCCCGGATTATCGACCTGTCGGTTGGTATCGTCGTCTGCATCCCCTGCTTCCGCCGCCCGCAGCATCTGCGGTTGACACTGGACTCGCTCGCCAGCCAGCGCACCCCGCGCTCCTTCGCCGTCGTCATGGTCGAGAACGATACGGTACGGCGCGAAAGCGCGCCGGTGGCCGCGGAATATCTCGCCGATGGCAGGCTTCAGGGCGTCTGCCTGGTCGAGAAACGGCAAGGCAACGTCCAGGCGATCAACGCCGCGTTCGAGACGGCGCTGGCGCTGTTCCCCGCCGCGACCCGTTTTCTGATGATCGACGACGACGAGATCGCTTCGCCCGATTGGCTCGAGCTGATGGTTCGCACCGCGGAGGCCACCGGCGCCGATGTGGTCGGCGGGCCGGTGCTGCCGGTCTTCGAGGACGACAGCATGCCGTGGCTTTCGCGTCACCCCGTTTTCTGTCCCGCCTATGATTACAGCGGCGCGGTGCCCCTGATCTATGGCTGCGGCAATTGCCTGATCACGCGTGCGGCGTTCGAGAGGTTCGCCCGGCCCGCTTTCGATCCGCGCTTCAACTTCCTCGGGGGCGGCGACTGCGATTTCTTCGTGCGCTGCCGCGATGCCGGCATGACGTTCCACTGGACGGCGGAGGCTGTCATCACCGAGACGGTGCCGCAAAGCCGGACCGGTTTCGGCTGGATCGTGAAGCGAGGCCTGCGCATCGGCGCGATCAATTATCGTGTGCAGTCCAAGGCCGCGCAGGGCACGGCGGCGCGAGTGTGGGTGTTTGCGCAGGTGCTCGGGAGGTTGCCGCTGTCGTTGGTGCGCGCGGCCACTCTGCTGAACTCATCGAAGGCCGTCGTCGCGATGCATCCCGTGATGGTCGCGCTCGGCTCGTTGTTCGCCGCGTTCGGCGTGGAGCCGAAACCCTATGAGGCCTCGAAGATCGTGTCCTGACGCCGAGGCGGCGGGCTAAATACCAAAGCAGGCGAGGGCAACCCTGACCGCGGAGCGCGGCAACGATTTGAGCGAGCGGCGCCCGACCATCCCGAGATAGGCGAAGGCTTGGCGATATCTGCCGAAGCGGACCGCTTGCATCGCCGAATATGTGACGAGATGAACTTCGGCGGCCTGGCGCAGCCCGGCTGCCATGCCCGCGGGCAGTCGCGCCATGATCAGCCCGTCGTCGAACACCCGCGCGATCGCCGGAAAGAAATCCTGTGGCGTCCGCACCGCCGCGTTCATGGTATTGGCCGTGTGCAGGCGGTAGTCGAGCAGAAGGTTCGGCGCAAATTCGAACTCGCCGATCGCGGCAAGGCGGCACCAGCAGTGCCAGTCCTCGCAATATCTGAGCGAGACGTCGAAGCCGCCGATAGCGCGGAAGGCCTCTGCACGTGCGAGCGCAATGCCGCCATTGACGATGAAGTTGCCGGCCGCCAGCCGCGCCAGCACGTCGCCGGACGGCTTGCGGCGCCCTTTCAGCAGATCCCGACGGCCGATCTGCCGCCCCTCGCTGTCGATCGTGTTGTAGTCGCCGTAGACGAGAACCGCGCGCGGCGCGACACGCGCGGCCGCCAGCAGCGCCGCGACCGCGCCGGGCCGCAGGCGATCGTCGGCATCGAGGAAGAGTAGCCATTGGCCGTTCGCATGCTGCGCGCCGAGATTGCGCGCGGCCGATACGCCCGTCGCGCCGTTGGTCATCAGGCGCAGTCGCGGGTCACGAATGGCACGGACGATGGCGGTGGTGCCGTCGGTCGAGCCGTCGTCCACGACGATCACTTCGGTGACCTCGGCTTGCGCCAGTGCGCTGGCGAGGGTTTCACCGACATAGGCCGCAACATTCTTGGCCGGGATGACGACAGACACCGATGTGGCTGAGCCGACTTGCAGCGGGAGACGCGCCGCCGGAACGACGCGCGATGCGGCGGGCAATTCGAGAATTTCTTCCGCGGTGATCAAGATACGACTCGCCTTTAACCGTCTGTTAACCAGGGCGCATCTGCGCGTTCGCAATGCGATCGATCGCAACCCTGACCGTCGCGAATGATACTCACATTGGGAAAAAAACGTCGCCGCGACGGCTACCGCAGCGTTGGTTTCGTCAATTAGCGTTAAGCCGCCGGCATTAAGCCTGTGGCAAATTTGGAAGAGTGCGACAGCCGGTCCCATGCGAGAATGCGCAACCTGGCTGCCGCGGATGGACCCAGTGCCCGCAAAGACATTCGACTACGATCCCGACGACATGGTCCTCAACCTGTTCTACGAGGATAAGGACGATCGCTGGTTTCCCGGCGACCGGCATCTGCGGCGCATGGCGCGTCGCATGCTGCTCGGCGAACCGCGCATGAGCGGGCAGCTCCGCGTGTTCCTCAATCTCTGTGCGGGGCTCGATCGGCTCGGCATCCGCTATCGCGTCAACGACTACAGCTACATCGCGCGGCATCCGGGCGAACTCGCCTGCATCATCGGCCGCACCTTCCTGCTCGACAAGTTCGCCTGGAAAAATCCGATCCTGCTCGGCGTCGCCGCCCACAATCATCCGCTCGACGATCCCGACCTGTTCAAGCGCTTGCCTGTCAAGAAGGTCGTGGTGCCGGGCCCCTGGTACGCCGACATGTATCGGCCGCATTGGCCCGAGACGGAGGCTTGGCCGATCGGCATCGACACGGATCTCTGGGCACCGTCGCCGACGTCGCAAAAGAGTGTCGACGTCCTGATCTACGACAAGGTGCACTGGAACCGCGAGCGTTATGCGCCGGAGTTGATCGAACCCGTCCGCGCCCGGCTCACGAAGGAAGGCCGCTCGTTCATCGAGCTGCGTTACGGCAGCTACAAGGAGGAAGACTATCGGGCTGCGCTCGCGCAATCGCGTGCGATGATCTTCCTGTGCCAGAACGAGAGCCAAGGCATCGCCTATCAGCAGGCCTTGTCTTGCGGCGTGCCGGTGCTTGCCTGGGATCCCGGCGGCCCTTGGCGGGACCCCGATTATTATCCGCATCGCGTCCAGTTCGCACCGGTGTCGTCGGTGCCGTACTGGGACGATCGTTGCGGCGCCAAGTTCGTCGACATCGCCGGGTTCGAGGCGGGTTGGGAGCAGTTCTGGGCCGGGTGTGCCGCTGATGCGTTCGATCCGCGCGGCTTCGTGCTCGACAATCTCACGCTGGAACAGCGCGCGCTGCAATATTACGAGATCGCGCGAAGCATCGTGCGGCAGCAGGCGGTGCCGCAGAGCCCCGCTGAACTGGTTGACGGATGCTTAACAGGGATCGGCTAAGACTGTGAGCTTCCCTCCGGCTTCACCACCAGCCTCGAGCCATGGATCGCAGCGCCACTGACATGACCGACGTCGAGGCCCGATCGTTCGGCGGCGTCCTGCGCGATGGGCTTGCGGGGGTCAACGCCGTGCGGGCGGCGCGCTGCCTCGTCGCAGTCGCAGCCCTGCTCCTCGTGCTGGTGACGCTCGATCCGTTTCCGGACCTGCGTAACGAGGATGTCACCACCGTCGTCGGCGGACGGATGGCGCTCACCTATGTCTCCTGGGGCCTGCTGGCCGCGGTCGCGGTGCTGTTCGTCGCCGCGGCGGATGCGCCCGCGCTGAAGACGCTGGTGACGCCGCTGCATCTCTGCCTGGTCGGCTGGCTCTTGATCAACATCGTCTTCTCCGAGAATCGCGGAGTTTCGATGCAGCGCTTCGTGCTCGCAGCCAGCGTGATGTCGCTCGCGGTGTTGTTGCCGTTGCTGCCGCCGACGCAGCGCAGCTTCAATCTGTGTCTCGGAGGCGCCGCGCTCGTCCTGCTTATGCTCTGCTATCTCGGCGTCTTCCTTGCGCCGCAACACTCGATGCACACCGCACTCGATGTCACCGAGCCGCAGTTGGCCGGCGACTGGCGCGGCAGCTTCGGCCACAAGAACATCGCCTCGCCGGTGATGACCATCCTGGTCTATGTCGGCATCTATCTGTCCGCCGTCGGCTCGTTCGTGATGGGTCCGGCCATCGCCGCGCTGGCCGGAATCTTCCTGATCTTCACCGGCGGCAAGACCTCTTCAGTGCTATGCCTTGCGATCTACGCGCTCGCCTCGCTGGTCTGCGTCACACCAAGCCTGTGGCTGAAGCGGATCATCTGCTTCGTGCCGCTGATCGTGATGAACCTGTTGACGGTCGGCAGCGTCGTGAGTCCGGCGCTCGGGGCAATGACGCGGCTGCTTCCGCTCGATCCCACCTTCACCGGCCGTTCCGCCATCTGGGAGTTCGCGCTCGCAGCCGTCGCCGAGAAGCCGATCATCGGTCACGGCTATGCCGCGTTCTGGGACGATGTGACCGCGCGGCAGACCGCCCAGGGCGCCGAATGGGCGACGAGCGCGGCGCACAGCCACAACAGCTATCTCGACCTCGCGGTCACCATCGGCCTGCCGGGGCTGTTGCTGGTGATCCTCATCTTTGTGCTCGCGCCGCTCGGCAATTTCCAGTCGGCCCGAACTCACAACCGCAGCGGTGCGTTAGCAAAGCTGTTCCTGACCGTGTGGCTGTTCGGCCTGTACTACGGGGCCACCGAGACCTTCCTGCTCGAACGGCAGAATCCGATCTGGTTCATGTTCGCCGTCGCCGTGGCCGGCCTGCACTTCCTGGCCAGGTTCCAATGCGTCGCGGAAACGGAACCGGCCCCTGACGGTTTGTCGCAGCCGGGTGCGGCCGCAGTGGCTTCGGCTTAACGATAAGCAGTGAGGTAACTTGTGGCTGCAACAAAACACAATCTATCTGGAAACACCCAGTAACCGTATGTCCCGCGGATGACGATCCTCAGCGTCGAGCAACCAGATGGTCTTGTGTCCAGCACGTCGGGAATCGCGGTCGATTTTGTGCGTGACTGGCGGCAGGCCGCATCGCGCCTGAATGCAGGCCATCGCACTGCATTTCAGCATGGATACTGGCTCGGTGCCTGGTATGAGGCGTTCCACGATTTCTCGCCGCTGATTGCATTGATCTCCGATGCCACGACCGGCAGGGACATCGCAATGGTGCCGATGATCAGCCACCTCAGGCGCGGCATCCGCATCGTCGAATTCGCCGATCTCGGCGTCTCCGATAACAACGCGCCGATCCTGGCGCTCGATGCCGCGTTGGACGCGGCGGCGACGGATGCGATCGGCGAGGCGCTGATCGACGCATTGCGCGCATTGCCGGACCGCTTCGACCTGCTGCGCCTGAGGAAGATGCCGGCCCATATCGGGGGCAACCCGAACCCGCTGGTGTCGCTCGGCCGGATCGGTTCCTGCTCGCTCAACGGCAACCTCGTGCTGACTGGCGACGACTATGAAGATTACCAGGCCTCGATCAAGCGCATGCAGATGCCGCGCTGCTGGCGCGTCTTCAGCCGTCACGCCGGGGCGCGATTCGAGATCGCCACTGATGTCGCGCGTGCGCGCGAGCTGCTGGACGTGATGGATGCCCAGCAGCAGGCGCGCATGCGAAAGCTCGGCTCGCGCTTCGTCCTCAACGACGAAACCCATGCGCAGTTCTATCGCGAGGTCGCCCGCCAGGGCGTCGCGGACGGTTACGCCGTCATTTCGGCGCTGGTGTGCGACGAGGCCGTTGTCGCCACCACGCTCGGCGTCAGGTTTGGTGCGACCTATTTTCTCCTGCGCATCAGCCACGCCGGCGATTCCTGGTCGAGCTGCTCGCCGGGGCTGCTCGTGACCGAGCGCACCATGGCGGCGTTGCATGCGCAGGGCGCGCGCCGTTTCGACCTCAGCATCGGCAACCAGGGCTACAAGCGCCGCTTCGGCGCCAAGCCGGTACCGCTAACCGATGTCAGCGTCCCGCTGTCCTGGCGCGGCATGCCCTTCGCATGGCGTGACCACGCCGCGCAGGGCCTGCGCCGTCACCCCAGGCTCGCCGCCTTTGCGGCGCAGGCGATTGGCAAGGGGATGCGCTGACGGGCGCTCCCCTCGCACCAGCCGTGTAGCTCAGCCGTGCAGCTTCTTGGCCGTCTCCGCAACCTGGCGGCCCTGATAACGTGCGCCGGCGAGCTCGTTGGCGCTGGGCTGGCGGCTGCCGTCGCCACCGGTGATCGTGGTGGCGCCATACGGCGAACCGCCGGTGACTTCATCGAGCTTCATCTGGCCAGCGAAGCCGTAGTTTAGGCCGACCACGGTCATACCGAAATGCAAGAGGTTGGTGATGATCGAGAACAGCGTCGTCTCCTGCCCGCCATGCTGGGTCGCAGTCGACGTGAAGGCACCGCCGACCTTGCCGTGCAGCGCGCCCTTGGCCCAAAGCCCACCAGCCTGGTCCAGAAAGTTCGCCATCTGCGAGGCCATCCGGCCGAAGCGGGTGCCGGTGCCGACAATGATCGCGTCGTAGTTAGCGAGGTCGTCGATCTTGGCGACGGGGGCAGCCTGGTCGAGCTTGTAATAGGACGCCTTGGCGACCTCGGCCGGCACCAGCTCGGGCACGCGCTTGATGTCGACGGTGGCACCCGCTTCGCGCGCGCCTTCGGCAACGGCATTGGCCATCGCTTCGATGTGGCCATAGGCGGAATAGTAAAGGACGAGAACTTTGGTCATGATGGTCTCCGTTGGATGCAGATTTGATGGAGCGGTGTCGGGGCGTCATGGCCGGGACAAGCCCCGCCATGACGGTGAGAGCCGTTAGGCCGCGTCGACGAGCACGATCTCGGAATCTTCCAGTGCCGTGATCTTCAGCCTGTCCTCGTCACGGATCGCGGCGCCGTCGCGGGCGTTGACGCGCACGCCGTTGATCTCGACCGACCCCGCCGCGGGCACGAGATAAAGGTGCCGCGACTTGTGCGGCGCGTACTCCGCGCTCTCGCCCGCCTTCAACGTGGTGGCGAGCACCCGCGCATCGGCGCGGATCGGCAGCGCGTCCGTGTCGTTCTCGAAGCCGCTCGCGATGGTGACGAGCTTGCCCGAGCGGTCTCCTTTCGGAAACGGCTTCGAGCCCCAGGTCGGCTGCCCGCCGCGCGCGGTCGGCTCGATCCAGATCTGGAAGATACGTGTCCTGGTCGGCTCGAGATTATATTCGGAGTGGCGGATGCCGCTGCCGGCGCTCATCACCTGCACGTCGCCCGCCTCGGTGCGGCCTTCGTTGCCGAGGCTGTCCTGATGGGTGATCGCGCCCTCGCGCACATAGGTGATGATTTCCATGTTGGCGTGGGGATGGGCAGGGAAGCCGGTGTTCGGCGCGATCTCGTCGTCGTTCCATACCCGCAAGGCGCCGTGACCCATGTTGTCAGGGTCATAATGGCTTGCGAAGGAGAAATGATGCTTGGCGTTGAGCCAGCCGTGATCGGCGCCGCCGAGCTTTGCGAAGGGTCTGAGTTCGATCATCTGCGTGATTCCTTATGTTGGGACGGTGGCGCCTAGGCGCCAAAACCGCCGTCGACGTTGAGCACCGTGCCGGTGACGAAGGAGGCTTCCGGGCTTGCGAGGAAGACGATTCCGGCCGCGACTTCCTCGGGGCGGCCGAAGCGCTGCAGCGCGTGTTGCTTGCGCTGGGTCTCGGCGAACTCGCCGCCGTCCTTCGGATTCATGTCGGTGTCGATCGAGCCGGGTTGCACCACGTTCACGGTGATGCCGCGCGGGCCGAGATCGCGTGCGGCGCCCTTGGTGTAACCGACCACGGCGGCCTTGGTGGCGACGTAGTCCGCAAGGCCCGGGAACGAGGCGCGGTCGGCGAGCATCGAGCCGACGGTGACGATGCGGCCGCCTTCGCCCATCAATTGGGAAGCGGCGCGGATCGCCGCGATCACGCCATGCACGTTGACGGCGTCCTGTCGAGCGAGCGCCTCGGTGTCGGCATTGGCGTCGTCGATCGCGCCGCCGCTCGCGACGCCGGCATTGTTGACCAAGATGTCGAGATGGCCAAACTCCTTCGCGACGTCGTTGACGAGCTGCGTCACGTCCTTGGCCGAGGCCTGGTCGGCCTTGAAGGCGCGGGCCTTGACGCCCCGGGCCTTCAACTCGGTGACGACCGCTTCCGCCTTTTCGGGAGAGGCGACGTAGCTGATGGCAACATCCGCACCTTGATCGGCGAGTGCGCGGGCAGAGGCCGCGCCGATACCGCGCGAGCCGCCGGTGACGAGGGCAACCTTGCCTGAGAGCTTCTTGGTCATTGGATTTCTCCGGTCCTGAATTTCTGATGACCCTTGGATAAGCCTCGGCCTGTGGTATAGAAATAGAAACTGTTGAAACATATTGTTTCCTTAAACAGCCCAATTGGATCTGCTTTCATGGCCAAACTTCCCGATTTCGAGGCGCTCGCGATTTTCGCAAAAGTCGTGGAATTACGGTCGTTTGCGGGGGCTGCGGGCGAGCTCGCGATGTCCAAGGCGACGGTGTCCAAGGCGGTCACGCGCCTCGAAGAGCGGCTCGGCGCCCGGCTGTTCAACCGCACCTCACGCCGGCTCGCGCTGACCGATGCCGGGCATAAGCTCGCCGAGCGTGCGACGCGCCTGCTGTCCGACGGCGAGGCGGCGGAGAACGAGGCGCTGGCGCAATCGGTCGCGCCGCGGGGTCTGGTGCGGCTCGCCGTGCCCATGTCGTTCGGGATCAAGGCGGTGGCGCCGTTGCTCCCGGAGTTCTTTGAGGCTTATCCAGAGGTCTCGGTCGATCTGCACTTGAGCGATGCGACCATCGATTTGATCGGCGAGGGCTTTGACATGGCGGTGCGGATCGCGCGGCTGCCGGACTCCTCGTTGATTGCGAGGCGGCTCTTCACGATGCCCCGCTTTACGGTAGCTGCGCCGTCCTATCTGAAGCGCGAGGGACGACCGACGCATCCGATGCATCTGGCCGCGCACAAATGCTTCAGCTATACCTATCTCTCGACGCCGAACGTCTGGCACTACACCAACGCGGCCGGCGAGCAGGCGAGTGTACGCCCAGGCGGACAGCTCCGCGTCAACAACGGCGAAGCGGTGATGCCGGCTCTGATCGCCGGTCTCGGCATCGCAGACCTTCCGGAATTCATCGTCGGTGACGCCATCTCCTCCGGCGACGTCGAGGTGATCCTGAAGGACT
Organism: Bradyrhizobium sp. F1.13.3; assembly: GCF_040548265.1. Lineage (NCBI taxonomy): Bacteria > Pseudomonadati > Pseudomonadota > Alphaproteobacteria > Hyphomicrobiales > Nitrobacteraceae > Bradyrhizobium > Bradyrhizobium sp. F1.13.3. The sequence continues at coordinate 367,765 of NZ_JBEPRI010000006.1, read as the reverse complement.
GGAAGCAGGCCGAAGGCGCCGTGCATCTGGTGACGCCACCCGGCGGCCCGCGCCCCGCACGCGTCGAGGCGCTCGGCGATTTTCTCGCGGCGAAGCTGCCGGGTACGTGCACGCGGCGCGCAAAGAAGAGCGAGCGAACAGCGTAGGTGCGGTAGGGTGGGCAAAGCGAAGCGTGCCCACCAATTCATGCGAAGGATCGCAAGTGCCTCAGTATCGCCGAGCGCAAGGCAACATGTTCTTCTTCACCGTCGCGCTAGCCGATAGGTCAAGTACGCTACTCGTCGACCAAGTTGATCGCCTACGTCAGATTTACCGAACGGTCGTGCAACGCCGGCCGTTCGAGACCGTCGCAATCTGTATCTTGCCTGACCACCTCCATGCGATCTGGGCGTTGCGTGAGGATGACGCCGACTTTTCGTCGCGATGGAATCTGATCAAGGGCGGATTTTCGCGGCGGCGGGAGGCCGGCGAGCGTTCAATCAGTAAATTGATGAAGCGAGAGAAGGGCATCTGGCAGCGCCGCTTTTGGGAGCACGCAATTCGTGACGATGCCGACTTGGAGCGGCACGTTGACTACATCCACTTCAATCCGGTGAAGCATGGCCTCGTCACGCGTGTGCGCGATTGGCCTTTCAGCAGCTTCCACCGCCATGTTGATCAAGGCACCCTTCCCATGGACTGGGGAGGGGATGTGCGTGACATCGTGGGGCACTTCGGCGAATGATTGGTGGGCACGGCGCTTTGCGCCTTTGCCCACCCTACGGCATATCGCCCAGTAGTACGATTACGACACCTTCTCACCATTACGCACGACCAGGCGCAGGCTCGGCTTCAACGTCTCTTCCAGTTGCGATTTCAAATCATGAACACGCGGGTCGCTCGAGCGCTTCGCGCAGACCGCGTATTGATGCACGGATTGCGCCAAGGCGCGTCGCGCTTCCGGCGTTCGCGTCACGTCTGGCTTTGAAAGCCGCAAGACGATCGCGGCGAGATTCACCAGCATCTCGTCCAACGCCACGTCAATGGTCTGAAGTTTATTCATCGCTCCACTCCCTGGGAGGCAACGGTAGAGTCCTCGGGGCGTTCCTGACCGGGCGGAATATGGATAATGCTTCGTTAATCCCGCGCGCGCGGCTTGTTCTTGCGGACGGTCACGCTAGGCTGGCAGCGAAACAAGAAAACAGGGGGAATCTGCCATGGATCGACGCGATGTCCTGCGCGCCGCTGCCGCATTGCCGTTGTTGCCTGCGTTGTCGAGCGCGGCTTTCGCGCAAGCCTATCCCGCTCGCAACATCACCATGATCGTGCCGTTTCCGGCCGGCGGCCAGGCGGATCTTGCGGCCCGCCCCGTCGCACAGGCGCTGGAGCGCATCCTCGGCAAGGCGGTCATCGTCGACAACCGCGCCGGCGGTGGCGGTGGATCCGTCGGCAATGCCGCGGCGGCGCGCGCCGAGCCCGACGGCTACACGTTGCTGATGACGCTGTCCTCGCTCGCGGTGCTGCCCGAGGCCGACCGGCTGTTCGATCGTCCGGTCGCCTACGAGGTCTCGCAGTTCATGCCCATCGCACGGGTGCTGGCCGATCCCACGCTGCTCGCGGTGCCGGCCTCAGCGCCGTGGAAGACGGCGCAAGATTTCGTCGAGGACGCCAGGAAGCGGCCGGGCCAGATCACCTATGGTTCGTCGGGGCCTTACGGCACGCTGCATGTGGCGATGGAGATGTTTGCAAACAGCGCCGGCATCAAGCTGCTGCATGTGCCGTTTCGCGGCGCAGGTCCCGCACTGACCGCGCTGCTCGGCGGCACTGTGCAGGCGATTGCAGCAGCTCCCGGCACGCTGAAGCCGCAGGTTGACGACGGCAAGCTGCGGGTGCTCGGCAATAGCGGTGCGCGGCGCATCGCGAGCTTCCCCGATGTGCCGACGTTCCAGGAGCTCGGCTATAAGGACGTCGAGATGTACATCTGGGCCGGGCTCTTTGCACAGAATGCTCTTCCTGCGCCGATCGTGACTCGGCTGCGCGAGGCGATGGCGCAGGTGATGACGAGCCCGGACGTGCTCAAGGCCTTCGAAACGTCGGGCAGTCTCGTCGCCTATCAGGACGCACCGGCGTTCGCCGAGTTCGTGGCGGTCGACAGCGCGCGGCTGATTACGGCGGTGAAGAAGATCGGCAAGGTCGAATAGGTTCCTAGCTCGTTTTCACATTTTTTTGTTGGTCCAGAACCTCTCCGCGTCTCATTGATTGAACAGAATTCGAGAGACTCGTGAAGGAATCGGACATGCGAACAGAGCGGATTGCGCTGGGTGTGGCGCTTGCGATCGGCGGCATCGTCGCGCAGGGCGCTGCATCCGCTGAAGAGTATCGTGGAACTATGGAGCAGCAGATGGCCTGCACGCCGGATGTGTGGCGGCTGTGCAGCGACCAGATCCCTGATGTGAGCCGCATTACGGCCTGCTTGCGGCAGAACACGTCACAGCTCTCCAGCGGTTGTCGCGCCGTGTTCCAGTCCAACAACCAGATGCCGCCGCAGCAGCAGGTTCCGGGCAATCGCGCCGCGCCGGCGCCACGTTATAACAATGCGCCGCCGCCTCCGGCGACCCAGCCCCGGCCTTACGACGAGGATGATTAGCGCGCTTCGGACCTGACCTCGCAGACATCGACCCACTCCGCCCCGGTCAGCTCGGCCATCCGGGAGGGCGTGATGCGCACCGCGCTATGCGTCGAGCCGGCGGCCGGCACCACCACGTCGAACGCCTTCAGCGAGACGTCGCAATAGACCGGCAGCGGCGACTTCAGTCCGAACGGGCAGACGCCGCCGACCTCGTGGCCGGTGACCTCCGCGACCTCTTCAAGTCCCAGCATCTTCGGCTTGCCGCCAAACGCCGCCTTCACCTTCTTGTTGTCCATGCGCGAAGTGCCGGCTGCAACGATCAGGATCACGCGCTCGCCGATCCGCAACGACAGCGTCTTGGCGATCATCCCGGGCTCGACACCATAGGCTTCCGCGGCCAGCGGCACTGTCGCGGAGCTGATCTGGGATTCGATAACGGTGATGTCGGGGGCTTTTTCGGCGAAGAAATTGCGAACGGATTCCAGGCTCATTCCAGTCAGCTCATTCCAGACCTACGGGCGGGCGGCGATGCCTAAGCAATCCTTGGCAGCTCCGAGAGCGTCCGGACACGATGATCCGGCGCAAAGCCGAGCTCGTCCATCTGGGTGCGGATCGCCTTGAACATCGTCAGCGGTGCCACGAGTTCGTTCTCGACGCAAGCCAGCGCCATCGCTTCCGGCGTCACCCGTTCGATCCAGGCAACGTTCAGTCCGAACGCTTTCGCGCCCGCGACATCCCAGGGATTGGAGGAGACGAACAGCACCTCGTCCGGCGCGGTGCCGAGCACCTCGCCGATCAGCATGTAAGCTTCCGGGCTAGGCTTGAAGATCTTCTTCGCGTCGACGCTGATCGTGGCGTCGAGCAGGGCGTCGAGGCCGGAGTTGCGCACCAGCGCATTCAGCATGTCCGGACTGCCGTTCGAGAGGATGGCGAGTTTTCGCGGTTTCAGAGCCGTGAGCGCTGCCGTCGCATCCGGATAGAGATCGAGATGCAGATATTTCTCGATCACGCGCTCGAATGCCTCGTTCTCGTAAGCGAGCCCGAGCACGCGCAGCGTATAGGCAAGCGAGTCGCGCGTGATGGCTGCAAAGTCCTGGTAGCGTCGCATCAGCGAGCGCAACCAGGTGTATTCGAGCTGCTTGATCCGCCAGATCTGCGTGATGATCTCACCGTAGCCCGGAAACGCATCCTCGGTGGTCTCCGCGACCGACTGGATGTCGTAGAGCGTTCCGTAGGCATCGAAGACAACGGCTTTGAGGCTCAATTGACCTGTCCTCCGGGATCGTTGCGGTCCACGAACTATACAAGGCGCCGCGGTATCGATCCAAGACGGAAACGCGACTTGGACGCCTGGTTTCTAGAATCTGATCACGATCTTGCCGAAATGTGAGCCGGTCCGCAGGTGCGCATATGCTTCGGCGACCTCGTCGAAACCATAGATCCGATCGACAATCGGGTGGATAGCATGTTCGGTCAGGAAGCGATTCATCGCGGCAAAGTGTTCGAGCGATCCAACGGTGACGCCGATGATGTCGGCGTTCTCCCACTGAAGGCGCGCGAGGTCGGGCTTGGGGCCGAACCCTGTCAAAACTCCAATCTGAACGATCTTGCCACCCGAAGCGACCGATCGCAGCGATCGGTCATAGGTGCCGGGACCGCCGAGTTCGAGGATGTGACTGGCGCCGGCGCCATTCGTCGCCTTCATGAGGGCGACATCCCAGTCAGGCGTGTCGCGGTAGTTGATGAGGATCGAGCCGCCCAGCGCCTTGGCGCGGGCGAGTTTTTCGTTCGAGGAGGATATCACGATCGCACGCGCGCCCAGCGCCGCTGCGAATTGAAGGCCGAACAGCGCGACGCCGCCCGTTCCCTGGACCAGCAACGTATCGCCTTTGCCCATCCCGCCGCGTGCGACGAGGCCATGAAAAGCCGTGACGCCAGCGCAGGGCAGGGTCGCAGCCTCCACCGCGGACAAATGCGCCGGCACTGAGACCAGCGCGGTCGCCGGCAGCACGACATATTCAGCCAGCATTCCGTCAAGGGCGTTGCTGCCGAGCGCTGAGGCAATGTAGCTCGCCTTGAACGGCCCCGAGATCCAATCGCGAAAGTACGATGCGGCGACACGATCGCCCACCTGCCATTGCACGACGTCGGAGCCGACGGCGTCAACGACGCCAGCGCCGTCGCAGAGCGGTACGCGGCCGTTGAGCTCGCCTTGGCCTGCACGGTCCAGGATCAGGAGGTCGCGGTAATTCAGGCTTACCGCTTCGACCCGAATGCGGACCTCGCCATTGGCGGGTTCGGGTTTGCTGACGTCGACCTGCACAAGTCGGCCGGCACCAGCATGGCCATTCAAATGGTAGGCTTTCATCGTTGCTCCCTTCACAAGTGGCATTCACTTGGACGAGCAAAGTCTGTAAGGTCTGACAGAACTGTCAGGGTCAAGAGGCTTCAGATGAGAATCGGCGAACTCTCCCGGCGGACGGGGGTCAGCGTCCGAATGCTGCGCTACTATGAAGGCGAAGGACTGCTTGCGCCGCTGCGGACCGATTCCGGTTACCGCGACTATGGCCTGGCCGAAGAGGAAACCGTTCGGCGGATCAAGATGCTCGGCGGCGCGGGAATGACGCTCGAAACCATCGAGCGGCTGCTCCCCTGCGTAAGGAACAACGATCCAACTTTCACGCCGTGCAACGAGCTACGAAAAATACTCACGCAGCAGGTCGGGCTGATCGATGAACGTATCGAGACGCTCAGCGAAAGCCGGAGAATTTTGGCGGGCTATCTGGCAAGCGTGAATTGATCGCACAACGTGGTCATCAGAATCACCGCCTCTTGGTATTCCAGGCGTCGCGCTCGGCGAAGACGCGGCTGACCTCGGCCATGTGCTCCGTGCCCCACGAGCACAGCGGCACGAGCGCCTGAGCCAGGCTGTGGCCCAAAGCGGTAAGGCTGTAGTCGACCCGCGGAGGCACTTCCTTGTAGTCGGTCCGCTTCACGAGACCATCGGCCTCCAGCTCCTTGAGTTGCTGGATCAGCATCTTGTCGCTGACGTCGCGCACGGCTCGCCGCAACTCGCCATAGCGGGTCGGCCCGCCCTGGGCGAGGAAGTACAGGATCAGCGGCTTCCACTTGCCGGCGACGACCCGCAGGGTCGCGTCGAGGCCACACGTGAAGCCGGGCAAGGTCGGGGTGCAATTCTGGGCGGGCGGTGAAGCCTGCGCCGGCGGAATCGGGGCCGAAAGATCTGACGACATTTTAGGGTACTTACCAAAAGGTACATACTTGCCGATAGGTGGGTACGCCGCCAGCTCAGTGCAACCCTAATGAAGGAGCACATCATGAGCAGACTACAAGGCAAGACGGCGGTGGTGACGGGCGGTGGAACCGGGATCGGGCTTGGCGCCGCCAAGCGATTCATCGACGAAGGTGCGTTCGTCTATCTCTTCGGGCGGCGGCAGGAGCCGCTCGACGCCGCCGTGGCGCAGCTGGGTTCCTCGGCGCGCGCCGTCAGGGGCTCGGTGACGGATATGTCCGACCTCGACAGGTTATACGCGGCGGTGAAGGCCGAACGCGGCGGGCTCGATATTCTGTTCGCCAATGCTGGGACCGGATTGTTTGCGCCGCTCGGCGAGATCACGCCCGAACATTACGATCAGATCTTCGACATCAACGTGAAAGGGTTGGTGTTCACGGTGCAGAAGGCCCTGCCGCTAATGAAGCAGGGATCATCGATCATCCTGACCGGTTCGAGCACGGGCGTGATGGGGACGCCGCAATTCAGCGTCTACAGCGCGACCAAAGCCGCGATCCGCAATCTGGCGCGCAGCTGGGCGCTGGACCTGCGCGGCACAGGCATTCGCGTCAATGTGCTGTCCCCGGGGCCGACCAAGACGGAGCTGGCGCTGGAGATCGTCGGCGAGGAAGCGTTCGACGCGCTTGGAAGCATGACGCCGCTCGGGCGTGTGGGCGACCCGAGCGAAACGGGGGCGGTGGCCGCGTTCCTGGCCTCCTCAGACAGCAGCTTCATGACCGGCGGCGAGGTCTTCGTGGATGGAGGCCTCGCACAAGTCTGAGAATTGAGCACCTAAGTGTGAGGGCTTCGGTCAATGGATCGAAGCCCTCGACGCGCTTTCTAGATCCCCAACAGCTTCCTTGCGTTGGCCTTCAACACCTTCGGCCGGATCTCGTCGCGAATCTCGATCTTGGCGAAGTCCGACAGCCAGCGGTCCGGCGTGATCACCGGCCAGTCCGAGCCGAACAGCATCTTGTCCTGCAGGATCGAGTTGATGTAGCGCACCAGGATCGGCGGGAAATATTTCGGCGACCAGCCCGAGAGGTCGATATAGACGTTCGGTTTGTGGGTCGCGACCGACAGTGCTTCTTCCTGCCAGGGAAAGGAGGGATGGGCGAGGATGATCTTGAGGTCGGGAAAATCAGCCGCGACGTCGTCCATGTACATCGGGTTGGAATATTTCAGCCGCATCCCCATGCCGCCGGGCATGCCGGAGCCAACCCCGGTCTGGCCGGTGTGGAATAGCGCGATCGCGCCGCCATTGTTGATCTCTTCATAGAGCGGATAGGCCATGCGGTCGTTGGCGTAGAAGCCCTGCATGGTCGGGTGGAATTTGAAGCCGCGCACCCCGTATTCCTCGATCAGCTTGCGCGCCTCGCGCACCCCGAGCTTGCCCTTGTGCGGGTCGATCGAGACGAAGGGGATGAGAACGTCGAGATGGTCGGAGGCGATCTCCAGCATCTCCTCATTCTTGTAGCGGCGGAAGCCGGTCTCGCGCTCGGCGTCGACCGGGAAGATCACCGCGGCGATGTTCTTGGATCGATAGTAGGCGGCGGTCTCCGGCACGGTCGGCGGATGCTTGTGCGGCGACTTGAAATAGTCCGCCATCTGCGCCTGAAAATCGTCATAGCCGTCGTCGGGATGGGTGCCGCAGGGCTCTTCGGCATGGGTATGGATGTCGATGGCGACGACGTCGTCGATGTTCGGCAGCTTCAGCTTTGGCATGGGTTTCCTCCCGACGGGTTGCCGAATTGATTATATGATATAACGAACTTGGCAAGGCGTTGTGGGATAAGGCGTTGTAGGACAGGCGTCGTCCGAGCCAGATTGGGCCGATCCGGCCGCTTCTACTTTGCATGGGGTTGTTTTTAAGAATTTGCTGGGTGGGATTGGGGCAGTTAACATTGACATCCGGTCCTCCCATGCCTTAAGAACCGCCCCGTCCCGGGCGGTCGGTCCGCCAGCGGGAAAATCTCATTTTGCCTCATTCGCGCGTGCCGAAACGGTAGTGCCGAACACGGCCTTTCGAACGTTCAGGATTCTGCCATGAAGGTCCGTAACTCGCTGAAATCGCTGCGCGGTCGCCATCGCGCCAACCGCCTGGTCCGCCGCAAGGGCCGGGTCTATGTGATCAACAAGGTGCAGCGCCGCTTCAAGGCGCGTCAGGGCTGATATTGCCCTGCCGGACGCCAGCGCGCGCCCCGCAAGACCACGGTCTCACACGAGTTTGACGCCGCCCTGCTTTGCAAGGGCGGCTTTGCGCGTTTAGACTTCGACCATGGCAGTGAGATTCTTCGTCGCGCGCACCCTTTGTCTGGCTCTCGTACTGGGAGCCGCCGGCCTCGCTCCTGCGCTGGCACAGCAGATTAATCCGCCGGCCCCGCCCGGCAAGCAGAAGAAACTTCCGGAAGCGCCGGCCAAGCTGCCCAAGGTCGATCGCACCAAGAATCTCGATTTCCTGTTCGGCGCACTGAAAGCTGCGCCCGACGAAGCCAGCGCCAAGCACGTCGAGGCGCGGATCTGGGCGATCTGGATCCAGACCCCGAGCGACACCGCGGCGCTTTTGATGGCGCGGGCCAAGACCGCGGTCGACGCAAAGAAGATCGAGGTTGCTATCAAGCTGCTGGATTCGGTCGTCAAGCTGAGGCCCGACTATATCGAGGCCTGGAATCGTCGCGCGACGCTCTACTACATGCAGAACGATTATGGCCGCTCGCTTGCCGACATTCGCGAGGTGCTGATCCGCGAGCCCCGCCATTTCGGCGCGCTCGCAGGCCTCGGCATGATCATGCAGGAGGTCGGCGACGAAAAGCGCGCGCTCGAGGCCTACCGCAAGGCGCTCGCCGTCAATCCGCACCTCGAGAAGATCCCCGACCAGGTCAAGTCGCTGACCGAGAAGGTCGAAGGCCGCGATATTTAGCGGACAAGTCGATCATTGCTCGAGCGAATGCGGCGCAGGCGGATTAACCACGATGACACGCGCCGCCTTACGAGGGGTATGGGTGGCCCCGCCGCAGGCCTACCTTCATGGCGGGAGCACAGCCATGAAGCGTTTGATCTTTGCAGGTATATTGCTGCTGGCGTCGGGCACGGCGAGCCTTGCCGACGGACTGTTCTGGGTGGTCGGCAACCGCGCCACCGGAAAATGCAACATCGTGACCAGCAATCCCGTGATCATCGGCGACGTCTGGTTCGGTGACGGTCCCTACAAATCGAAGGCCGACGCCAAGCTTGCCCGTTCGACCATCCGCGCCTGTCCCCCACCCACGCCTGACGAGGAAAAGGACGAGGACAGCACCAATTAGGTCGACAGCGACCTAGTGCAAGACGTTGCCGCTGCGCTCGGCGAGGCCGCGATCGACCGCTGCGGCGTAGGCCTTCGCCAGCTCCGTCTCGAGGTGCTCGTTGATCAGCAGCAGCGCGCGCACGGCACCGCGAAGGTCGCCGTTGCAGCTTGCCACGATCTCGTCGATCGCAGTGTCTTTGGATCTCAGGCTCATCGAAATTCTCCGGTTCAAATCAGGATAAATCCTGCCGGTCTTTCCCGCATCCCAGAGGGTTGCGAGCACGATCGGCGCCCACCCGCGTCTAAATGGCGGAACCGACCGTGGCGATTATAAGGAAGCCGCGATGACGACTGCATGAAGCCGTTCGGGGCTGACTTACCGCGAGAAGTGCCATTGATTTCGTTGCATTTTTTCCTGCTTGAATTATGCACATATCCACAGCCCCGGCCTTTCCAGTGGAGCGCGGAGGCTCCCCGGGCGAAACTGCCGCCTGCAAGCCACGTAACTGCCCTGTGCCCTGGATCGCCCGGATTCCATCCATGATCGTGATGTCAGTCGTGACCGCGCTGGTTGTGCTGGCGCTGGTCACGCAGGCCGGCGTCCTCGCCGTGCAACGCGCCTTTCCACCGCAGGGCCGGATGATCGAGGTCGAGGGTGCGGTGCTTCACCTCGTCGATATCGGCCCGCGCGATTCCGACCTGCCGGTCGTGATGCTGCACGGCGCGAGCTCCAACCTCGAAGCGATGCGGCGGCCGCTCGGCGATCTCCTTGCCAGAGATCATCGCGTCATACTGATCGATCGTCCCGGCCATGGCTGGAGCACGCGGGCGCGGCGGCAGGATTCGACGCCGGAGGTGCAGGCGCGGATGATCGATGAGGCGCTCGGCAAGCTTGGGATCGATCGCGCGGTCTTCGTGGTGCATTCCTGGAGCGGTGCGCTCGGCGCGCGGCTGGCGCTCGATCATCGCGGCCGCGTCGCGGGCCTTGTCATGCTCGCGCCCGTCACCCATCCCTGGCGCGGCGGCGTCGGCCGCTACAACGAGATCATCGCAACGCCGGTGATCGGCCCGCTGCTCGCCTACACCATAACCCTGCCGCTGGGCTATTTCCTGAGCGAGCCCGGCGCGCGCAACGTCTTCCTGCCGCAAATGATGCCGGATGGCTTCGTGCAGGACTCCGCGACGCCGCTGCTGCTGCGCCCGCGCGAGTTCATCGCCAATGCCTATGATCTGGTGACCCTGAAGGAAGCGGTCGCCGCGCAGGTCGCGCGCTACGGCGAGATATCGGCGCCGGTCACGATCATCGCCGGCGAACCCGACAAGACGGTGAAGACCGACATTCACGCGCGCCCGTTCGCCGCCACCGTGCAGAATGCGAAGCTGATCGTGCTGCCGGATCTCGGCCACATGGTGCAGAACGCGGTGCCCGATCTCGTGAAGACCGAGATCGAGACGATGATCGGAAACATCGTTCCGGCGCAGGCGGCCGCCGATTAGCGGCCGCCGTTCAGCCGCTTACTGCTTGATCTTCCCGTCCTTGTCGAACTGCGACACATAGGCCCAGAGATTGTTGATCTCGGTCTCGTTCTTGATGCCGGCGAACGCCATCTTGGTGCCGGGGATCTTGGCCTTGGGGTCCTTGATGTATTCCTTGAACACGGCCTCGTTCCAGGTGATGCCGGAATTCTTGTTGGCGTCGGAATAATTGTAGTCCGGCGCGGTGCCGGACTTGCGGCCGTCGAGGCCATTGAGCTCGGGGCCGACCTTGTTCTTGGCGCCTTCGCCGATCGCGTGACAGGCCAGGCATTTGTTGAACGACGACTTGCCGGCCGCGACGTCCTGCGCCATCGCGCTGGGTGCGGTGGCAATCGCGGTGAGGATGGTCAATGCGCCAAAAATCAGTTTTGTCATCGGGTGCTCTTCGTCTCTTCCCTGGGGGCTGGTCTGTTGCTTGCCTGATCGGCAATGGTCGGACCTGCCGGTTTTGGCAGGCCTGCCCGGATTGGACAAGCCGCCAAGCTATGACAGGTTTCACGATTTCCTACTTGTCCCAGAGCGAACTCGCGCAGGATCGTCGATCCGACTTTCGGATGGCCTACCCAAACCACCGCGGACGTGGTTGATTTACCGCGACAAATCGATCGTGCGGCCTCGGCCGGAAGGAAATGCCATGAAGGAAATGTTATGGCCATCATGATGCCGGCGAGCGACCAGGCCGTGCTCGCGCGCCGCGCCGAGATCGTGGCTGCATTGCGCGCAATCGTGCCGGGCGAAGGCGTGATCGACAGCACCGCCGAGATGCGGGCCTATGAATCCGACGGATTGACGGCCTATCGGCAGCCGCCGATGGTCGTGGTGTTGCCCGACACGACCGAGCAGGTTTCGCTCGTCCTGAAATATTGTGCAGGGCAGGGCATCAAAGTGGTGCCGCGCGGCTCCGGCACCTCGCTGTCCGGCGGCGCGCTGCCGCTGGAAGACGGCGTGCTCCTGGGCCTCGGCAAGTTCAAGCGCATCCGCGAGATCGACTTCGACAACCGCGCCGTCGTCACCGAGCCCGGCGTCACCAACCTCGCGATCAGTCAGGCCGTCGCCCATGCCGGATTCTACTACGCGCCGGATCCGTCCTCGCAGATCGCCTGTTCGATCGGCGGTAATGTCGCGGAGAATTCCGGCGGCGTGCACTGCCTGAAATACGGCATGACCACCAACAACGTGCTCGGCTGCGAGATCGTGCTGATGAGCGGCGAGATCCTGCGCATCGGCGGCAAGTCGGCGGAGAACTCTGGCTACGACCTGATGGGCGTCATCACCGGCTCCGAAGGCCTGCTCGGCGTCATCACCGAGATCACGGTGCGTATCCTGCAAAAGCCGGAGACGGCGCGCGCGCTGATGGTCGGCTTCGCGCAAGTCGAGGCGGCCGGCGAATGCGTGGCGCGCATCATCGGCGCCGGCATCATTCCCGGTGGCATGGAGATGATGGACAAGCCTGCGATCCACGCCGCGGAAGCCTTCGTCCATGCCGGCTATCCGCTCGACGTCGAGGCGCTCCTCATCATCGAGCTCGACGGTCCCAAGATCGAGGTCGACGAGCTGATCACGCGGGTCGAGACGATTGCGAACGCTTGCGGCTCGACCACCTGCCAGATCTCGACCTCGGAGGCCGAGCGCAATCTGTTCTGGGCCGGCCGGAAAGCTGCGTTCCCCGCCGTGGGCCGCATCTCCCCGGACTATCTCTGCATGGATGGCACCATCCCACGCGGTGCGCTGCCGAAGGCGCTGGCGCGCATCCGCGAGCTATCGGAGAAATACCAGCTCGGTTGCGCCAACGTGTTCCATGCCGGCGACGGCAATCTGCATCCGCTGATCCTCTATGATGCCAACAAGCCCGGCGAGATCGAGCGCGCCGAGGCCTTCGGCGCCGACATCCTGCGCGCCTGCGTCGAGTTCGGCGGCGTGCTCACCGGCGAGCACGGCGTCGGCATCGAGAAGCGCGATCTGATGCCGGAGATGTTCAGCGAGATCGACCTCAACCAGCAGCAGCGCCTGAAATGCGCCTTCGACGCGCAGGGCCTGCTCAATCCCGGAAAGGTGTTTCCGACCCTGCACCGTTGCGCCGAGCTCGGCCGCATGCACGTCCACGCCGGCAAGCTGGCGTTTCCTGACATCCCGCGATTCTAGCGTCGCCTCGCTGCAACGCGCCAAATTTGATTTTCGCTGCAAACTTCGTTACCCGCTACAGGCGTGGATACGCTCAAGGTACGAGACGCCAAAGACGTCGAAGAGGTGGTGCGCGCGGCGATTGCCAATGAGCAGCCGCTCGAGATCATCGGTCATGGCTCCAAGCGTAGCATCGGCCATGCGATGGCGACCAACGCCGTGCTCGACGTCTCCGCGCTGAATGCCATCACCGCCTACGAGCCCAACGAACTCATTGTCACGCTCCAGGCCGGGGCGCCGCTGGCCGACGTGCTGTCGCTGATCGATGCCAAGAACCAGCAATTCGCCTTCGAGCCGATGAACACGGCGTCACTGCTCGGCACGCCCGCGCTCGGCACCATCGGCGGCATGATCGCGGCTGGCCTGGCCGGTCCGCGCCGGATCAAGGCCGGCGGGGCGCGCGACCATCTGCTCGGGGCGCATGCCGTCTCCGGTTTCGGCGACAGCTTCAAGACCGGCGGCAAGGTGGTGAAGAACGTCACCGGCTACGACCTCTGCAAGCTTCTCGCCGGTTCCTGGGGCACGCTGTCGGTCATGACCGAGGTCACCCTGAAGGTGATGCCGAAGCCGGAGGCCGAGCGGACGCTGTTGCTGCGCGGGCTCGACGATGCCGCCGCGAACAAGGCAATGACGGCGGCGCTTGGCTCGCCCTTCGACGTTTCCGGGGCCGCGCACCTGCCGAAATCGGCGTTCCGGACCAGGATCGAAGGTCTCGGCGATATCGCAGACCAAGGCGAGGCGCTGACCGTGCTGCGGCTCGAAGGCATTACCGCCTCGGCCGCCCACCGTGCCGGCTCGCTGCGCGAATTGCTGGCGCCGTTCGGAACCGCGACTCTCGTCGAGGACACGGCGTCAGCGGCGCTGTGGACCACGATCCGCGATGTCCTGCCGTTCGCGGCTGGCGGCGCGCTGGGGGCCTGGCCGGTCTGGCGGATCGTCTGTCCGCCGGCGTCGGGCGCGGCGCTCGGGACGCTGCTGGCGCGCGAGACCGGTGGCGAATTGATCTACGATTGGGGCGGTGGACTGATCTGGGCGGCGTTGCCACCGAAGCCGGACGCGCATGGCCCGGCCGTGCGCGAACGTGCGAATGCAGCCGGCGGGCACGCCACGCTGATCCGGGCGGCCGAGGACATTAGGCGCGCGATCGATGTATTCCACCCGCAAGCCCCTGGCCTTGCCGCGCTGAGCGAGCGGGTCCGCGCCAGTTTCGATCCGAAGACCATCCTCAACCGGGGCCGGCTGACGCGGGGCGCTGCCGCATGAAGACCGAATTTTCACTCGCGCAGCTCGCCGATCCCGACATCGCGGAAGCGGACAAGATCCTGCGCGCCTGCGTCCATTGCGGCTTCTGCACCGCAACCTGTCCGACCTATGTGCTGCTTGGCGACGAACTCGATAGCCCGCGCGGCCGCATCTATCTGATCAAGGAGATGCTGGAGAAGGACCAGACGCCGACGGCCGAAGTGGTCAAACACGTCGACCGCTGCCTGTCGTGCCTGGCCTGCATGACGACCTGCCCCTCGGGGGTGAATTACATGCATCTGGTCGATCAGGCCCGGGTCAGGATCGAGCAGCGTTACGAGCGGCCGCTGGCCGAGCGGCTGCTGCGCCGGGTGTTGGCCTTCGTCTTGCCGGACCCGCAGCGTTTCCGCGCCAGCATGGTGCTGGCACGGCTGGCCCGCCCGCTGGCCGCATTCCTGCCGACGCCCCGGCCATCGGCGACGCCCGGCATGATCCTGCGCCTCAAGGCGATGCTGGCGCTGGCGCCGAGCCGGCTGCCGCCGCGGGGGCCCGCCGCTGGAAGTGTGTTCGCGGCTCTCGGCAAGAAGCGCGGCCGGGTCGCGCTGCTCCAGGGCTGCGCCCAGCAGGTGCTGGCGCCGCGCATCAACCAGGCCGCCATCAGTCTCCTCACGCGCCACGGCATCGAGGTCGTCCTCGTCAGGGACGAGCAGTGTTGCGGCGCGCTGACCCATCACCTCGGCAACGACCAGGACGCATTGGCGCGGGCTCGCGCCAATGTCGCGGCGTGGCGCGCGGAAGCGGCCGGCGAGGGGCTCGACGCCATCCTGGTGACCGCGTCCGGCTGCGGCACCGTGATCAAGGACTACGGCTATCTTCTGCGAGAGGATGCTGCGTTTGCCGCCGATGCGGCGAAGGTCTCCGCGCTCGCCAAGGACATCACTGAATACGTCGCCGGCCTTGGACTCGCGGCCACAGCGCGAAAGGACAACATCGTCGTCGCCTATCACTCTGCGTGTTCGTTGCAGCACGGGCAGAAAATCACGGGCCTTCCGAAAGAATTGCTTTCCAATAATGGATTCGTGGTGAAAGATGTGCCGGAGAGCCATTTGTGTTGCGGTTCGGCGGGCACCTACAACATTCTCCAGCCCGAGCTTGCGGGCCGGTTGCGCGATCGCAAGGTCGCCAACATCGCGAGCGTCAAGCCGGACATGATTGCCGCAGGCAATATCGGCTGCATGGTGCAGATTGCCAGTGGCACGTCAGTTCCGGTCGTACACACGATTGAGCTTCTCGATTGGGCTACGGGCGGGTCGCGGCCGGCATTGAACGCGCAAGACTGAGCTTTCGAAGGCCGAGCTTTCGAAGGCCGAGCTTTCGAAGGCTGAGCTTTCGTCCGGAGGTGACGGCTGAAGACGCCCGATCGACCATTGTTCGGCGGCAACAGGAGGACCACGATGGCGAAAGCGAAGAAGAAGAAAAGCAAGAAGGCCAAAAAGGCCAAGAAGGCAGTAGCGGCGAAGAAGACCTCAAAGAAGGCAGCCAAAAAATCCGCGAAGAAGTCTGCCAAGAAGGCCACAAAGAAATCTGCGAAGGCCGCGCCAAAGAAGGCCGCCAGGAAGTCGGCCAAGAAGGCCGCTAAGCAGGCTGCCCCTAAGAAGGCCGCCAAGAAGGCTGCGAAGAAAGCGGCGCCGAAGAAGGCGAAGGCAGCTCCCGCGCCGAAGCCGTCAACACCGGCAGCTCCGGCTCCCGAGCCCGCCGCCGAGACAAGCTGGGCGATGCCTTCGTCTTCTGCGGACACGACGCCGGCCGAAGGACAAGGTTAGGCCCAAGGTTAGGCAAAGCGCTGGATCCAATCCGACGACCATGATCGACAACAGGAAGGCCGCAGCGATGCTGCGGCCTTTTTGCATCGGCGCGACGGCGCGCGCGGGATGGTCTTGTCCGGAAGCAGCCTGATTCGTGGCGCGGGCAGCACGGTACCGCGGGGCCCGTACTAACCCGGGCCCCCCAGTGCACTTTGGCATGCAAATAATGTGATCAAGAAGACACACAGGCTGACAACCTTCCGTAGAATCGTCAGAACGCCCAAAAAGTCGGCAGATGCCCGTGTTTTTTGCTTCACGGTTTACGTCACTCCATCCAAATTGCCGCAGTTACGAAATTTTCAATCAGGTCGAGCGTTCCGGGGGCTTCCGGGATCGGCTGGGGTCTTAGAACTGGTGATGGGGATCGAAATGAAAAAAGTGGCTTTGTTGGCAACGGCGCTGGCAATGGTGACGGGCTCGGCTTTCGCGGCAGACATGCGAGTGAAGGCGCTGAAGGCCCCGCCGGTCGTCGCGTTTGACCCCTGGGATATCGCCTTCGGCGGCGCCATCATGAGCGACTACATCTTCCGCGGCGTCACGCAGTCGAACCACAAGCCGTCGGTCGCGGCCTATTTCGAGCCGCGCTACAACGTCAACAAGGACCTCCAGCTCTACGTCGGCGTGTCCGCGGAGAGCATCTCCTTCGCCAATCGCGCCGCTGCTGAAGTCGATATCTACGGCGGTATCCGCCCGACCTTCGGCGCCTTCGCCTTCGACATCGGTGTCTGGGGCTACCTGTATCCGGGCGGCAGCTGCGCCGACAACGTGCTCACCGGCGGCATTCCCGGCGGCAACGTCTGCGGCGTCAGCACGACCACGATCTTCCTCGCCGACGGCAACGTCATGAAGAAGGACGTCAGCTTCGTCGAAGTCTACGGCAAGGTGAACTACACCATCAACGACAGCTTCACGGTCGGCGCGACCGAGTACTACTCGCCGAACTTCCTGAACTCGGGTGCCTGGGGCAACTACGCTTCGTTGACCGCCAAGTACACGGCGCCCAGCACGGCCTTCGGTCCCTCCGGCATGGGCATGTACGTGTCGGGTGAGTTCGGCCGGCAGTGGTTCGGTACTTCGGACGCCTTCTACGGCACCGGCGTGGGCACCGTTTTCGCCAACGGTATCCCGTACAAGGACTACAACACCTGGAACATCGGCATCGGCTTCACCTACAAGGTGTTCACGCTGGACCTGCGTTACTCCGACACCGACCTGAACAAGGGTGATTGCAACGCCTTCACCAGCGCCTTCAATGCCACCGGTACCACCAACGTCACCGCGATCAATCCGGGCGGCGCTGGCTCCAACTGGTGCGGCGCGGCCGGCATTGCCAAGCTGTCGTTCGACCTGACGGCGATGAGCAACCTGAAGTAAGCTTCTTCCCGAAGCGACTTTATGAAGGGCGGCAGGGCAAACCTGCCGCCCTTTTGCTTTGGGACTTTGGGGCGCCGGGCCGGGGCCCTGCATGGTTCGAGACGCCCGCCTCCGGCGGGCTCCTCACCATGAGGGGTCAAAGATTTCACCGCGAGGACAGACCTCATCCTGAGGGCCCGCCAAAGGCGGGCGTCTCGAAGGAGGGCCGCAACGAAGGGCCATAATAGCCTCAGGGCTCGGTCGAGCCGTCTCAGCGTGCCGCGCTGGGCTCCTTCTCGACCGGCACACCACCGTCACCGAGGACGTGGATCGCGCCGTGCTTCACCATCGTCACCTTGCGGGTATGGAAGGCTTCCAGCGTCGAGCGGTGGCCGATGGAGACGAGGGTGGCCTGCGGCAGCTTCTCCGCCAGCAGCCGGTACAGGCGGGCCTCGGACGGTTCGTCCAGCGAGGCCGTGGCCTCATCCAGGAACAGGTAGTCCGGGGCGTGCAGCAGCGCGCGGGCGAGCCCGAGGCGCTGCTGCTCGCCCAGCGACAGCATCCGGTTCCAATGACCGTCCTCCTCGAGCCGTTCGGCGAGGTCGGGCAGCCCCACGGCGATCAGCGCGTCCCTGACACGGGAGGTTTCGAATGCGCCCGGCGCGGCCGGATAAACCACCGCGTCGCGCAGCACACCGACCGGGAAATAGGGACGCTGGGGCAGCATCATCAGCTTCGCCTTTTCCGGGACGAAGATGCTGCCGGTGCCGAACGGCCAGATGCCGGCGATGGCCCGGAATAGCGTCGACTTGCCGGAGCCCGACGGTCCGGTCACCAGCACGCGCTCCGGCGTCTGGACGGAGAAGGCGTCGGCGGCGACCAGCGGCGTGCCGCTCGGCAGGTTCACGCAGAGCTGTTCGAGGGCGATATTGCGATTGCCGCCGGCGACCTTGAGGGCAATCGCAGGCTCGTGCGGCGGCAAATTCGCGGCCGCATCGACCGACATCTCGAAGCCGTCGAGGCGCGCGACGATCGAGCGCCATTCCGCCAGCGACCGGTACGCCGTGACGAAGAAGGACAGTGCGCCTTGTACGCTCGAGAAGGCGGAGGCGGTCTGCATCATGTCGCCAAGCTGGATCTTCTTGGCGAAGAAGGCCGGCGCCACCAGCACGTAGGGAAAGATCACGGCGGCCTGCTGATAGCTCGCGGTGAACGCGGTGAGGCGCTTGGTGCGGCTCATGATGGCGTACCAATTACCAATCACGAAGCCGAAGCGCTCCAGCAGCCGGCCGCGCTCGGCGCCTTCGCCCTTGAGTAGCGCGATCTGCTCGGAATTCTCGCGAACGCGGACGAGGTTGAAGCGGAAGTCGGCCTCGAAGCGCTGCTGCTCGAAATTGAGATTGACCAGCGGAGCGCCGATCCAGTGCGTCAACGCAGTGCCGAAGATCGCGTAGACCAGCGCGCCCCAGCACAGATAGCCGGGGATCATGAGATCGGCGCCGAACAGGTGCAACGGCGCAGCGTTGGAAAGCCCCCAGAGGATGATCACGAACGAGAACAGCGTCACGATCGACGAGAGCAGGCCGAGCCCGATAGTCAGGGTCTGCTCGACGAAGTTCTTGACGTCCTCGGTGATGCGCTGGTCCGGGTTGTCGGCCGCATCGCCCTTGAGCTGCATGCGGTAGTGGGTGGCGCCTTGCAGCCATTCGCCCAGATAGTGCCGGGTCAGCCATTGCCGCCAGCGGATCTGGAGCCACTGATTCAGGTACAGCTTGTAGACCGCCAGCGCGATGAAGGCGGAGGCGAGGCCAATGAAGATCCAGATCTCCCTGACGAAACTATCCCAGTCACTTGCCTGCAGTGAGCTGTAGAACCGGTTCTGCCATTGATTGACCAGGACGTCGATCGCGACCAGCGCCAGCTCCATCGCGATGACAGCGGCCAGCAGACCGCGGCCGGCCCATTTGTCCTCCGACCGGAAATATGGGGCGGCGATTCGCCAGACGATCGCGAGCGTGGCGCTGATGTTCTTCACAGAGCTGAGTCTCCTGAGGGGATGTGCACAACTGCCAGGGGCCAAAGACTTGGGACGACGGCGGAAATCGGCGCGCTTAGACTAAAGTCGCAAGGCCTGCAATTTGCGTTGGCTTGTCGCAGCTTGCAACCCTAGCATGGGCTCAACGGCGCGGGGCGGGGGCCTTCGGGATTTCGCGAGCTTGTGAGCGGACGGGAACCGCTGCATTCGCGAGGAATTCGCGTCTGGCTCGGGGGTTATCGCTTCAACGCCAAGCAGGATCGGCTGTCCACGCGGGCCGCCTGCAGCACACATGCGTGGGGGAGGAAGACCATGTGGAATCAAGTTTATGACCCGTTGCACAGCCCCGTGCTGTCGACGATCGCGGCGGCAGTCCCTGTCGTCACATTGCTGGTCCTGATCGCGAGCGGCCGCGTCCAGGCTCATATCGCGGCGGTCATCGCCGTGATCGTGGCCAATTTGATCACGATCTTCGTCTTCACCATGCCCGCGAACATGTCGATCCGCGCCTCGGTGCTGGGCATCGTCACCGGGTTCTTCCCGATCGGCTGGATCGTTCTCAACGTCATCTTCCTCTACCAAGTGACGGTGAGCACCGGACGCTTCGAATTGCTCAAGCGCGCGGTCGGCGGCGTCACCGAGGACCGGCGGCTGCAATTGCTGCTGATAGCATTCTCGTTCGGCGCCTTCTTCGAAGGTGCCTCGGGCTTCGGCACGCCGGTCGCGATCACGGGCGCCGTCCTGATCGGCCTCGGCTTCTCGCCGCTTGCAGCAAGCGGCCTGTCGCTGATCGCCAACACCGCGCCGGTCGCCTATGGGGCGCTGGGCACGCCGATCCAGGGCCTTGCCTCGGTCACCGGGCTTGATCCCTACATCCTCGGCGCGATGGTCGGCCGGCAATTGCCGTTCTTCTCGCTGATCGTGCCGTTCTGGGTGGTGTGGGCGTTCGCGGGCTGGAAGGGCATGAAGGATGTCTGGCCGGCGATCCTGGTCACCGGCGTGTCATTCGCGGTCCCGCAATTCGTGATCTCGAACTTCATCAATCCCTGGATCGTCGACATCGGCGCATCGCTGATCTCGATGGGCGCGCTGATCCTGTTCCTGAAGGTCTGGCAGCCGAGGCAGCTCTGGCTGTCCCCTGCGCTGCGCGGCCGCGATGAATCGGCCGCCACCATGGCCGCCGCAAAACCGATGGACAAGACGCCGCTGACGCAGAGCGAGCTGTTCAGCGCGCTGCTGCCGTGGATCATCGTCTGTATCGTGATGCTGATCTGGGGCAATGGTGGATTCAAGACTTGGGCGAACTCGATCTTTACCTGGAACTACCCCGTTCCCGAGCTGCATCAGATGATCAACAAGATGCCGCCGGTCGCGCCGGGGCCGACGAAAGAGAGCGCGGTGTTCGGCTTCACCTATCTCTCGTTCACCGGCACGGGCATGCTGATTGCGGCGATCATCTCAGGCTTCCTGATGGGCGTCGGTCCTGGCCGGCTCTTGACGGAATACGGGCGCACCATCCGGCTTTGCGCGATCTCGCTGATCACGATCTCGGCGATGCTTGCGATCGGCACGCTAACGCGGCTCTCCGGCGTGGACGCGACGCTCGGCCTCGCCTTTGCTGCAACAGGCGTGCTCTATCCCTTCTTCGGCACACTGCTCGGCTGGTTGGGCGTGGCGCTAACGGGATCGGATACCGCTTCCAACGTTCTGTTCGGAAATCTTCAGAAGATCACCTCCGAGCAGCTTGGTCTGTCGCCGATCCTGATGGCTGCGGCGAACTCGTCCGGCGGCGTGATGGGCAAGATGATCGACGCCCAGTCGATCGTGGTCGCGTCCACCGCGACGAATTGGTACGGGCACGAAGGCACGATCCTGCGCTTCGTGTTCTGGCACTCGATCGTGCTGGCCTCGTTGGTCGGCGTGTTCGTGACGTTGCAGGCCTATGTCTGGCCGTTCACGGCGATGGTGCTGAAGTAGCAGGCCACGCCCCGCTTCAACCCAAATCCCCGCGAGGTTGGTCCTCGCGGGGATTTTCGCGTGGCGCACGGGCGAACCTTCTCAACGGCGCCGCTGTCTTATAGAAGGTGCCGCAAATCAAGTCGGTCGAGAGGTCTCATGGTTTCGTTCAGGCAGACGGTGTGTGCGGCGGTTGCAATGCTCGCGATGTCCACGCTTGCGCGTGCGGAGGACGGTTTTCCGTTCGGCACCGAGATGACGCTGGAGGCGCTGCCGCAGCCGGGCTCGAAGCGGATTCCGAACATCGAGATCGGCGACAATGGCGAGGTCGTGCTGGAGCTCTGGTGCAAGGGCGGCAAGGGCCAATTCTCGGTTGCCGGCAACACCGTGATCTTCGTCCCCGGCCAGATCCAGGACCGCTCCTGCCCGCCGGCGCGAGCGCAGGCCGACGACGATCTCGTTGCGGCCCTCGGCAGCGTCGAGACCTGGAAGCGCCAGGGCGACGTGCTCACGCTCGTCGGCCCCAAGCCGCTGCGCTTCCGCGTCAACGGCAATTAGCCACCGCTGTCATTCCCCGCGACCCGGCTACGCCAAGGCTTCGCCGGGGTTGAGGTCCAGGGGCGCCGAAGCTTTAGCGTAGGCGGCAAGCGGGGAATCCAGTACGCCGCAGCTTCTCGATGCATCAAAATCGTCTCGGAGTACTGGGTCGCCCGGTCAAGCGGGGCGACGACCGAGAGTTGATGTGCGGGTTACGTCACTTCCACACCGACTTGTCGGCGTCCCAGCGCTGGCCTTTCAGTTCCTTGGCGAGCGCCTCGACCGAACCGTTGTCATCGGGCTGATCGCCTTCCTCGTCGGCGGTCGCTTCGTCCGAGAGATTGAGCTTGGCGCCGCTGCTCTCGTCAGTGGTCGTGGTCGCGGGACTCCCGACCCAGAGCATGAGCTTGTCGGTCGTGCCGGGCTTGTCGGGCGAGACGAGACCCGCAACCTCGATCGTGTCGGTGAGCTCGAGCGCGGGAAAATCCAGGTTCGGCCGCTTGAACACCAGCTTGAGCTTGCCGGTCGCCGGGTTGAAGCTCTGCGAGACCGGCTTTGCCGCGAGCGTCCTGCTCAGCACGCCAGCCACCGCGGCCGCGAGCTTGTCGCGGTTGATCTTGTCGCCGTCGCGCCAGTCGGCGGCGGGAATGCGGATGGTGCGGTCCATCTCGATCATGCCCGCGGTCCAGCCCGCGGCAGTGACACCGGGCATCGCCTTGAATTTTGCCAGCAGCGTGCCGGCGCGCTCCGGATCGACCGACATGTTGATGGTCTGCTCGCCC
The DNA here is from genome assembly GCF_040548265.1 of Bradyrhizobium sp. F1.13.3. Classification (NCBI taxonomy): domain Bacteria; kingdom Pseudomonadati; phylum Pseudomonadota; class Alphaproteobacteria; order Hyphomicrobiales; family Nitrobacteraceae; genus Bradyrhizobium; species Bradyrhizobium sp. F1.13.3. Next base: position 345,092 of record NZ_JBEPRI010000006.1, on the reverse strand, counting down.
GCGCGCAGCGCGTCGCAGCCGACGGTGAGGCTCGCCAGCGTCACCTCGACGTCCTGGCCCTTCAGGCTCTTCAGGAACTCGGTCGCGGCATCCACCTTGACCTTGACCGCGATCGCTTCCGGTGAGACGTCGGTGAAATCCTTCGGCTGCGGCGTGATGCCGTCGTCGGAGGTCTGGTTGTCGAGGAATTCCTTCTCGCTGAGATCGGAATTGTCGGGCGAGGTGACCTCGGTGACGGCCTGGCCAATGCTGATCTGGCCGCGGAATTCGAACGTGTCTCCGGCCTGTTTGCGCAGCAGCTTGACGGTGACCGGCGCCTTCGCGCCGAGGCTCTGAGTCGTACCCGTCAGGTTCTGGCCCGCGACCTGGAGATTGACGATGAAGCGGTCCTTGCGGTCGGAATTCTTCGCGACGGGATAACAGACGTCGAGCACGGCCGCGGTGACGGTCTTGCCCTGGCGTGTCTCCTTCAGGATCACGTCGGCATTGCCGTCCATCAGCCCGTCGATCGAGGTGAAATAGCGCGTCTCGGCGCCGCCCGACGCCGTGGCCTTGGGCGCCAGCTTCATCTGGGCCGATGCGACCTCAGGCGAAACTGCAAGCAGAGCCGCCAGAACGGCCGTGGAGCAAAACAGAAGCGGGCGCATCGACGAAATCCCCGGGGCAATGGGGCATGATCCGGAAAAGTGTGCAGCGGTTTTCCGATGAGATCATGCCCAAACAATTCGAATCGGGCGTCACCGTAGTGGGTTTTGGCCGCCGGTTGAATTGGAAAGCTCGGGCCATGATCGGCAAAAAAGAAGGCCGCCCGGAGGCGGCCTTCGCAACTACTGTCAGGCGCGGATGGGCTTAGAAGCCGCCCATGCCGCCACCGGCCGGCATGCCGGGGGCGGCTTCCTTCTTCGGTGACTCCGCGACCATGGCCTCGGTGGTCACCAGCAGGCCGGCGATCGACGCGGCGTCCTGGAGCGCGGTGCGCACCACCTTGGCGGGGTCGATGATGCCCTTCTCGACCATGTCGACATACTCCTCGGTCTGGGCGTCGAAGCCGAAGGTCTCCGATTTGTTCTCCAGGATCTTGCCGACGACGATCGAGCCTTCCACGCCCGCGTTCTCGGAGATCTGGCGGATCGGGGCTTCCAGCGCCTTCAGCACGATGTTGATGCCGGCCTGGACGTCGGCATTGGCGTTGGTCAGACGGCCAACCGCCTTCTTGGCGCGGAGCAGCGCGACGCCGCCGCCGGGGACGATGCCTTCCTGCACCGCGGCGCGGGTGGCGTTGAGCGCGTCCTCGACGCGGTCCTTCTTCTCCTTGACCTCGATCTCGGTGGCGCCGCCGACGCGGATTACCGCGACGCCGCCTGCGAGCTTGGCGAGCCGCTCCTGGAGCTTCTCACGATCGTAGTCCGAGGTGGTCTCCTCGATCTGGGCCTTGATCTGGCCGACGCGGGCCTCGATCTCCGGCTTCTTGCCGGCGCCCTTGACAATCGTGGTGTTCTCCTTGTCGATCACCACCTTGCCCGCGCGCCCAAGCATCTTCACCGTGACGTTCTCGAGCTTCATGCCGAGGTCTTCGGAGATCAGCTGGCCGCCGGTGAGGATCGCGAGGTCCTCGAGCATGGCCTTGCGGCGGTCGCCGAAGCCCGGCGCCTTGACGGCGGCGACCTTCAGGCCGCCACGGAGGCGGTTGACGACCAGGGTGGCCAGCGCCTCGCCCTCGACGTCTTCAGCGATGATGACGAGCGGCTTGCCCGACTGCACCACGGCTTCAAGCACCGGCAGCATGGCCTGCAGGCCGGACAGCTTCTTCTCGTGCAGGAGGATGTAGGCGTCCTCGAGCTCGGCCGTCATCTTCTCGGGGTTGGTGACGAAGTAGGGGCTGAGATAGCCGCGGTCGAACTTCATGCCCTCGACGATGTCCACCTCGGTGTCGAGCGACTTGTTCTCCTCGACGGTGATGACGCCCTCGTTGCCGACCTTCTGCATCGCCTGCGCGATCATCTTGCCGATGGCGGCATCGCCGTTGGCCGAGATGGTGCCGACCTGAGCGACCTCGGAGGAGGCGGCGACCGGCTTGGCGCGCTTCTCGATGTCCTTGACGACGGCCGCGACCGCGATGTCGATGCCGCGCTTGAGGTCCATCGGGTTCATGCCGGCGGCAACCGACTTGGCGCCTTCGCGCACGATGGACTGGGCCAGCACGGTCGCGGTGGTGGTGCCGTCGCCGGCGAGGTCGTTGGTCTTGGAGGCGACCTCACGCACCATCTGGGCGCCCATGTTCTCGAACTTGTCCTCGAGCTCGATCTCCTTGGCGACGGTGACGCCGTCCTTGGTGATGCGGGGCGCGCCGAACGACTTCTCGATGAGCACGTTGCGGCCCTTCGGGCCGAGCGTCACCTTGACGGCGTTGGCGAGAATATCGACGCCGCGCAGCATGCGATCGCGCGCGTCTCCGGAAAACTTGACGTCTTTGGCAGCCATGGTCTGCAATTCCTCTTCTTTCGTGATGTGTCTTGCTTATTGGGTCGCCTCATCCCGGGGTCCGCGATCGAACCCGGCAGAATGATGCATGCCCGGATCGAGTGACCCGGGCATGCATTCAGCGGCCGTTCAGGCGTCTGGCCTTAGGCCATCACGCCCATGATGTCCGACTCCTTCATGATCAGGAGCTCATCGTTGTCGATCTTGACCTCGGTGCCCGACCACTTGCCAAACAGCACACGGTCGCCGACCTTGAGGTCGATCGGGATCAGCTTGCCGGCCTCGTCGCGGCCACCGGGGCCGACGGCGACGACTTCGCCCTGGGACGGCTTTTCCTTGGCCGTGTCCGGAATGATGATGCCGCCCTTGGTCTTTGACTCGGCGTCGATACGTTTGACCACGACACGGTCATGCAGCGGACGAAATTTGGATTTAGTCATGACGTTTCCCTTTGGAGGCTCGCTTCGGAAGGAGAGGCAGTGGGCGGGCGGCGCTTCCGTCCACCCTCCCCGAGGATCGATCGGCGCGCGTTAGCAATCCATCTTTCAGAGTGCTAATGGTGCGTCCGGGAATATGGCTTGGCCGCGATCCTGTCAAGCAAAGGTGGTTAAGCGATTGGTGAGACGGATATAGGATGGTGACATTGGAAACTTGTTCGGGGCGCCGGCGTATTAAAGGACGTCATTGCTCCGGCAGCGGTTTTGCGCTTGGCTGCGTAAGGGGTGCGGCCATGGTTTTGTCCGGGGGAATGCCATGATCAGTTCAGCTCACGCGCGCACGGTCGCCAATCTGGCGGCGGCTTCTTGCCTGGCGCTGCTGCTTGGTGCCTGCGGCGGCGGCATGAGCCTGCCGTCCTTTTCTTCGTCCTCACCGCCGCCCGAGGCCGAGCCCGGCACCGGCCCGGAAATGCCCGCGTCGATCCGCGCCGACGAGATCGTCGGGCGCTGGGGCCTCGCCTCGTTCCAGAACCCGGCCGACCGAGCCCGCACCGAGGCTGCCGCCCGGGCCCAATGCAAAAATCCTTACGTGATCACCGCCGGCTCCTCCGGCGGCGTGATCATGCATCTGGCGGACCAGGCAACACCGCAGGAGCTGCGGCTGAAGGGTTCGCCCAGCGGCAAGAACTATATCGGGCCGGCGGGTCCGACGCCCGGCGACCAGGACCGCGAGATCGTCTCCTTCGACGGTCGCGTTCTCATCACCCGCTTCATCGACAAGGACGCCGCCACCCGCTACGGCAACATGGTCTACGTCCGCTGCGCGCCGAGGGCGTGATCAGAGCGCCGGCCTAGCCAACTCGTCATTGCGAGGAGCGAAGCGACGAAGCAATCCAGGCTGCCTCCGCGGACACAGGCTGGATTGCTTCGCTTCGCTCGCAATGACGAAAAAAACGCCGGCTTGCGCCGGCGTTTTGTTTTTCAGAGTGTCGCGTCCGCTCAGTCGAACAGCGCGTCGATGTCGTCCTGCGAGGCGTGGCCGACGTCGCCGGCGAGCTTCGGGCCGTTGAGAAGCTTGTCGTCGTCGCTGCGGGTGTCGACCTGCGGCACGACGTGGGACTTGATCGCGTCGACGCCGCCCCAGATTTCCATCATGGAGTTGATGTGCTGCTCGATGAACTTCATCGTGGTCATGACCTTGCTGATGCGCTGGCCGGTCAGGTCCTGGAAGTTGCAGGCTTCGAAGATCGAGATGACGCGTTCCTGGATATCGTCGGCGAGCCGCTTCTGCTGATCGGCCGATTGCACCTTGGCCATCGCGCTGGCCGCCTGGTCGATCGACTCGGCGGCTTCGAGGATCTGCTGGGTCGCCTGTTCGGTGCCGCCGACGACTGCGCCGAGCTCGCCATTGACCTTGGCCATTTCGCCGCCGTCGAAGCTCTTGCCATGCAGTGTCGCGATCTCGCGCTTGGTACGGTCGATGGCGTCGTGGATGAGGTCGAGCTCGACCTTCAGCTTCTCGCACTGCTCGATCTGCGCCCGGTAAGTATCGAGCATGGTACGGGCTTCGGAGAGCTCGTGGGCGGTGGAGGCGTCGATCGCGGCCATGGCGGCGCTGCCGGACAAGGGCGCGGTGCCCTTCGCCATCTGTGCACGGATCGCACGCAACTCGGCCATGATCTCGCTATGCATCGGCGCAGCCTCCTCAATCATTTCGGGGCTTGGCATCTCGCCGACAATAGCCTCTTCGACACGAAAACGTTTGCGGTGAATAGCCATCAAGAACTCCCCCCACCTCACTCACGCGTCTTTGTAGGCAGAAGCGATTTAACACGAAGTTCACAGCCGGAACTGTCGTGCGGTTGTGCGCGACGGCTTGCAAACGGGCGATTAACCATGCGTGCGCGGCGTTCATCGAAAATAAACGCTGATCGCCAAATAGCACCGCTGCCGACGACGTGGTGAATCGAAATGGCGTTTCCGTTTACCAAACAAAACGGCTTTTGCTCTTTATTGACCACGTCGCGGGAGCGGATCAGCCATCACCTCGCCACGGCGCATGTGATCTAGACGAAACAGTACAGAGTACGTCGATGTTCAAGAAAATGTCTGTCGCGCTGCTTGGCAGCGCTTGCACCTTCATTGCGGGCGCCAACAGCGCCAGCGCTTTCGACAATAGCGTGCCGAACGATCCGCCCGCGGTGCTCTACCAGCCGCAGATGCCGCCTGCGCCGGTTCGGGTCGCCTCCAATTCAAACATGGGCGGCGGCTTCATCGAGTTCATATTCGGCGACGGGCCCGGTCGCGGTCCGGCCTACGCTCCGCAGCAGCCGATGTATCAGCAGCAGCCAGGTTATTATGACCAGCGCCGCCTGCCGCCGATGGGCGAGCCGCAGATGCAGGGCGCAGGTCTCCAGCAGGAGGCGGTCGATCCGCGGCAGCGTCAGTTCGACCCGAGATTCGAGAAACAACTCGTTGACTATAGCGGCAACGAAAGCGCAGGCACGATCGTGGTCGATACGCCGAACAAATTCCTCTACCTCGTCGAGGGCAACGGCCGGGCGATGCGCTACGGCATCGGCGTCGGGCGTCCCGGCTTCACCTGGTCCGGCGTGAAGTCGATCACGGCCAAGCGCGAATGGCCGGCCTGGACCCCGCCGGCGGAAATGATCGCGCGCCGCCCCGACCTGCCCAGGCACATGGAAGGCGGCCCGGAAAATCCGCTCGGCGCGCGCGCGATGTATCTCGGTTCGACGCTCTACCGTATCCACGGCTCCAACGAGCCCTGGACCATCGGCACCAACGTCTCCTCGGGCTGCATCCGCATGCGCAACGAAGACGTCATCGACCTCTATGGCCGCGTCAACGTCGGCACCAAGGTCGTGGTGATGTAGGCGCATATTGCTCGGAACCAAAAACGGCCGCCTCATCGGCGGCCGTTCTCGTTTGGAGCAAGGATAAATAGCGTCAGGCGTAATCGCTGCCGCCATCGTCGCCGCCGCCGAAATCGCTGTCGTCGGCGAGGTCGACATTGTCGTCATTGTCGTTCTGATCGTTGTAATTCTGGTCGTCGTTCGAAGCGTGGTCGGCGAAGCCCTGGCGGGACGCATCACCGCGGTCGCGGTTCGAGCCGATGTCGTCGAGGCCGGCATCGCGCGCGAGTGAGCCGCCGGACTGATCGCTGCCGCTCCAGGGACTTCCACCAGCGCTGCGGTCGCCCAGGGCATTGGTGTCGCCGAAGGCCTGCTGATGCGATCCGCCCATCATGCCGCGGATGCTGGACAGCAGCAGCGAGCCGCCGACGACGCCGGCCGCGGCTGCCGCCGCCGTGCCGAGGAACGAGCCGCCGCCACCGCCGACCGGCGGCGCGCCATAGCCTTGCCCTGGACCCTGATTTGGTCCTTGACCGTAAGCCTGCCCATAAGGCGGCTGGCCGTAACCGGGCTGGGTCTGCTGCATCGCCTGGCCGCTGTTCCAGACCGGCCGCGAGTCACGTGGCGGTACGTTCGGAACCGAGCCGCGCGACGGACCCCCGCCGAACAGCGTGTCGCGCATGGTGTCCAGGAAGCCGCCGGACTGCGCCTGCTCGGGCGCTTGCCCCGCCTCCAGCTCCTGGATGCGATTGTGAGCACGCTTCAGCGCCTCGTCCTGCAACAGCACGGTCTGCACCAGCGCATAGATCGCGCCGGGCGCCTTGCGCAGGCCGTCGGAGATCGCGGCGATCGCGTCGGGATCGCGCGGTGCATTTTCCAGTTTCGAAAGCCGGTCGAAAAGCTCGTCGACGAGCTGGCGTTCCTGCGGCGTCATGGTCAGTCTCCCTCGCGCAAAACAAGCGCGAGGCAGATGTAGGGTTCCAATGTGGCCCCAACAGTGCCGGCTGGATTAAATTTCGGTATGCGACAAGCTGCCTCGCGGGCGGCTTTCTCGCAGACTTTGGCCGGTTTCACCCCAGCGTGACGCTGCTGTCCGTCAGCAGGCGCGCGAAGGCATCGCCGGCGAGATAGGCGTGCTCGCGCTCGCGGACATCCGTCATCGGGTCGAGCCCGGTGAGGATGTCGTCGACGAAGCCGGGATGGCACATCACGAGGCCCCCGTCCGGCAGGCCTTCGAGGAATTGCCGCATCAGCGCACCGAAATCGGCCGCCTGCGTGAAATCATAGGCGCCGGCGAAGCCGGGATTGTAGCTTAGGCCCGCGCGGCCGGCACGGCGGCGGAATTGCGCGCTGAGGATATCGAGCACCATGGCTTTCGGTGAGGCCAGCCGCTGCATCAGCGGCAGGTCGCGGCCGCCCTGGCGCACCCAGGCTTTTGGCGCGGCTTCGGCAACTGCATCGACAAAGCCGTCGCGCACCTGCGGGTAGAGCTGCACATGCTGATGGCCGTCGACGAAGTCAGGCGCGCGCCCGAACGCTTTCGCGAAGGCTGCCAGCTGCGCCTTGACCTCGTTGCGAAAGAACTCGCGGTCGAGCCTTCGCGCAAGACCCGCGCGCAGCAGCTTCGGAAACGGGAGAAACATGTCGCCGTCGAGCGGGCGGAAATGCATGGTGAGCGGCCGGAACGGTGCCGACAATGTCACGTGCAATCCGATCGCGCAGCGCGGGCTCGCTTGCGCCGCCGCCTGGAGCGCCTCGATCTCGCTGCGCTCGACCACAGGTCCCACCATCATCACCGAGGTGGCGTTGAGACGGCAGCGTCCGATCAGGTCGCGGATGGCGCGATTGACGCCCGGGCTGATGCCGTAATCGTCGGCGCAGAGCCAGATCCGCCGCGGCGGCGCGGCCGCGCTCATTCGGCCGCCGTCCTGTTCGAGGTGTCCAGGCTTGAAGCGTCCTGGGCCTTGTCGGACTCGAAATGCTTTTCACTGTGCTCGGCGACGAAGTAGATCGGGCGCGCCTTCAGCTCGGACAGGATCTTGCCGATATATTCGCCGACGATGCCGATCATGATGAGCTGCACGCCGCCGATCGTCATCAGGCCGATCACGAGTGAGGGATAGCCGGGCACCTGCTTGCCGGTGGTCAAGACCTCCCAGAGGATGGACAGACCGAACAGGAACGCTCCGCCGGCGAGGATCACGCCAAGCAGGCTGGCGAAGCGCAGCGGCGCCACCGAGAACGAGGTCACGCCTTCGATCGAAAGACCGAGCAGACGCGCGGCGCTGAAGGTTGTCACGCCATGGGTGCGCGGCGCGGGCTCGTAGTCGACGCGGATCTGGCGGAAGCCGATCCAGCTCGCGAGGCCCTTGAAGAAGCGGTTGCGCTCCGGCAGCTGCCTCAGTGCTGCGACCGCGCGGGGCGACAGCAGGCGGAAATCGCCGGCGTCTTCGGGAATCTTCTGGCGCGCGCCCCAATTGATCAGCGCATAGAAGCCGCGCCCGGCGAGCCGACGCAGGAACGGCTCGTTGTCGCGATGCGCCTTGGCGGTATAGACGACGTCGTAGCCGTCCTCGATCCAGTGCCGCACCAGTCGCTCGACCAGCGACGGCGGATGCTGGCCGTCGCCATCCATGAACAGCACCGCGCCGAGCCGGGCATGGTCGAGGCCGGCCATCAGCGCGGCCTCCTTGCCGAAATTCCGCGACAACGACACCACCTGGACGTCGACCGCGTCGGCCGGCAGCGAGCGGGCGATCGACAGCGTCGCGTCCGCGCTGCCGTCGTCGACATAGACGACCTCGCAAGACAAGCGATAGCGCTGCCGCAAGGTCTTTGCGAGATCGCAAATGCGCTGGTGCAAGGCGGCGAGGCCCGCCGCTTCGTTGTAGACGGGGACGACAATCGACAGTCCCTTCACGGCGGCGCTTGCCGCGGTGGTCGTCATGCCGGAAACGTCAGAGCCCAACGTCATCGATCAAGGTTCCAGAGGCGTTCAAGGTCATCTCGACAGCATATGGTAGCTGCCGTTTGCTGTCGCTACGCTGAACGGAATTGCTCAACAAACTTTGGGCTCACTGCCGCAGGAACGCCTCGAGCATGGCGAACAGCGGGTTGTCCCGGTCGAACACGTAATCCAGCGAAACCACCGAGACGGTCTCGGCGCCATGCGCGCGCAGGAAGCTCGCGAGTGCATAGAGCTGGCCCGGCGGGCAGTGCAGCGTGAGCATGCCCGAGGAGGTCGGCCCGCCGAACGGGGCTTCGACGCCGAAGCGCTCGTGAGCCTCGGTGAGCATGGCCGCGTCGCACTGGCGGAAGCGGGTGCGGACTTCGCGGTATTTGTTGGCCCGCGCCCGCGCCGCGATGTGATCGAGGATGATTCGCGCGGTCTCCCGGGCCTGCGGCGACCAATCGGCGTCCCTTGAGGCGACCAGATTGGCCTGGCTGCGCAGGATCACGCCGTCGTCGAGCACCCGCAATCCGTTGGCGGCGAGGGTCGCCCCGGTCGTGGTGATGTCGACGATCAACTCGGCGCTGCCGGCGGCCGGCGCGCCTTCGGTTGCGCCCGTGCTTTCGACGATGCGGTAATCGGTGATGCCTTGATTCTGGAAGAAGGCGCGGGTGAGGTTGATGAACTTGGTCGCGACCCGCATCCGCATGTGATGCTGCTCGCGGAAGCCGGTGGTGACGTCGTCGAGGTCGGCCATGGTGCGGACGTCGATCCACGCCTGCGGCACCGCGACGACGACGTCGGCATAGCCGAAGCCGAGGCCTTCGATCAGGGAGACGCGCTTGTCGGCGTCCGCGATGGTCTCGCGCACCAGATCCTCGCCCGTGACGCCGAGATGCGCCGAGCCGCGGGACAGTTGCGAGGCGATCTCGCTCGCCGAGAGATAGGCCACCTCGACATTGTCGAGGCCCGCGAGCGTGCCGCGATAGTCGCGTGCGCCGCCCGCCTTCGACAGCTTCAGCCCGGCGCGGGCGAAGAAGGCCTCGGTGTTTTCCTGAAGGCGGCCCTTGGAAGGAACGGCCAGAACGAATGGCGCGCTCATGACTTAAGCTCCCACCTTGCGGCCGATCCGGGTCAGCGCATCCACCCAGACCGAGAAACCGACCGCCGGAATCGGCTCGGCCGATCCAAGTTGAGTCATCAGCCCGTCATAGCGGCCGCCGGCAACCAGCGGCTCGGCGCCGTTGCCGCGGTGATGCAGCTCGAATTCGAAGCCGGTGTAGTAGTCGAGCCCGCGTCCGAACGCGGTCGAAAAGCGCGTCCCCTTCACATCGATGCCGCGCGCGGCCATGAAGCCGACCCGGCTTTCGAACTGGTCGATCGCAGCACTGAGATCGAGCTTTGCATCATTGGTGAGCGCGCGCAGCTCCGCGACGGCGTCATCGGGATTACCCGATATCGACAGGAAACGCTTGAGCACGGCGATGGCCTCGCGCGGCAGCGCGCCGCCCTTCAACGTCGACTGCTCGAGGAAGCGGTCGGCAATCTCGGCCGTGGTGCGGCCGCCGACATTGGTGGTGCCGGCGATCGACATCAGATCGGTGACGAAAGCGAGTGCCGCCTTGCGGTCGGAGCCGGCGAGCGCCGCGAGCACGCCCTCATATTCGCTGCGGGTCGCGGTGGTCGCGGCTGCCAGCCGCTCCAGATCCTGCTCCAGGCTGATCTTGCGGTTGAAATCCTTGACCAGGCGGCGGCGCCAGACCGGATAGAGGTTGAGCGCGTCGAGCAGCGCGTTGAACAGCGCCACGTCGCCGGTGCGGATCTCGACGTCGCGGACGCCGAAGGCGGCGGTCGCCTCCAGCGCCAGCGCCAGCATCTCGGCATCGGCCGCGGCGCGGTCCTGGCGGCCGAACGATTCGATGCCGGCCTGCAGGAATTCGCTGCTCTGGCCGTTGCGGTAGCGAAACACCGGGCCGAGATAACTGAACCCGGCCGGCTGGCCAGCACGGCCAGAGCTGAGGTAATCGCGGGCCACCGGAATGGTCAGGTCCGGCCGCAGGCAGAGCTCCTCGCCGGAGAGGTCCGTGGTCAGGTACAGGCTCTTGCGGATGTCCTCGCCGGAGAGGTCCAGGAACGGTTCGGCCGGTTGCAGGATCGCGGGCTCGGCCCTGACATAGCCGGCCTGCGCGAACGACAGCAGCAGCGTATCCGCCCAGGCGGCGGAGCCGGCAGCATTTGAGGTAGCAGTCGCGGTCATCTCGGGGTCCATCGTCCCGGAAGAACCGGGCAGGGCAAGCAAGGGGAACGAATTGCCGCAGGCCTTAGCATGGCCCGAAAGCGGTTTCGACCTCCAAAGGATCAATCGCTTAACAGCGTCGGAGCGACGCGCCGTCATCAGAGGAGCGAAGCTTAAATCAGGTCTCGCGCCAGCTCGGGTAATATAGCACCTATTCATCCCACTGCGTCGACCCAGATGGATAGGGAGGCCTCACCCTCATTCATTTCGGGGCAGGGACGTCTCTGGGGCGCTTCCAAGATGAATGGGTCGCCTGGGGCGGAAAGCTCGGCCGCCTCGATCGCAACTTCATCCGCGAGCTGCTCGGCCCGCTTCAGAATGCTCCACCGGTCACATACTCAATTTGGGTAGGGGGACGATCCGTTCGCGGAACCTTCGTTTACAATGCGAAAGTTGGTTTCCGATTCATAGCGATGCAACAGACGATATACGGTCGGTCTCGTGACACGCGCTGGCCGCTGATTTCGATCTGCGAGATGTTCCGGCACTATGACGAATTCGATCCACTCGACCTTCTGATCGTTCATGCCATTCTCAATGCCGCGCGACCTGCGGCGCGCCGGCGTCAACGGGCCGGATGATCTGCGGGGCGCCAAAGTCGCCGTTTCCAAGAAGAAGGCCAAGTAAGCAGCAGAACATGGATCAAAGCCGTCTAGTCCCTGCTCGCGAGGGAATGCAAAAGAGAGCGGCGGATCGCTTGATGTCGTTCCAGGATCTCAAGCCGTCCTCGGCGCTCGAGCTCAATTCGTATGACATCGATCATTTCGGCGAGACCGAGAAATACGCCGGCGCATCGAGCATGCCGTTGTCGGCCGGGGCTACCCCGATCATGCGTGCCCGGCTCACCTTGCCGACCCTGACCCTGTCGCTGTTGAAAACCTTCCCCCGGATCATTCGAGGCTATCAGTTCACCAATGCTGCCGCAGTGGCGGTCCCGATGGATCACGTGACCTCTGCCCGCATCAACGGGCAATCGATGGGCGGTTCTGTCCTGGTATTGAAAGGTGATTCAGATTGCCTGGTGCATGAGCCGGAGGGGCGTCTGCTGGCAGTGGTCTACTTCAGTCCATCCGGGCGGGAGCCATTGCCTGAATTAGGCGATGGATGCCATTTGCTGAATCCGGCGCCGGACGTGCTTGCCTCGCTACGCCGTCTGATCTCGATATCGCTTGAAACCGCAGCAAATGACCCAGACTTCTTGAACGAGCCGGCTTCGCAAACGATTGTCGAACAGTCACTGCTCAGCACGATGGATGCGGCGATCTGGTCCAGCGTCGCAAGCGGACCTGTGTCATCCACCACCGAGCATTATCGGCGGATCGTAGCCGATATGGAGAAACTGATCCGGCGCGATCTGATGATCTGGCACAAGACGACCGAACTGGCGGAGCAGGCGGGCGTGTCGGTCCGGACTCTCCAGAGTGCGACACGGGCCATCTGCGGCATGAGCCCACATCGCTATAGCCGGGTCTTGCGCCTCTGGTCGGTGCGCAAGCAACTGCGCACCGGCCGAGCGGGCCGGAGTGTGAAGTCCTGTGCGCTTGCGCATGGCTTCTGGCATCTCAGCGAGTTCGCAGCGAGCTACAGAGAGGCTTTCGGAGAGTTGCCTTCCGAGACTCTGAACCGATCGCTACGAGGCGAATAGCACGGCGCGGTCGCCCTCTACCTGGTTCGGTGGCCTTGGGCTGCTCAGATGATCGGCAGCCGGAAGGCAACCAATGCTTGCCTAGCCGCGTTCGCCACCCCAGTCGCCCAGTACCGCCTGCACCATCGCCAGCGCGGCCACTGCGGCCGTGTCGGCCCGCATGATCCGGGGTCCCAGCGCCAGCCGCAGGATTTTCGGCTGCCGCAGTAGCAGCGCCCGCTCTTCCTCAGCAAAGCCGCCTTCGGGGCCGATCAGCACGTCGATGCCCTCCGCCGCGCCTGCGCCTTGCAGACTCTGAATGGGGTTTTCGAGCTCCGCCGCCTCGTCGCAGAAGATCAGCAGCCTGCCGGCGGCGCGCTGGCTGAGGAATCGCTCCAGCGGCACCGGCTCGGCAACGGTGGCGATGCTGAGAATGCCGCATTGCTCGGCCGCCTCGACAACATTGGCGCGCATCCGCTCGGTATTGACGCGGGAAGCCTGGGTAAATCGTGTCAGCACCGGCTGAAGCGAGGCAGCGCCCATCTCGATGGCCTTCTGCACCATGTAGTCGAGCCGGGCATGCTTGAGCGGGGCGAAGACGTAGGCGAGATCGGGCAGCCGGTCCTGCGGCCGGGTCTGCTGGAGGATGACGAGGCCGTCCGGCCGCTTGCGGCCTTCAATGGCAGCCTGCCATTCGCCGTCGCGGCCGTTGAACGCCAAAACCTCGGCCCCGACGGCAAGCCGCAGCACATTGCCGAGATAATTGCTCTGGTCGCGGTCGAGCTCGACCCTGCCGTCCTGGGCAAGGGGGGCATCGACGAACAGGCGGGGGCCGCGGAAATCGTGGGAAGGCATCGTTCAAGGGTCCGATTTGCCGCCGTTCTTAACCGAAAGCAGTACTTTCGGGGTAAATTTTGCCAAATTGGTGCGTCGGCGCGCCGCGCTCTTGCCCTATTCAACGGGTTGTTAAGGGCCGGCGGGAATCGTAAAATCGCGAGCACGCTGGTTGCGCTTCAATTGGGAAGACGCCGAACCCCGCAAGCTCCTGCCGGAGAGACTGCCTTGATGATCCGTCATTTGATGGTTCCGATCACTGCCGCCATGGTCACGATGGGCGCCGTGTGTGCCTATGCGCAGGGTTTCCCCGCGCCGCTGCCGGGCCAGGCCCCAACGAGTTCCGCCTTCCCGCCCGTGAATGGCTCGGCGCCCGTCGCCTCCGTCGGCGGCGCGCCGCAATCGTCCTTTCCCGTGAACGGCGCCGCACCCGTCGGTGGCGCCGGCGCCTTCAGCGCGGCCCCGCCGACGCAAGCCGGTCCCGGCGAGGACTGCATGAAGGCCTTCATGCCTCTGCGCGAGGATGCCGAAAAGCGCGGCAAGCTGATCAAGGCCGCGAGCGACCGTCACGCCCCGCCTGACGAGGCCTGCAAGCTGATCCGCAACTTCAGCCAGGCTGAGACCAAGATGATCAAGTACATCGAGGCCAACGCCTCGAAGTGCGGGATTCCGGCGCAAATCGGCGCGCAGATGAAGGACGGCCACAAGAACACCGAGGCGATGGCCGCGAAGGTCTGCAATGTTGCGCAGCAGATGCAGAACCAGCCACGCGGTCCGGCCGGTCCGTCGCTGAGCGAAGTGCTGGGTTCGGGCTCGGCGCCCGAGGCCAATGCGGGCAAGAAGGGCGGCAGCACCTTCGACACACTCAACGGCAACGTCCTGACCCGATGAGCGACACATCCGCCCGAGTTGCCGATTCCACCGGCAACTGGGTCGATACGCGCGCACCGCAATGGGCGCGGCCTTATCTGCGCTTGTCCCGCTTCGATCGTCCGATCGGCTCCTGGCTCCTGTTGATGCCGTGCTGGTGGTCGGCGGCGCTCGCCGCCGGCATGGCGCATGACGTCCGCGGCCTGCCGCTCACCATCGTCCTGTTCTTCGTCGGCGCCTTCGTGATGCGGGGAGCAGGCTGTACCTGGAACGACATCACCGACCGTGACCTCGACGACAAGGTCGAGCGCACCCGTTCACGGCCGCTGCCGTCGGGCCAGGTGAGCGCGAAGCAGGCGCTGGCCTTCATGGTCGCGCAAGCGCTGATCGGGCTCGTGGTGTTGCTGCAGTTCAACCGCTTCGCGATCCTGACCGGCATTGCCTCGCTGCTGATCGTCGCGATCTACCCGTTCATGAAGCGCATCACCTGGTGGCCGCAGACCGTGCTCGGGCTCGCGTTCTCCTGGGGCGCCCTGATGGGATTTGCCGTCACCTTCGGGCGGATCGACGTCACCGCGCTCGTGCTCTATGCCGGCGCGATTTCCTGGGTGATCGGCTACGACACGATCTATGCGCATCAAGACGCCGAGGACGATGCGCTGATCGGCATCAAGTCCACAGCGCGCCTTTTCGGCGCGCATACGCACCAGGCGCTGATCCTGTTCTACGGCCTGGCGGTGCTGCTGATCGGCGTGGCGCTGGCGTCGGGCGATGCGCGCTGGCCAGCCTGGCTCGGACTTGTGGCCTTCGCCGTGCATCTGGCCTCGCAGATCGCGCGGCTGAATATCAGCGACGGCGATCTCTGCAAGCGCCTGTTCTATTCGAACCGCGACGCGGGATTTCTGCTGTTTGCGGGTTTGCTCGCCGACGCGGTGATGCGAGCGGCTTAACTCCGTGCGATGATCTCGCGCTCATCGCGATGCACCGACAGCTCGCGTGCGACACCGGTGCGACGGCGCATCAGAAATTTCGGGCGGCGGTCGCGGATCGCGTTGGCGCGGCGACGGCGCGGCGCGGGTTTGCGCGCGCCTTCGTCGAGCTGCGGAAGTGCGAACAGCTCGCTCCAGATCGCCCAGGCCTCAACGAGTTCGTCGCCATCGGCGCTGACCAGCAGCGGAATGGAGAGCGAGGGATCGCGATGCACGAGGACGAGGGTCTGGGCCTCGTCGTTGCCGCGCAGAGCGACGCCGATGAAGTCGCTGACGCGGACGTTGATCGCCATCCGCATGCCGCGGACGGCACGGTGCAGCACGACGCGTTCGCGATGAAGCTCGATCTGCCGGACATATCCGTCGGCGCGCGGATCATGCGCATCGAAGCGAACCGGAAGGGAAAGGGGGTCGAGCCGCAGGGAGCGGCTCGACCCGGCGGGAGCGATCCCGCTTGTTGCTGTTTGACGCCTCACGGCTTTAGTTCTCCCCGCCGGGATTATGTTCCCGGTCGATGCGAGGACCTTAGCGCGCGGCTTTCCGAAACCGCTTAAAAAGGCTGGTTAATCCAACCTCACCGCCGCGCATGATTGACAAGACCTTGGCGCGCATGATTGACGAGACGTTGCGCGCAAGGTGCGAATCTGAGCTTTTGGTGGGCTGAAAATGCTTGAAGTCCGCGCGATCAGGGCACATCTGTGGGTTCCGGTCCCGCAGCCCGCCCCAACAGGATTTCGTTTGTGAACCCTTCACCAAGCTCGACGCTTTCGCCCAAGGATTCGTCCACAGCCAGCCGCGACCTGTTCGACCAGTCTGCGCTCTCCGATCTCGCGCAGCGGCTGGTGGAGGCGGCCAAGCGGGCCGGCGCGGATGCGGCCGATGCGGTCGCCGTGCGTGGCGTCTCGCAAGGCGTCGAGGTCCGCGACGGCAGGGTCGAGGAATCCGAACGTTCCGAGGGCGACGATGTCGGCTTGCGCGTGCTGGTCGGCCGGCGTCAGGCGGTGGTCTCGACCAACGACGCCAGCGGCGATGCCGTGACCAAGCTTGCCGAGCGAGCGGTTGCGATGGCGCGCGTCGCGCCCGACGACAAATATGTCGGCCTGGCCGATCCCGCACTGCTCGCGCGCGACTTCCCCGATCTCGATCTGCTCGATCCTGACGTGCCCGCGACCTCCGAACTCGAGCGCCGCGCGCTCGAAGCCGAGGCTGCGGCGCTCGGTGTGAAGGGCGTGACCAAATCCGGCGGCGCTTCGGCCTCCGCCGGCATGGGCGGCATGGTGCTCGTCACCAGCACTGGTTTTCACGGCTCTTACCTGCGTTCCAGCCAGGGCATCTCCGCCACTGCCATTGTCGGCGACGGCACAGGCATGGAGCGCGACTACGATTTCACCTCGGCGCCGCATGGTGCGGACCTCTTGTCGCCGGAGATCGTCGGCCGTTCCGCGGGCGAGCGCACCGTGGCGCGCTTCAATCCGCGCAAGGTCGAGACCTGCAAGGTGCCTGTGGTGTTCGATCCGCGCGTCGCGGGCTCGCTGGTCGGTCACGTCGTCGGCGCCATCAATGGCGCTTCGATCGCGCGCAAGACCAGCTTCCTGAAGGACAAGCTCGGTCAGCAGCTGTTCGCCAAAAACATCCGCATCATCGACGATCCGCTGCGCAAACGCGGCCTGCGCTCGCAGACGTTTGACGCCGAAGGCGTTGCCGTGAAGAAGATCGCACTGATCGACGAAGGCGTGCTGACGACCTGGCTGCTCGATTGCGCCACCGCGCGTGAGCTCGGTCTCACCACCACCGGCCACGCCCATCGCGGCGTCTCCTCTTCGCCGTCGCCCGGGCCGTACAATCTGCATCTTGAACCCGGCACGCCCACCCCGGCCGAGCTGATCTCCGACATCAAGCAGGGTTTCTACGTCACCGATTTGATCGGCTCGGGCGTCAACGGCGTAACCGGCGATTACAGCCGCGGCGCCTCCGGCTTCTGGATCGAGAACGGCGAACTCACTTATCCCGTGAGCGAGGTGACGATCGCCGGTCATCTGTTCGAGATCTTCAAGTCGATGCAGCCGGCGAACAATCTCGAGTTCCGCTACGGTGTCAATGCGCCGACGGTGCGCATCGAGGGTTTGACGCTTGGCGGACGTTGACGCGAACGCAACGGGTGAAGGCATCCAGGCGCGCGACGCGGCGCTGCTGCAAGACACGGTGCGGGAGGCGGGGGCACTCGCGCAGTCGATGTTCCGCACCGAGCTGAAGAAGTGGACCAAGGGCGCGTCCTCGCCGGTCTCGGAAGCCGACATTGCCGTCAACGATCTCCTGGAATCGCGCCTGCGTGCGGCGACGCCCGACTATGGCTGGCTGTCGGAGGAGAGCGCCGACGACGAGGTGCGGCTGTCGCGGCGGCTGACCTGGATCGTCGATCCCATCGACGGCACCCGCAACTACCTCAATGGCCATGACGAATGGTGCGTCAGCGTCGCGCTGGTCGAGGATGCCTCGCCCGTGCTCGCCGCGGTGTTCGCGCCGACGAGCGATGAGTTCTTCTTCGCTGCCCGCGGCCAGGGCACGACCCTCAACGACGTGCCGGTGCGGGCGAGCGCGGGATCCGAGCTCGACTTCTCGCGTGTCGCGGGTCCGAAGCCCCTGGTCGAGCGCCTTAAGCCGTCACTGGGCGAGATCAAGCTGCATCCGCGAATCGGTTCGCTCGCGCTGCGTCTGTGCCGGGTCGCCCATGGCGCGCTGGATGCGGCTTTTGCGGGCGGCAACAGTCATGATTGGGACCTTGCGGCGGCGGATTTGATCGTGCAGGAAGCCGATGGTAGGATGAGCGATCTCTCCGGAGATCCCATCCTCTATAACCGCCGGCAAGTCACGCATGGGGTGCTGGTGGCAGCGGGTCGCGATCGTCATGCGAGCATTGTCTCGCATTTTCGAAACCGCCCCTTGCCGTGAAGCGCTTTCTCGTGCTTGTCGAACACTGCTTTGCCGGGCAGCCCGTTAGGAACAGAACCGATGCCAGATAGTGCCCCGCAACAACTGCTCCACCTCGTCGTCGGCGGCGAGCTCGTCGATCTCGAGCACAACACCTTCAAGAACCTCGACGACGTCGAGATCGTCGGCCTCTACCCGAACTATGCGACCGCGCACGCCGCCTGGCGCGCCAAGGCGCAGAGCACGGTCGACAACGCGCAGATGCGCTATTTCATCGTCCATCTCCACCGGCTGCTCGACCCGAATCAAGAACCGGCGCGTTGAAAAAGCTGCTTCGCAATACGCTGAGGAGCAGCTTCGTCCAGCGTGCCGTCGGAATCCTGGCGGCCGAATATCTGCGTCTGGTCTGGCGGACGAACAAATTCACGTTCGACCCGCCGGACGTCTATGACCGGGTCGAGCCGCAGATCCCGGCGATCTTCGCGTTCTGGCACGGCCAGCATTTCCTCACCCCCTTCATCAAGAACAAGGACCGGTACAAGGCCAGGGTCCTGATCTCCCGCCACCGCGACGGCGAGTTCAATGCGATTGCCGCCGAGCGGCTCGGCATCGGCACCATCCGCGGGTCGGGCGACCATGGCAGCGCGTTTCACCGCAAGGGCGGGGTCGGTGCCTTCAAGGAAATGGTGCGGACGCTCCAGGACGGTTGTAATGTCGCGCTGACCGCCGACGTCCCCAAGCGCTCGCGCGTGGCCGGGCTCGGCATCATCATGCTGGCACGGGAATCGGGGCGGCCGATCATGCCTTTTGCGATGGCGACCAGCCGCTTCGTCCGGCTCAAGAACTGGGACCGCACCACCATCAACCTGCCGTTCGGGCGGGGCGCATTGGTCGGCATCAAGGAAATCCACGTTCCGCCGGATGCGAACGCCGCCACCATGGAAGCGCTGCGGCTCGAGCTGGAGGAGACCTTGAACGAGGCGACCCGCCAAGCCTATGCCCAACTCGGCCGGCCGGGACCTGCAGATGCCTAAATCGCTGCCCGGCTCGCTGCCGTTGACGCTGCGGATGTACCGGCGCCTGGCGCGCGGCCTGGTGCCGCTCGCGCCTGCGCTGATCAAGCGGCGCCTCAAGCAGGGCAAGGAAGATCCCGCGCGCGTCGGCGAACGGCGGGGCCTGTCCCGGGACGTGCGGCCGCACGGTCCGCTGGTCTGGATTCACGGCGCCAGCGTCGGCGAGGTCCTCGCCGCGGCGGCCCTGATCGAGCGCTTGCGCGATCTGAACCTGCGCATTCTGCTCACCTCGGGCACGGTCACGTCGGCTGCCATTGTGGCAAAGCGCTTTCCGCCCGACGTCATCCATCAATACGTGCCGTATGATTCCCCCCGTTATGTCGCGCGCTTCCTCGACCATTGGAAGCCGTCGCTGGCGCTGTTCATCGAATCCGATCTGTGGCCGAACCTGATCCTGGCTGGCGCTGCGCGCCGCGTGCCGATGGTGCTGATCAACGGGCGGATGTCGCCGCGCTCCTTCCCGCGCTGGCGCCGCATGCAGGGCACCATCTCGGCGCTGCTGTCGCGTTTCGACATCTGTCTGGCGCAGTCGAAGACCGATGCCGAGCGCTTCTCGACGCTCGGCGGCCGCGATGTCGTCACCACGGGCAATCTCAAGCTCGACGTTCCGGCGCCGCCGGCCGACCCCGCCAAGCTCGAACGGCTGATGGCGATGACGCGCGGGCGTCCGATCATCGTCGCGGCCTCGACCCATCCGGGCGAGGAGGAGATGCTGGTGGCGGCGCATCGCAGCCTTAGCGGATTCTTTCCGCAGCTCCTGACCGTGATCGTGCCGCGCCATCCGGATCGCGGCTCCTCGATCACGGGCCTGATCACGGCGTCCGGCCTGAAGCCGGCCCTGCGCTCGCGCGATGAGCTGCCGACGGCGGCCACCGACGTTTATGTCGCCGACACCATGGGCGAGCTCGGCCTGTTCTATCGTCTCTCGGAGATCGTGTTCATGGGCGGATCGCTGATCCGCCACGGCGGCCAGAATCCGATCGAAGCGATCAAGCTCGGCGCGGCCATCGTCCATGGTCCGCACGTCTTCAATTTCGCCGATGTCTACGAGGCGCTCGATCACAGCGGCGGCGCGCGCCAGGCCGACACGCAGGAACTGCTGATCAAGCAGCTTGGCCAGCTGCTCGCCGATTCCGCCCTGCGCCAGAAGATCCAGCAGTCGGGCGCCGGCGTGGTCGAGGATCTCGGCGGCGCGCTCAACCGCACCATGACCGCGCTCGAGCCTTATCTTCTGCAGTTGCGGATCGAGATGGGGGCCGCCAATGCGTGAGCCGGCCTTCTGGTACCGGCCACGTTCCCTCGAATCCTACGCATTGGGGCCGCTGGCTGCGCTCTATGGCGCGATCACCGAACGCCGGATGCTGCGCGGTGGCGTCGACGCCGGCATCCCCGTGATCTGCGTCGGCAACTATCATGTCGGCGGCGCCGGCAAGACGCCGACCGTGCTGGCGCTGACCAAGCTCTTGCGCGAGCTCGGCGAGACGCCGGTGGTGCTCAGCCGCGGCTATGGCGGCAGCCTCAAGGGCCCGGTGATGGTGGACCGGATGCGTCACACCGCTTCCGATATCGGCGACGAGCCGCTGATGATGGCGCGCGACGTTCCTGTCACGGTTGCGCGCGACCGCCTCGAGGGCGTCGTGCTGGCCAAGTCGCAAGGCGCTACCGTGATCCTGATGGACGACGGTTTCCAGAACCCTCGTCTTCTCAAGGACACCTCGCTGATCGTGATCGACAGCGAGCGCGGCCTCGGCAACGGCAGGGTGTTCCCGGCCGGTCCCCTGCGTGCGCCACTGCAGGCGCAGCTCGCGCGCACCGACGCGCTGGTCGTGATCGGCGGCGGGCGCGCCGCCGACGATGTCGCCGCCGAGCTTGCCAGGCGCAACAAGCCGGAGCTGCGCGCGCGGCTGAGACCCGAGACCGAGTCGGTCGCAAGACTATTGGGCAAGCCGGTGTTCGCGTTCGCCGGCATCGGCGATCCCGAACGGTTCTTCCGCAGCTTGCGTGCCAGCGGCATCGAGGTCGCGCGCACGCGCGCCTTCGCCGATCATCACATGTTTTCAAACGACGAGATCGCAGCCCTCGCCACAGAGGCGCAACGCGAGCAGCAAACGCTGGTGACGACGGAAAAGGATCTCGCGCGTCTGCGCGGCCGCGAAGGCGTGCCGGACGGCATCGTGCCGTTCGCCGTCCAGCTCGAGTTCGACGACCCGGCTGCGCTCCGGCAATTGATCAGCGATCATCTCTACAAGGCGCGCGAGCGAAGATTCGGCAGGCGATAATGTCGGACGGCGCGCGAACCGCGCTCGCACTCGTTGTGGACGCCACGGTGTGACGAAAAGCATTTCCTGCGCGGATGCGATATGTGGCAACCGAGGTGACATGTCGCGGCTGACGAATTCCCTTCCGCATGTTGGGCAGTTGATGTAGCCTTTCATGAGAGCCGTCACCGGGACGTGCCGAACTCCCGGAAATCATCGACGGCGTTTATGCCCACGGCGGGCAGTACCTTCATCATTTCAGATGCAGCAGCCGTAACGACGAGTTCGGAACGGCAGGGAAAGTCATTGCCAAAAACCCAGAGGAGAACATGCCATGCATTTTTGCCTCACCGGACAATACACACCACGCGCTCTCAATGCCATTTTGGAGAACCCCAAGACCGATCGTCAGGAGGCGGCAAGAAAACTCATCGAAGCGGCCGGCGGAAAGCTGATTTCGATGTTCAGCGTTGCGGCCGACGGCCCAGGCGTTTTGGTGATTTTCGATGTGCCTGATCCGGGTGCGGCTCCGGCCATTTCCGGCCTGACCGTCACGGCGGGCACCCTGCAGAACGTGAAATTGACGCGGCTGTTCACGCAGGACGAGATCAAGCAGGTCCGCCAGAACGCGGCGAAGCTGCGTTCTTCGTATACCCCGCCCGGAAGCTGACATCCGGATCTAAAGCGAAGCCGCCGCAGTCGAACGAAGCGGCGGCAACGCTCACCTCACAGCAAGAATAATGTTTGCAAGCCGAGGCAAGGCGAAGGCCTCCTGCGTCGTTGACGGACAATGCTGTACGACGCGTGCTGCGTCCGGCGTCATAGGTCCGACCGAACGCGCTTGCCAGCGGCCTCGGTAACGGCCTGCGATTGCGGTTCAGCAGTCAATCATGCTCACCACGCCCCAACGGCCATCAATCCGATAATGGTCAGGCACGAGACGCAGGCCACCATGGCGGTATAGTACTCGGGTGTATTCATTGCTGCCTCCCAAACTGTTGCCAACTGCTTGGTCACTGCTACGGGAGAAATCGCCGGTCTCGGGCCGCTTCAATTCGGCGTGCCGCGACCGGTCTTGCGTTGTGTGTCCGTCCTCTCATCGTCACCCTGATCCGGATGATGATGCGCTTCGAGAGCTTCAGAGCGTTCAGCTGCGATCAGAAGCTGTTTCCGCATTTCAGCGAGGCGGGCGCGGCAATACTCACGATAGAGCAGGTTTAATATGGTGGGCATGATCACCCCCATCGTTGATTTTCGATTTACAAATATTCCACCGCGAATTTTCGAGGTGATCGTAGCCCGACAGATGGCTCTTCGATATGAGCCCGTTCACAGACTGCGCCAATTCCAGAGCTCAGTGGCCGTTTGGTTGACTTGATTGTCTGTGCGATAAAAAGAGCAGGGCCAATTACCTAAGATGAAGCATAGCGGCGCTCTGTTTCAGCAAGACTTCGTCAAACAACCTAAGAGCGCCAATCGCAACAAAGAATCCAACCACAACGCGAAATGACTAACCACGGAGTGCAAGCACTCTCCGATGCAACGCGGATCGGCGTGACGGAGATCATTTGCGGTGAGACGCGCACTTCATGCGCGCGCGAACATCGTCGCGACGCCGATGCGGACCATTTCCATGCCTCGCGATAAGCTGCACATTTCGTGCTGCGTCGACAGGGCAGCTGCGCTTTGCTCGCCGACGGCAGCCGCCATTCAGGCGTCGTTCATCGCAAAACTCCTAACCGTTCAGACGATCAGGAGAGTTCGATGAAGCTGCCGTCCGCGATTGTTGTCGCCAGCGTTGCGTGTCTGATCGCTGCGCGCGTGCTTGCACAGACGACGTCGCCCGCTGCTTCAAGCGCGACAGTGCCGGTGCCCGCAACCAAGCGCGTGACGTGCCTCAGCTCAACGCAAAATCTGAAGGGACAAGACAAGCGCGACCAGATGCAGCTCTGCATGGCGCAGGCGCGGCTTGATTGTCTGAAGCAGGCGATCGATCAGAAGATCGTCGGCGAGACCAGGAAGAGTTTCATCAAAACCTGCGTGGGCGCGGATGGCACGGAGCAGCACTAGACGCGCGGCCGCCGCCTCACGCTTGCGGCTTGGGCGCGCCCGGGTAATGCCGCTCGAGCACGGCGGCGGGCGTGGCGTAGGCTTCCTGCAAATCCACGCTCCAGTATTTCAACTCGTCGAGCGGGATGCGCGTATCGGTGATCGCGCAGCGAACGAAAGTCCCCGGCGAGATCACGCGGAAATCGCCGTCGAGATACTGCACCTGCGCTTCGCCATGGCCCGAGGGGCCGAACTTGTTCAGCACGGTCGAAAGTCTCCGTGGAAGGCCGCTCCGGAGTCACCTTGGAGGGCACGATGTGTTGGACGGGATGTAGCATAGATAGGGTGGCTTGTCCGCCCGGTAAACCCACCGGTTTGTGATGTTTTGGCGCCGTTTCCGCATGATAGTGCTTGAGCGAAGGATCCAACGGCAAAGTTCGATGCGCCTTCCGTTCACCGCCCTGTTCCTGACGTTCCTGATCTCGGCCGCGCACGCGTCGCCGGCGCCGCAGCCGGTTGAGATTCCGCTGGCGTCCGGCGTGCTGCATGCGCAGCTCTACAAGCCCGAGGGCACGGGGCCGTTTCCGACCGTGATCGCGCTCCACGGCTGCGGCGGCCTCGGTGGCCATTCCGATTCCGTGCTGCCGCGCTACCGCGAGTGGGCCGAGCGGCTGCTCAAATCCGGCAACGCCGTCCTGCTCCCTGACAGCTACGGCTCGCGCGAGCTCGGGCCGCAATGCCGCGTCAAGGAGATGCACGTCAAGGCGCGGCGCGAACGCGTCACCGACATCGTGGCGTCGCGCGCCTGGTTGATGCGGCAGAGCTGGGTTGCGCGCGACCGCGTCAGCCTGATGGGCTGGGCGAATGGCGCCAGCGCGCTGCTCTGGGCCGTGCGTCCGCAGAGCCTTGCGCGCGATGTGGGCCCGGATTTCCGCGCCGCGATCGCGTTCTATCCGGACTGCAGGATTTCCGCTGGCCTGGGGTGGAGCACACGGGTGCCGACGCTGGTGCTGATCGGCGGCAATGACGACGTCTCGTCGCCGCCGGCCTGCCGCCAGATGGTCGATGGTGCGCATGGCCGCAGCGCGCTCGCGCGCATCGTGGTCTATCCCGGCGCCTTTCACGACTTCGATCGCGCCAACACCCCGCTGCACGCACTCGCCGGCAGCACCGATGCGGCGGCGCCCGAGCACGGCCATCTCGGCACCGATGCGCAGGCGCGCGCGGCGTCGCAGAAGGAGGTCGCGGAGTGGCTGGCGCGGTAGCCTGGAATGAGCGGGCTCGCCGCGCCGTAGCTCGTGAGAAGCGAAGGCGGGGCCGCCCTTGGGAACAACAGCGGACAGCCCCGCATCGACCACCGCCCTGCACGGAAAATGGCCGACCGTGACTCTACGGATCGCGCGCCGTGATGGTTTCAGCATGTGACGACGCCATCATTCGACCACGATGTCGATTAAACGCAATCTCATGCGCAACCGCTTCGTCCTGTTCTCCTCCGCCCTGATCGTCTTCACCGTCGCGGTCTTCC
Source organism: Bradyrhizobium sp. F1.13.3 (assembly GCF_040548265.1). Taxonomy (NCBI): domain Bacteria; kingdom Pseudomonadati; phylum Pseudomonadota; class Alphaproteobacteria; order Hyphomicrobiales; family Nitrobacteraceae; genus Bradyrhizobium; species Bradyrhizobium sp. F1.13.3. The sequence continues at coordinate 319,902 of NZ_JBEPRI010000006.1, read as the reverse complement.
TGTTCGAAGCCCATCTCTTCGAAGCCCATGCCGGCGCGCCGCAACTCGCGCCGGAACATTGCGGCTTCTGGACCACGATCGACGCGGGATTGTCCTGCCGCTAGGGCGAACTGCTTCCACACCGTCATTGCGAGCGCAGCGAAGCAATCCAGAGTCCCTCCGCGGAAAGATTCTGGATTGCTTCGCTGCGCTCGCAATGACGAGGTTGGGGCCTCTCCATCGTCGTCCCGGCCTAGTGCGCAATTGCGCACGGGGGGCCGGGACCCATACCGCGTGATCTATCAATTGCGCGTGGCATCAGTCCCGAGCGACCAGTTTTCGCCAAACCTCTCCCTGTGGTTATGGGTCCCGGCCCCCGTGCGCAATTGCGCACTAGGCCGGGACGACGCCGAGGGTGAGGCGATGCCGCCGCTCCGCCTAAAACAAATTCCCCTGATCCACCGGCTTGCCCACGCGCTTCGGCGCTGGCTTGGCCTCCTGCGCAGCCGGCTTGGCTTGCGCCGGCGCGCGCTTTGCCGTCGGTGCTGCACGATCCGCATCCGCGGTCGCACCCACGCGTCCATCCGCAAACTCGATCTCGACCCTTGCACCGGGGCCGACGCTGTCGGCCGCATGCACGGGATGGCCGGCCTCGTCGCGCACCAGCGCAAAGCCGCGCGCGAGCACGCCGCGATAGGACAAGGCGGAGAGCAGCTTGCCGCTGTTCTCGACGCGGGCATCCAGCCGATGCAACAGCGTCACCAGCGCGCGGCCCGCGCGCTCGGCAAGGCGATGCGTGCGCTCGCGCTGGCGGTGAATCGCGTTGCGTTGCGCCTGCGCATTGGAGAGCTTTGAGGCGCGCAAGCGCACCTCCAGCCCGGCAAAGCGGTCGCGCCGCCGCCGCAGCAGCGAGCGCGTGGACAGCCCGAGCCGCTCGCCGCACACGGTGAGGCGATGATCGGCCTGCGCGATCTGGCCGTGCAGCACCCGCAGCGTCAGCTTGGCGCCTGCGGCGGTGAACCTTCGGAAATGCGCATGGGTGTTGGCCTTGAGGCAGCGGGGCAGGGACGCACCCGCCGAATCCAGCCGCTGCCGCTGGATCGCCAGCAAATCGCCGGCGGCCGGCAGCGCGCGCGCGGCGGCACGCAGCTCGCTGCGGCGGCTCTCCTGGCCGCGTTGCCAGCAGGACCGGGTGCGTCGCCCCAGATCGCCGACCTCGACAAAGAGATCGCTGCGCACCGGCACCGCCATCTCGGCCGCCGCCGTCGGCGTCGGCGCGCGCTTGTCGGCGACGAAATCGATCAGCGTGATGTCGGTCTCATGCCCCACGGCCGAGATCAGCGGGATCATGCTCTCGGCCGCGGCGCGAACCACGATCTCCTCGTTGAACGACCAGAGGTCCTCCAGCGAGCCGCCGCCGCGCGCGACGATCAGCACGTCCGGGCGCGGAATCTTCCCGCCCTCCGGCAGCGCGTTGAAGCCACGGATCGCGGCCGCGACCTGCTCGGCCGAGCCTTCGCCCTGAACTTTCACCGGCCACACCAGCACGTGGCGGGGAAAGCGGTCCTCCAGCCGATGAAGGATGTCGCGGATCACGGCGCCGGTCGGCGAGGTCACCACGCCGATCACCTCCGGCAGCCACGGCAGAAGCTGCTTGCGCGCTTCGTCGAACAGGCCTTCGGCGGCGAGCTTCCTCTTGCGCTCCTCCATCAGCGCCATCAGCGCGCCGATGCCGGCCGGCTCCAGCGCCTCGATCACGATCTGGTATTTCGAGGAGCCCGGATAGGTCGTGAGCTTGCCGGTGGCGATGACCTCAAGCCCCTCCTGGGGCTTGAAGCGCATCCGGCCGTGCACGCCCTTCCAGATCACCGCCTCGATCTTGGCGCTCTCGTCCTTGAGCGCGAAATAGCAATGGCCGGAGGAATGCGCCCCGCGGAAGCCGGAGATCTCGCCGCGGACCCGGACATGGCCATAGGTGTCCTCGACCGTCCGTTTCAGGGACTGCGAGAGCTCGGAAACGGTGAATTCGGGAGTGTTGAGCAGGGGTTCCGCAGACGGCATCGGCAAACGATTCGGCATGTTGGGATCAGACCCGACGTTAAGGATTTTTGCAGCGCGGCGCCAATCCGGGGATTGATCAAGAGAGTACTCTGTATTATAGAGTTCTCTATATTTTATCGGTCTGAGAGGTGTGGTCATGGCAATTCGACTGCTGCGCGGCGTTTTGAACGGGCTGAAATGGGCCCTGTGTGCGGTCGGCGGCGTGGCGCTGATCCTGGCCGCCATGATCGCAACGCCGCTGGAGCGACCACCGGAGATGCGATCGGTCTCCGACTCCGCCAAGGGCATCGATTGGTCCACGCTGCCTCCGCTCGAGCGCTTCCAGGCCCGCGACGGCACCTGGATCGGCTTCCGCCACTACGCTGCCAAAGCGTTTTCAAGCGAAGTGGAAGCCGGTTCGCGTGAAGAAAACGCGTCAAAACAAGAATCCGGAGCCCCGTTCCGATCCCATCGGAACGGAAATGGCTCCGGCCCCGCCACGGGTCGCGGCGCGGTCTTCATCCACGGCTCGTCCGGCTCCAGCGGCACCGTCAATCATGCCCTGACCCATGCCATCGCCTCGCGCGGGGTGGAGACCTGGGCGCTCGACATCCGCGGCCATGGCGGCTCCGGCACGCGCGGCGATATCGGCTATGTCGGCCAGCTCGAAGACGACCTCGTCGACTTCGTCGCTCAAATCCGCAAGACCGCCCCGGAGCTGCCGCTCACCTTGATCGGCCATTCCGCAGGCGCCGGCTTCTCGCTGCGCGTCGCCGCGACACCGATCATGCAGGACATGTTCGTGCGCACCGTGCTGCTCGCGCCCTATCTCGGCTATGACGCGCCGACCAACAAGCCGCATGCCGGCGGCTGGGCCAATGTCGACCTGCCGCGCTTCTTCGGGCTGGCCACGCTGCGCAAGCTCGGCATCGACTGTTGTTCGCAGCTTCCGGTGCTCGCGCTCGCCGTGCCCGCGACTTCGGCAAAGTACCTCGTCTCCACCTATTCCGATCGCCTGACGCGCAATTTCGCGACGCGCGGCTATCGCATCGATCTTCCGGCAACGACACGCCCCATCACGATCTTCGGCGGCGCCGAGGACGAGATGATGATCTCGGATAAATATGCGGAAGTCGTGCAGGCCATCAAACCGTCGGTCGACGTCAGGATCATCGACGGCATCAACCATATGGGCATCGTCACCAACCCGAAGGCGATCTCGGTCATCGCCGACGATGTGGCAACGCGCGGGGCAGGGCAGTCATGATCGACAGCAAGGAAGCCTCCGCGGCGCTGGCCGATATCGACGATATCGTCCAGCGCGTGAAGCAATCGCAGCTCTATGAGCTGGCGAGCTTTGCTGCCGTCTGGTGGGGCGTCTTGGTGTTCGCGGCCAATCTCGTGACCTGGCTTTGGCCGGTTTATGCGGTCTACGCCTGGGTTGCCGCGGACGCGTTGGGCGCCGGCGGTCTGGTGGCGCTGCGCATTTTCAATCCGCCGCACCGCGCCCATGGCGCCGCCTTCAACGTCAGACTGCTCCTGGTGTTCGTGCTGTTCTTCGCCTTCGGTTATCTCTGCACCAATTTGCTCGGTCATTTCGGTCCGCGCCAGCTCGGCACGTTCTGGCCGCTCTACTTCATGCTGTTCTATACGCTGGCGGGTCTCTGGTTCGGCTATGCCTTCATGGCGATCGGTCTCGGCATCTCCGCGCTGACGCTGATCGGTTATTTCTACATCGGCGAGGCGTTCCCGCTCTGGATGGCCTTCGTCAACGGCGGAGGCCTGATCCTCGGCGGCCTCTGGATGCGGCGGATCTGATGGCCGAGCTCGACGACATCATCCACCAGCCGTTGCGGCTGAAGATCATGGCGGCGCTAAACGCGTTGCCGGCCACCGCAGGATTGGAGTTTTCCCGGCTGAAAAAGCTCACCGGCGCGACCGACGGCAATCTCGGCGCGCATATCGAGACACTCGCCAAGGCGGGCTACGTGTCGGTTGAAAAAGCCTTCGTCGGCAAGAAGCCGCAGACCACCGTCACCGCGACCGCGGCGGGCCGCGGCGCGTTCGCGCGGCATGTGGCGACGTTGCAGGAGATTATTGCGGGGAAGCAGGGGTAGGCCATTGGTCAGACTGTACCGTCGATTGGTTATCACGAACAACGACGTCGGCTTCGAAAGGAGTAGCGAGCTTGCGTTTCGTGTCAGGTCTTTTTCGTAGCAGGAGTTTTCATTTTGCTAGACATCTCTGCGAACCCCTGTCCGCTGCGCTATGCCGAGGGCTCCGCGCCTCGCCCCGTTGCTCCACCGAGCCCGGTGGCAACTGACTCGATCGCGTCCTTGAGAAGCAGTAATCCTTGTGGGGCGACTGCCCGTGTACTCTCACATAACTTACTCGTCGCTTGCATCGTCCATTGCTATTTCGGCAACGGGTTGCCTGGCACTTTCGTTTCTTTGCCACGCTTTCAATAGCGCTGAGGCCTTTTTACGAATCGCGCGCGGACGACCTGCATTTGCCAACACTTCCAAACGCGAGAATGCCTCTCCCTTATCGAGGAAAAGGCCGACGACATCATCACGCAGCGGATGGGTTACGCCCGTGTCTGAGCTGCTTTGCCAACCGCGCATCGCCTGGAGAGCACTTAGAAAGCCCTCATCGTCACGAGTTGCTGCAGCGATATACTGCCTCGCAATGGACGCGCTGCCGAGCTGAACCCAGCAATAGAGTGCGTCCAAGGGGCTCGGCAGGGTGATTATCCTCTTCACACCGAACGTTTCGTATCGTCGGGTGATGAGTATCACAGCTTCATCAAGCGCCTCACGGCTGAGCCATTGGTTTTCAGGATAGGATCTGTTGCCCTTCGGCAGACCGTGGGCAAAGCCCAGATCGCGGACCAAATGGGACAGCCAATTGATGGCTTTCCCTCTCGTTACGATGTCGGAGAAATCCGACGGCTTATTCTTCTCCACCAAATGAACTGCTTTGCGCCAGAGTTCACTCCTCCCAAATTCCTGGATGCCCACGGCCTCGACCGCCAATTCGTCCATCGTCAGCGCAAACGCCCAAGCCATGCCATCTGCTTCGGACGTCGAAAGTGAGCCCGCTGGTTGATCCAAAAGTCGATCCAGCAGTAGATCAACGAAGTGCCCTCTTCGTTCATGCTCCCGCCTTAGCAACTCTAACAGGAACGCCTTGGCTCTTCCTACGCTGGTCGCGCATGCCTTGCGAAATGAGATATCTCCGTCAACTCACGGCTTGATGCCTTGAACTTTAGCTCCGCGACTTTGCGAAGCATGTCTCGCTGGGTTTTATCGCTAGGTATGGCATGCCAAGCAGCAAGCGCTAGCTGCCAATTTCGACCGTGCGTGAATAACTCGGAATAGAGTTCTCCAAGGATGGAGTGGTACTCATTCCATGCCATTGCTATCTTGCCGATAGCGATGGCGTGCGCGTCTCGCGCGTCCTGCCCGTGAGGCTTGTATTCAGTCATGGCTTGCCAAAGAATTCGCTGTTGTATGTGGATCAGGGGTTGAACAGCGGAAAAGCAGCGCGAGCACTAGTTCATTTTGGGCCGACGCTGTAGCAGTTCTCAAACATCATGACCGAGTCAGCTTTGGGCTCTGGTCGTCTGAAGAAGCAGAACGACGTGGTAGTGTTGTTCTGTACTGTGACCAGGATTTTTCCATCGGGGGTCATTGATGAGCCAACGATACGCCCCTTGCTCATCAGCAAGCCCGGGAGGTCGACGGTCTGGGCATGTGCTGGGGGAACGCTGGCAATAAAGGTGGCGACGGCTATGGTACCGAGGCGCATAATAGCTCCATGACTAACAATCTAAAGGCGAAAGATTAGTGGAGCTTTGGAAAAAGGCAAACGGAACGCCCCGGCTAGAGCCGGCGCAATAAGTGGATCTTAATCAACCTGGTGTTGGGCGTCAGAGCTGAAGAAGCTCTTGTCCGGCTTGGCCTTGCACTGTTCGAAGCCAATGTTGCAGCGTCGGTGGTCCGTTTCCCCTTGAGCCCCACCCCGATTCATGCGACCTCCGCCACAGCAAACCCCTCATTTCGAGCCTTCGATGCACATTCTCCTGCTTGGTTCCGGCGGCCGCGAACATGCCCTGGCGTGGAAGATCGCAGCCTCTCCCCTGGTGACCAAATTCTGGTGCGCGCCGGGCAATGCCGGGATCGCGCGCGAGGCGGAATGCGTGGCGCTCGACGTCGCCGACCATGCCGCCGTGATCGCCTTCTGCAAGACGAATGCGGTCGAGCTCGTGGTGGTCGGCCCGGAGACGCCGCTGGCGGCCGGTATCGTCGATGACCTCACCGCCGCCGGCATCAAGGCGTTCGGGCCGGACAAGATCCCCGCCCAGCTCGAAAGCTCGAAGGGCTTCACCAAGGCGCTGTGCACCGAATTCGGCATTCCGACCGGCGCCTATGAGCGATTCACCAACGCCGCCGATGCGCGGGCTTACGTCCAGAGCCAGGGCGCGCCGATCGTGGTCAAGGCCGACGGCCTTGCCGCCGGCAAGGGCGTCGTCGTCGCCAAGTCGGTGCGCGAGGCGGAGGACGCCATCGCCATGATGTTCGAGGGCGCCTTTGGCGAGGCCGGCGCCGAGGTCGTGATCGAGGAGTTTCTGCCGGGCCGCGAGATCAGCTTCTTCGCGCTGTGCGACGGCGAGACCGCCATTCCGCTGGCGTCCGCGCAGGACCACAAGCGCGTGTTCGACCACGACGTCGGCCCGAACACCGGCGGCATGGGCGCCTATTCGCCGACGCCGCTGGTCACGCCGGCGATCCACGACGCGATCATGGCCAAGATCATTCTGCCGACGGTATCAGGCATGAAGCAGCGCGGCACGCCGTTTCGCGGCATCCTCTACGCCGGGATCATGCTGACGACGCAGGGCCCGAAACTGTTCGAGTTCAACGTGCGCTTCGGCGATCCCGAGTGCCAGGTGCTGATGCTCAGGATGATGTCGGACATCGTGCCGGCCTTCCTCGCCGCCTGCGACGGCCAGCTGAAGAACTTTGACCTCCGCTGGCATCCGGAGGCCGCGCTCACGGTGGTGATGGCGGCGAAGGGATATCCCGGCGACTATCAGAAAGGCACGCGGATCGAGGGGCTCGATGACGCCTCAGAGGTCGAGACCGCCGAGATATTCCACGCCGGCACGGTCGAGAAGGACGGCGCCATCCTCGCCAATGGCGGCCGCGTGCTCAATGTCTGCGCGCTCGGCAAGACCGTGACCGAAGCGCAAGGGCGCGCCTACCAGGCCGTCGACCGCATCAACTGGCCGGAAGGTTTTTGCCGCCGCGACATCGGCTGGCAGGCGGTGGACGCCGAGAAGTCCAAGAGCTGACAGGCTTTTTTCGCACGCCGGCGAAATTTGCGACCGCGCCGTCGGCCCTCCGAAATTGTGTAGGCGGCTGTTGGACTTAGCTACTGTGCATGGGGTTGTTTTTCGACTTTTTTGTTTTGGGACATTCTCAAGACCGAACAGATCCCACGCTGACAGATAAGGATGCAGAAGATGTCCGATCTCGCCGACCTCTATCCCGGCTTCGCCTCCGAATGGATCAACACCTCCTTCGGCCGCATCTTCGCCCGCGTCGGCGGGAAGGGACCGCCGCTGTTGCTGCTGCACGGCTTCTCCGAGACCAACGTGATGTGGCACCGCGTCGCGCCGCAGCTGGCCGACCAGTTCACGCTGATCATCGCCGATCTGCCCGGCTATGGCTGGTCCGACATGCCCGAGAGCGACGCGCTGCACATGCCCTACAGCAAGCGCGCGATGGCCAAGGCCATGGTCGAGGCGATGGAGCAACTCGGCCATGTGCACTTCGCGCTCGCGGGCCACGATCGCGGCGGCCGCGTCTCGTATCGGCTGGCGCTCGATCATCCCGGCCGGCTGTCGAAGCTTGCGGTGCTCGATATCCTGCCGACCTATAATTACTGGGAGCGGATGAACCGCGCCTACGCGCTAAAGATCTATCACTGGACTTTTCTGGCGCAGCCAGCCCCGTTGCCGGAGACGCTGATTGCGAGCAATGGCGAGTTCTTCCTGCGCTTCAAGATGGCGAGCCAGACCAGGTCGAAGACGCTCGACGCCATCGACCAGCGCGCGCTCGAACACTACATCGCCCCGTTCCGCGATCCCGCCCGCGTGCACGCGATGTGCGAGGATTATCGCGCCGGCGCCTATTTCGACTACGATCTCGACAAGGCCGATTTCGAGGCTGGCAAGAAGATCACGATTCCCATGCTGGCGCTGTGGGGCAACGCCGGCGTGGCGCAAGCCGCCGCCACCCCGCTCGACATCTGGAAGCAATGGGCGACCAACGTCACGGGTATGCCGGTGGATTCGGGGCACTTCCTCACCGAGGAAAACCCGGATGTGACCGCGAAGGCGCTGCGCGAGTTCTTTGCCGCGCCTTAGCGCCGCTCCCGAAAGAAGTCCTTGAGCAGCCGCGCGGACTCGCTTTCGCCGACCCCGGAATAGACGTCCGGGACGTGATGGCAGGTCGGCGAGGTGAAGAACCGGACGCCTGATTCCACCGCGCCGCCCTTGGGATCGGCGGCGCCGTAATAAAGGCGCCTCACCCTTGCAAACGAGATCGCGCCCGCACACATGGTGCAGGGCTCCAGCGTCACGTAGAGGTCGCAGTCGACCAGGCGCTCGCTGCCGATTTTTTTGGCGGCGTCGCGCAGCGCAACGATCTCGGCATGAGCCGTGGGGTCGTAATCGGTCAGCGTCCGGTTCGCCGCGGTGGCGATGACCTCGTAATTGCGGACCACGACGCATCCGATCGGAACTTCGCCCGCCTTTCCGGCGTTTTCGGCCGTTTTGAGCGCCAAATCCATGAAAGAGGGGGCTTTCAAGCCTCGTATCATCGCGAGAAACCTGCTAGTAGCTGCGCCTTCAGCAGAAGTGCTTGACCGAATTTGCCTGAGCATGCGGCTCGAGACGAGCGCGCACAATGCTTTCTGGCCACCCCCTGAGTGAGATTATTCATGCCTCGCGACAGCGACAAAGACAACGATTCCCGCGGCCGGCGTGATCGCGGCCCGGCCAAGGGCGGCCGTTCCGGCAAGGCGCGGGGCCCCGAGAAGAAGTTCGCCAAGCGCGGCTTCGAGGGCAAGGGCGACAGCCGCCCGCCCCGCGGCGACCGCGACAGCCGACCGGTCCGCCGCCGCGAGGAGGGCGATGCCCCGCGCCGCGACTTCAGCGAGCGTCCGAAGTTCAATCGCCAAGACCGGCCGCGCGAAGACCGGCCGCGCGAAGACCGGCCGCGCGGCGAGGATCGTGGCGAGCGCAGCTTCAAGCCGCGTGGGGATCGTCCCTTCAAGCCGCGCGAAGACCGTCCGTTTTCCGATCGTCCGTCGCGCGACGGCGAGAAGCGCCCGTTCAAGCCTCGTGGCGACCGCCCATTTTCTGATCGCCCCTCGCGCGATGGCGAGAAGCGGCCGTTCAAGCCGCGCGGTGATCGCCCGTCCTACGGGCGTGATGACCGTCCGCCGCGCAGGGATCGCGACGATTCCCGTCCGGCCGGCCGAACCGGTGACGCGAAGTTTGGCGACAAGCGACCTTACGCGCCGCGTGGCGACCGTCCGGAACGCAAGTTCGACGGCGAGCGGAAGTTTTCGCGCGGTGCACCGGACCGCAATCGCAGCGAGCGCAGCGATTCAAAGCCCTGGCAGAAGCGCGATGCGGCTCCCCGCGGCGACCGGCCGCCGCGCAAGGACTTCAGCAAGGGTCCGCGCAAGGATTTTGGCGGCAGCGACCGCGGTCAGGACAAGCCCTGGCAGAAGCGCGACGATCGGCAAGGCGGCGGCGACGACCGTCCGCGCTTTTCGCGTTCGCGCGACGATCGCACATCGGGTGATCGTCCGTTCCGCGAGCGGCCCAAATTCGATCGTCCCAAGTTCGATCGCCCACGCGATGATCGTCCGAGGTTCGATCGCGGCGGCGATCGCCCGAAATTCGATCGTCCGCGCGAGCGCTCCGAGGGCCGTTCCGACTGGCACGAGCATCCCCGCAACGAAGCGCGTTCCGGCGATCGTCCACGTCGCGAAAACGAGGATGAGAGCAGGATCTTCGAGAAACGTCCCGCCTTCGGCGGTCGCGGCGCCTATCGCGAGCGCGATCGTGATTCCGAGCGGCGGCCTCGCCGCGAGGAAGAGGTCAAGCCGAAGAAAGCCGGCGAGCGCATCGCCAAGGTGCTGTCGCGTGCGGGCCTCGCCTCCCGCCGCGATGCCGAGGAGATGGTCACGCAGGGCCGCGTCAGCGTCAACGGCCGGGTGATCAATTCGCCGGCGCTCGACATCACCTCGAACGATGTCGTTACTGTCGACGGCAAGCCGTTGCCGGAGCGCGAGCGCACGCGGCTGTTCCTCTATCACAAGCCGCGCGGCCTGATGACGACGCATGACGATCCCGAGGGACGTCCGACCGTGTTCGACAATTTGCCCGAAGGTCTGCCGCGGCTGATCTCGATCGGCCGGCTCGACTTCAACACCGAAGGCCTGCTGCTGCTCACCAATGATGGAGGGCTCGCGCGCACGCTTGAGCTGCCGGACACCGGCTGGCTGCGTCGCTACCGCGTCCGCGCCCATGGCGACGTCACGCAGGCGCAGCTCGACCAGCTGAAGAACGGCATCGAGATCGAGGGCGTCAAATACGGTCCGATCGACGCCACGTTGGAGCGTGACCAGGGTGCCAATGTCTGGCTTGTTTTCGCGATCCGCGAAGGCAAGAACCGCGAAGTGCGCAACGTCTGCGCCCATCTCGGGCTCGAGGTGAACCGGCTGATCCGGGTCTCCTACGGCCCGTTCCAGCTCGGCGAGGTCCCGGAAGGCCAGGTCGAGGAGATCAAGTCCCGCGTGCTGCGCGACCAGCTCGGCGAAAAGATCATCGAGAAATCGGGCGCACAGTTCGACGTGCCGCAGAAATCTGCCTCGCATGAGGGAGACGACGCGCCGCGCGAGAAGAAGCCTGCGAGCAAGCGCGGCGTGATCAACGACCGCAAGGGCCGCCGCGTTCTGGTGCAGCGCACCGGCAGCGAGGAAGCGCGCGAGCGCAACGAGGCTGAGGCGAGCGGCTACGGCCCGCCACGCCGTCCCAAGCGCGGCTATCACGGCAAGCGCGATCTGGCGCCGAAGGAGGACTGACGTTGCGCGTCGTCGGCGGTCGATTGAAGGGGCGCAATCTGGCCTCACCGTCCTCGCGCGACATCCGCCCCACGGCGGACCGCCTGCGCGAGTCCGTGTTTAACATCCTCATGCACGCCTATGACGATCCGATTGCGGATGCGCGTGTGCTCGATCTCTTCGCCGGTACCGGCGCGCTGGGCATCGAAGCGTCGTCACGCGGCGCGAAGTTCACGCTGTTCGTCGACAACGGCGCGGAAGCGCGCGCCCTGCTGCGGAACAATGTCGAGACGCTGGGCTTGGGCGGCGTGACAAAAGTCTATCGTCGTGATGCGACCGATCTCGGGCCCGCACATCCGGTCGAGCCGTTCTCGCTGGTGTTCCTCGATCCGCCCTATGGCAAGGGGTTTGCGGAGAAGGCGCTTGCGAGCTTGCGCGACGGCGACTGGCTGACGCCGGGCGCGCTGCTCGTGGTGGAAGAGGCAAAGGCTGCGCAGTTCGTCACGCCTGAGGGCTTCGAGGAATTGGAGCGGCGCGCTTATGACGACACGGAGTTCGTGTTTTTGAAGCGGCCGTAACTTCACAATCGGTTCGTAGGGTGGGTTAGCCGAAGGCGTAACCCACCACCTTGCCGCGCACGTGGGACGAAGTTGGTGGGTTACGCCGAGCAGATGCGCTTTGCGCATCTGCAGGGCTAACCCACCCTACGAATTACCTCCGCCCGAACAGCTTCTCCACGTCGCTCAGCTTCAGCTCGACATAGGTCGGCCGGCCGTGATTGCACTGGCCGGAGTTCGGGGTGTCCTCCATCTCGCGGAGCAGGGCGTTCATCTCCTCCGGCCGCAGCCTTCGGCCGGCGCGCACCGAACCGTGACAGGCCATGGTGGCGGCGACGTGCATCAGGCGGCGCTCCAGCGGCAGCGCCTCGTCCCATTCGGCCATGTGCTCGGAAAGATCGCGCAAGAGCCCGCCCGCGTTGGCCTTGCCGAGCAGCGACGGCGTCTCGCGCACCGCAACCGCGCCGGGGCCGAAGGATTCGATCGCGAGGCCAAACGACGCCAGTTCCTCGCTGCGCTCGAGCAGGCGCTCCACCGTAGCCTCGTCCATCTCGACGATCTCGGGGATCAGCAGGATCTGCCGCTGCACGCCATTGGCCGCCAGCGAGGCTTTCAGCCGCTCGTAGACGATGCGTTCATGCGCGGCGTGCTGGTCGACGATGATCAGGCCGTCGCGAGTTTGAGAGACGATATAGGTCTCGTGGATCTGCGTGCGCGCAGCGCCGAGCGGGCGGTCGACCAGGTCACTGACCGGCTGGGATTCGATCCGCACGTCCGCGCTGGGCGCGCCGACATCGAACGCCGCTTGCGCGCGCTCGGCGAAGGCGGGCGCGGTCACATCGTCGAATGACGGCATCGGCGCGACCGGGGCGGATGGCGACTGGCGCCAGTCCCAGCTTGCCGGGCGCGGCGTGAATGCGGGGCGGAACGACGACAGCGCGCTCTCGCCGCTGTTGGCGGCCGTACGCCGGCCCTCCCGTGCAAGCCCTTCCTTTAATCCGTGCACGATCAGTGCTCGGACCAGGCCGGCGTTGCGAAACCGCACCTCGGTCTTGGCCGGATGCACATTGGCGTCGACCTCGCGCGGATCGAGCGTGACGAACAGCGCCAGCACCGGATGGCGGTCGCGCGGCAGATAGTCGGCATAGGCCCCGCGCACCGCGCCTAAGATCAGCTTGTCGCGTACCGGGCGGCCGTTGACGAAGAGATATTGCCCGAGCGCGTTGGCCTTGGTTAGCGCCGGCGCTGCGGCATAGCCGGCGACCACGACGCCCTCGCGCTCGGCATGGACCTCGATGGCATGGCTGCGGAACTCTGCCCCCAGGATGTCGCCGAGACGGGTCAGGCGACCGGCGACGCCGGGCAGTGCCGCAGCCCAGGTCACCGGCGCGCGCTCTTCGCCCGCAAGCGTGAAGGCGATTTCGGGCCGCGCCATCGCCAGCCGCCGCACCACCTCACGGATCGCTTCCGCCTCGGTCCGGTCGGTCTTCAAGAACTTCAGCCGCGCCGGCGTCGCGTAGAAGAGGTCGTTGACCTCGACCCGCGTGCCGTGCGCGAGCGCGGCCGGCATGATCTCGGTTTTCTCGCCGCCCTCGACATTGAGCGCCCAGGCGTGCGGCTCACTGGCATGCCGCGTAGTGATGGCGAGCCGCGCCACAGAGCCGATCGAGGGCAGCGCCTCGCCGCGGAATCCGAGCGTGCGGATCTGCAGCAGGTCCTCGTCGTCGAGCTTGGAGGTGGCGTGACGCTCGACCGCCAGCGACAGGTCCCTGGCGGTCATGCCGCCGCCGTCGTCGGTAATGCCAATCCGCCGGCGCCCGCCACCATCGGTAAAGACGTCGATCCGACTGGCGCCGGCATCGATGGCGTTCTCGACCAGCTCCTTGACCACGCTCGCGGGACGTTCGACCACCTCGCCGGCGGCGATGCGGTTGACGACCTGTTCGGGCAATTGGCGGACGGGCATGAAACTTGGGCTTCGACCTGGATTCGCTGACAGCGATATTCTAGGCCGTGTTGCGTCAAAAGCATGTGTTGGGCAACAGGAACATGGCGGGCTGGGGAAAAGGGCTGTCTATCGCATTGAAGAGATTGGACGTTCGAGAATATCGCGCAACTGGGATGGATCAATCTCCGGTGCTGGTCCCGATTGTGGGGTACCGGGCTGCGGTGTAGCATCGTGAAAAAACGGCAACAGGACGGGAGGACGCCATGTGCCATCTCTTCGCGCACCAGCCCCAACGCGACTACGAATCCCAGACCCGCTCGTTGCGGATCGGAGGGCATTGCACCTCGATCCGTCTGGAAATGGCATTTTGGGATACACTGGAGGAGATCGCGGCCAAGGAGAACATGAGCGTCGGCAAGTTCCTGACGACGCTCTACACCGAGGTGCTCGACCATCACGGCGAGGTCAACAACTTCGCTTCGTTGCTGCGCTGCTCCTGCCTGATCTACCGCGCCAAGGCGACAGCGCCGGTGCAGACGTTCAAGACGACGGTCGCGCCCATCCTCGATGCGGCGGAATAGCCCCGATGTCGTCCTGGCGAAGGCCAGGACCCATACCGCGGAATCCGTCAGCGATGGGCGGTATGGGTCCCGAACAACGAGCCTTCGCCGAACTCCTTCCTGGGGCAATGGGTCCTGGCTTTCGCCAGGACGACGAACGAGATTGGATCAAATCTCCTTCTTCTGCATCGCACCCGCAATGTAATCCGCCTGCCGGATCGCGAGCGAGACGATGGTCAGCGTCGGATTGCAGGCTGCGCCGCTGGTGAACTGGCTGCCGTCGGAGACGAACAGGTTCTTGACGTCGTGGCTCTGGCCGAACTTGTTGACCACGCCGTCTCGCGGCTTCTCGCTCATCCGGTTGGTGCCGAGATTGTGCGTGCTCGGATAGGGCGGTGTCGGATAGCTCACGGTGGCGCCGACGGCGTCGCAGACCGCAGCGCCCTGCTTGTAGGCGTGCGCGCGCATCGCGAGATCGTTGGGATGATCGTCGAAGTGCACGCTTGCGACCGGCTGGCCGAACTTGTCCTTCACGACAGGATCGAGCGTGATGCGGTTGGTCTCCTGCGCCATGTCCTCGCCGACCAGCCACATCCCGGCCATCCGCGGATAGCCGTCGAGCGCCGCGGTGAATGGACGTCCCCAGGCGCCGGGATTGAGGAACGCCGCCATGAAGGGCAGGCCGATCGATAGTGTCTCCATCTCATAGCCGCCGACGAAGCCGCGCTTCGGATTATTTGCGGCCTCGTCGCGGATGATGCCGGCCATGGTGGTGCCGCGATACATGTGCACCGATTTCTCGAACACGGCGTAGACGCTGCCGGTCATGTGGCGCATGTAGTTGCGGCCGACCTGGCCCGATGAGTTGCCGAGGCCGTCCGGAAACATGGTGGATGCGCTGTTCAACAGCAGCCGCGGGCTTTCGATCGAATTGCCGGCCACCGCAACGATGCGGGCCTTCTGGCGCTGCATCGCGCCAGTCTCGTCGGCATACACCACACCGGTGACTTTGCCGCCCGCGTCATGCTCGATCTTGACCGCCATGTTCGCGGGGCGGACCTCGAGATTGCCGGTCGCCTCGCCCTTGGGTATCTCGGTATAGAGCGTCGACCACTTCGCGCCGGACTTGCAGCCTTGGAAGCAGAAGCCGATCTGCTGGCAGGCGCCGCGGCCATCGCGCGGTTGGCTGTTGATCGCCATGTTGCCGGTATGCACGGTTTTGTATCCGAGCTTCTTCGCGCCGGCCTCCATCACCCTGAAGTTATTGTTGCCGGGAAGTCCGGGAATGCCGTTGGTGCGGGTCACGCCCATCTTGTTCTCGGCCTTGGCGTACCACGGCTCCATCTCGGCAAGCGTGACCGGCCAGTCCAGCAGGTTGGCGCCGGGAAGGTTGCCGTAGGTGCTCTTCACCTTGAACTCGTGCTCCTCGAACCGCAGCGATGCGCCGGCCCAGTGTGTGGTCGAGCCGCCGACCGCCTTGACGATCCAGGCGGGAAGACCCGAGAAGTCTTTTGCGACGCGCCATGTTCCCGACGTGGTGCGGGCATCGGTCCACGCGAGTTGGGAGAAACTCTCCCACTCGTCATTGACGAAGTCCTGATTTTCGATGCGGGGACCTGCTTCGAGAATGACGACCTTGACGCCCTTCTGTGCGAGTTCGTTGCCCAGTGTGCCGCCGCCGGCACCGGAGCCGACGATCACCACAACGCCTGAATCGTTCAGATCGAATTTTGCCATATGCGTTCTCCTGAACCGTTGGGTGGACGTTAAGCCTTCGGCAGCCAGTCGATGTCGGCGAAGCCGCGGTTGATGTAGCCGCCGTGCTCGGCGGAGGAGCCCTCGTAGCCGAACCGCGGCCAGACCTCTTTCTGGTTGTAGAGAGACACGATGAGCTCGCCGCGCACCTTCTGGAAGAACTCGCTCTGCTCGATCTCCTTCAGGAGCACCACGCGGTCGGCTTCCCACGGCACTTCGGCGTAAGCCACCTTGTGGCGATCACGCGCATTCTGATCGAGCCGTGTGATGCCGTCGCTGATCAGCGACTTGACGGAGGCGTCCTTCGCCGCCTTGCCGTCCCACGGCTTGATCGCGGTGATGTAGTAGCTGTCGCCGAGGACGTCGTGCGGATAAATATCGCGCGCGACCTTCAGCAGCGTCTTCATCGTTGTGGGCGAAAGCGCACTGGTCTCGTCGGCCCATGCGCCCTCGACGCTGACGGCGACGCTGGCCGCGACTGCCGCGACCGGCACGGCGGTCGCGGCGCCCTTGAGAAAGACGCGGCGGCTGTGCTTGCTTCGACGATCGACTTCTCTCATGGCATTCCTCCGTTGATCTTGATTTTTGATTTGGTTAGTTGAAACGTCCGCCGCGCTGAATCACCTCTATCTTGTAGCCGTCGGGATCACTGACGAAGAAGAAGCGCGCTAGCGTTTTGCCGTCGTGCTTGAAGTCACGCAGCTGGCCCGGCGCGAGCTTCTCGCGCTCGAAGCGGGCATGTTCGGCATCGAGATCCTCGACCACCACGGCTAGATGTCCGTAGCCGTCGCCGAGCGCATACGGTTCCTTGCGATCGAAATTGACCGTCAGCTCCACCTCGAAGGGTGAGGACGGGTGCCGCAGATAGATCAAGACAAAGTCTGCGAACTTCAGACGGTCGGTGATTTCCAGGCCAAAGGCCCGCTGGTAGAAGTCGAGAGAGCGCGCCTCGTCGAGTGCGCGGATCATGGAATGGACCGGCTTCGCCATTCAGTGCTGCTCCCTAAGAAAGGCGATGATGGCGGCGCGCGTCTCCGGCTTCGCCTGCCGGTAGACCATGACGACACCGGGAATCACCGCTTGCGGATTGGTCAGCCAGGCATCGAGCTTCGTCTCGTCCCAGGCAAAGGCTGCTTTTGCGAGGGGCTCTGAATAGTGAAAGCCTTCGACCTTTCCGGCGGGACGCCCGACGATCCTAACCAGCGGCGGACCCTGCCGCACCGGTTCTGACAGGTTCGTGGTGTGGCACACCGCGCATTGCTGCTTGAACAGTGTCGCGCCATCCGGCGGCTTTGCAGCCGGCAAGGGCATTTGCGCCTCGGCCACCCGCACCACCAGCACCATCGCGGTGCACAACCCCAGCACGATCGCGCGCATCGTCAAAAGTCCGCCCATCCACGTCAATTCAGCGTGCGCAAATTCTAGGCGCGGTAAAACAAGCCGTGGTAGTAGCGGGCTGTTTCGCTGCGTGCGGAGATGCGCGCGGGCAGCGTTGTTCCGCGCTGCCGCATATGCGGAGGACAATTTCGCGAAACCGCCGTCAAATCCCTAAACGATCACCACACGAGACAGATTGCATCACGGCCGCGCCGTTCGAGCTCGTAACGCGATGGACTGGTTCGGCTCAGGCGGACGGCGCATCAAGCCGCCGAACCGATCATCGCGAAAGTCCAGGAGAAATGGATGAAGTTGTTGAAGACCTCTGCAATCGCATGCGCCGTCTCGGCCCTCATTGTGACACCCGTTCTCGCGCAAGGTACGTCGTCCGGCGCCAGGCCTAGCGGGACCGTGCAAAGCAAACCCATGCAAGGCAGCACAATGGGCAGCGGCGACGAGGAGATGAGCGCCCAGCCGGGCGCGGCGGGCGAGACGACGGGCATGAAGCCGACGAAGGGTACCAGGGGCACGGTTGGCACGACGGGCAGTGCTGCGCACAGAGGGACCACCGACGATTCCGCGACGGGCGGTGCAGCCACGGGCAAGCGCTACTAGCCAATGGAGTGAAACGGCAGAACTCCGGTCGCGCTGCGGCCGGAGTTCTTTTGCTGTGTCTGCTAGTCGTCGAAACCGCGCCCGCGCTTCGATTTGATGTCGCTGCGGCGCTTCTTGCCCTCGAGCCGGCGCTGCTTCGAGCCAAAGGTCGGCTTCGTCGCGCGCCGCGGCTTCGGCCGGATCATGGCTTCGCCGAGCATCTCCGTAAGCCGATCGATGGCGTCCTGGCGGTTGCGCTCTTGGGTGCGGAAGCGTTGGGCCTGGATCACGATGACGCCGTCCTTGGTCATGCGCTGCCCTGCGAGCCGGGCGAGGCGCAACGCGGCATCCTCCGGCAGCGTCAGTTTGCGGGTGTCGAAGCGCAATTGCGCCGAGGTCGCGACCTTGTTGACGTTCTGCCCGCCCGGGCCGGAGGCGCGGACAAAGCTGATCTCGATGTCGTCCTCGTCAATGACGAGATCGCGGGATATCCGCAGCATGGTGGCACCATTCGTGATGCCCGGACATATCCCGGCCGCCCAAGTTCGGCAATGGTGCCCGAAATGCAAATGGCCGGGCGTGCCCGGCCAATTCAGGAAGCCTACGGACGACGTCAGTTCGACTTCGTCGCCGGTGCGGCGGCTGGTTGCGCCGCGGCCTGCGGAGCGCGGCCGACGACGACGGTCAGGAGGCCTTGGCCCCAGAGGCGCTTTGCGGCCGCCTTGGCGTCGTCCATGGTGACCGCTTCGATGACGGCGTTGCGCTTCTCGATATAGTCGATCGGCAGCTTGTCCTGCTGATATTGCAGCAGCGCCTGCGCGAGCTTAGAGGAGGTGTCGAGCGCCAGCATCTGTGAGCCCTTGAGATAGGACTTGGCCTCGTCGAGCTCCTTCTGCGTCGGGCCTTCCTCGGCGATCCGGCGCACTTCCTTGTCGATGGCATCGATGGTGTCGCCGGCACGGTCGGCACGGGTCCCGGTATTGCCGATGAAGACCGCCGAATGCTCCATCCAGAGCAGCGACTCGAATACCGAATAAGCCAGGCCACGCTTCTCGCGCACCTCGCGATAGAGCCGCGAGGACAACCCGCCGCCGCCGAGGATGTGGTTGACGACATAGGCAGCCATGAAGTTCGGATCGCTGCGCTTCACCCCGGGGCCGCCGAAGGTGATCACGGTCTGGGGCACGTCGAGCGTCACGAAGGCGCGTTGCGGCGGCTTGGCGGCCTCGACGTCGGGGACCGGCACGAGGTTGGCCTTGGCGGGCAGGCTGCCAAACGTGTGGTCGAGCAGCTTGCCGAGCGTGGCCGGATCGACATCGCCAACCACCGCGATCTTCAGCGAGTCCTTGGCGAGCACGCGGCCGACATAATCCTTCATGTCGGCCACCGTGATGGTCGGAACGCTGTCGAGATTGCCATTGGATTGCCGGCTATAGGGATGATCGCCGAAGGCGACCTCCAGGAATTTGCGGCTCGCGAGCGAAGTCGGGTTGGTGGTCTCGCGGCGCAGGCCCGAGATCACCTGCGAGCGGATGCGTTCGACATCGGCGGTTTCGAAATGCGGCGAGGTCAGCGCGCTCCGCAGCAGGTCGAAGGCCTCGTCCTTGTTGTCGCGCAGCATGCGCAGGCTGCCGCGGAACGTGTCGCGGGTGGCGCTGAAGGAGAGCTCGATGGCGCGGCGGTCGAGCCGCTCGTGGAAGGTCTTGGAATCGAGATCGCCGGAGCCTTCGTCGAGGAGATCGCCGACCAGATTGGCGACGCCCGACTTGTCCTTGGGATCCTGTGCCGAGCCGCCCGCAAAGGAATATTCCATCGCGATCAGCGGCACGGTCGCATCCTGCACGAACCAAGCCTCGATGCCGCCCGGCGAGGTCAGATGCTGGATCTTTGCAGCCGCCTGCGACGGCGAGACCGCAGCGAGCGCGAGTGCAGCGCCGGTGGCAAAGGAGAATGCAACGCGTCGAAGGAAGGGATAGGTCACGAACGCTTCTCCTCGCGCTTGGTGGTCGCGGTGTCCTTGATCAGATAGCCCGTCACCGAGCGCTTCTTCTCGAGCCATTTCTGCGCGACGGTGCGGACCTGCTCGGCGGTGACCGCGCGGATGCGATCGGGCCAGCTCCGGATGTCCTCGACCGACAGGCCCGTGGTCAGCGCCCCGCCATACCAGCGCGCCAGCACCGCCTGGTTGTCCTGGGCGTAGATCGCTTCGGCGATGAGCTGGGTCTTGACCCGCTCGAGATCCTCGGCGCGGATCGGATTTTGCGCGATGTCGGCAATGACGCCGTCGACCACCTGCTCGACCTCGGCGAAGCTGACGCCGGATTTGGGCGAAGCCGAGATCGCGAACTGGGTCGGGTCGAGCGAGATGCTCGAATAGCTGGCGCTGGCGGAGACCGCGAGCGGCTTGTCGACCACGAGCGCACGGTAGAGATAGGAATTGCTGCCGCTGCCCATCAGCTGCGCCAGCACGTCGAGGGCCGCGCTTTCGCCGGCCGCAGCCGTGGTCGCCGACGGCACCAGGTAATAGCGCCGCAAGCCGGGTTGCTCGACGCGCGGATCGGCCAGGGTCACGGTGCGCGGCGCCGCGGGCTCCGGCTCCTGCGGGCGGACGCGGCGCGCCGGGATTGCGGGCTGGGCCGGGATGGAGCCGAAATTGCGCTCGACCAGCGGGCGGATGTCGGCGGGCTCGACGTCGCCGGCGATCACCAGGATCGCGTTGTTCGGCGCATAGAAGCGGCGGTAGAAGGCGAGCGCATCCTCGCGATCGAGCTTCTCGATCTCCTGGTGCCAGCCGATCACCGGCCGGCCGTAGGGATGGTTGAGATAGAGCGCGGCCATGATCTGCTCGTTCAGCCGCGCGTCCGGATTGTTGGCGACGCGCATGTTATACTCTTCGAGCACGACGTCGCGCTCGGGCAGCACGTTCTCGTCCTTGAGGATCAGGCCGGTCATGCGGTCGGCCTCGAACTCCATCATCTTCGGCAGCTGCTCTTTCGGTACTCGCTGGTAATAGTTGGTGTAGTCCACTGAGGTCGAGGCGTTCTCGTTGCCGCCGACGCGGAGCACGGTCTGGGAGAATTCGCCGACCGGATGCTTCGAAGTGCCCTTGAACATCAGGTGCTCAAGGAAGTGCGCGAGCCCGGACTTGCCCGGCGTCTCGTCAGCCGAGCCGACCTTGTACCAGATCATTTCCGTGACGACGGGCGTGCGGTGGTCGGGAATCACCACGACCTGCATGCCGTTTCCGAGCGTGAAGCTGGCGGGCGGGGCCGATGTCACCGTGGTCTGCGCAAGGGATGCGCCGGCCGTCAGGACACTCGTCGAAAGCAGCGCGGCAAGGAGGCAGGCAGCCGATCGGTAAGAGGACATCATGATCCTTATGAAAGGCCGAGCCCGGATGTCCGGCTCGGAGGCACGGCATGGTACACCGTGCGGCAAACGCTTCGCGTCACGAAGCAGAGAACTCAACTCGGGCGCAAGTTACTGATAAGCAATAAAAGACCGCGTCCCGCGCGCACGAGCCGCCGGCGCGGGACCGCGTCTGCCGGATATCGCGAAGGGACAGGAGGGCTATTGTTCCTTGTCCTTGCCGGACATGATGTCGAAATAGGTCCGCCGTGTCTTGTCCTCTCCGGCGCCATAGGCGTAGCTCGGCGACGGCGTCTGGTAGCCCGGCGGCGGCTCGACCAGCGACTGGCGCGGCGGCTCGGTCGTGAATTGCTTGGCCTCGCCTTTGTTGTTCGACATCATGCCCCACAGACCGCCGGTGAAGCCGAGTTGGGCGGGGCTGAGCGACGGATTGCCGTTGGTGCCCGGCTGAATAGGATCATTGCTCGTGCGCTCGGGTGCGGCTGTCCTGCCGACCTCCATCTCGGCGGGTGACAACGCCCGCCCTGCCTGCCAGCTCTCCGTCGCCTTGACGGCCTTCTTCCGCTGCGCGATGGCCTCCTTGCGGCGTCTCTCGTCAGGGTCCTTCGGCCAGTTTGGTGCGTTCTTGGCTTCGGTCCCGGCGGGCGGCGGCAGGTCAAGCTTGGGCGGTACCACCAGCGGCGACCGCTCGCGGTATTCGATACCCTTCTTCTCCATGCTCTTGGCGCCGATGCCCGACATCAGATTGTCGATGAGCTTCTCTTCGAAGGTCATGTCGTCATCGTCCTCGCCGTCGTCACCGGCGCGGGCGGCGCCAGCCGACATGACGAGACCGATGCCGAGCGCGACAGCGGACAATTTCAACGCCCGCCAGAACCCCTGCCGGGGGTCTCCAACCATCGAACTGCTGGTCTTCGAGCTGCGCATCACCGTACCTGTTCCAAATTGTGGCAGTTTGCCGCTCTCGCGCGGCATAATCCCTCGCAAAAACAAGGTTCCGCCTGCCGGTCCGTATCAGCCGGGATCAGGGCGCTTTTGCGGCGGGTACCCCCAGGAAGGAATCATACAATAGCGCCGCCACGCCAGCAACGATGGCCACGTCCGCGAGGTTGAACACGTACCAATTATAGGTATTTCCGCCGATCTCGACGTGGAACAGGGCGAAATCGACCACCGCGCCATAGGCCAAACGGTCGATGCCATTGCCGATGGCGCCGCCGATGATCAGGCCGAGGGCGATGGTTGCCAGCAGCGTGTGCGAGCGGGCCATCCAGATCGCCAGCGCAACCACGGCGAGGACCTTCACGGCCATCAGCGCCATCTGCGCCGCCTGGCCGTCGTTCTGGAGCCAGCCGAAGCTGATGCCGATGTTCCAGGCCAGCACCAGGTCGAAGAACGGCGTCACGCTCACCGCTCCGCGACGGGCGAGGTCGAACACGTTCAGCAGCCAGAGCTTTGAGGCCTGGTCGGCCACGAGCGTGACCAGGGCCGCGAGGATGCCGGCGCGGAGCGGGGTCATGGGCAGCTGGCCACATCACGCTCCGTCGTCGGCCTGGCGAAAGCCAGCACCCATGCTCCGAGGCGGTCGTTGTTTGAAAGACTTGTGGTCATCAGCCTTCGTCGCAATTCGCGGCGGTGTAATGGGTCCTGGCTTTCGCCAGGACGACGGTGAGAGCTAGATGCTGACCCCCAGCGTCTTCCATTCGCGCAGCGCCTTGGCGTCGCGCGGGGTGACGTCGGGATATTCGGGGTCTTCACCCACCGTCGGCGAAATCTTCCAGGAACGGGCGCATTTGGTGCCGACCGCCTTCTCCACCACGACAGCGACGCCTGGAACGGCATCGAGACGGAATGCGGAAGCCGGCGCTTCGCCCTCGCGCACCTCGTAATTCGAGGTGATGCAGATTTCCGCGAGGTCGGTGTCGAACAGCGTCGCCAGCATGTCGCGGTCGGCGACATAGATCACCGGTGATGCCTCCAGCGACGAGCCGATGTTCTTGGCGGCGCGTTCGAGCTCCAGCGCACCGGTGACGACGCGGCGGACGTTGCGGATCGCTTCCCATTTCGCGGCGAGCTTGTCGTCGCGCAGGCTTTCGAGGTTCTCCGGAAATAGCGTCAGGTGCACCGAGGGCTCGGCGTCGGGCCTGTACATGCGCCAGGCTTCCTCCGCGGTGAAGCTGAGGATCGGCGCCAGCCATTTCAGGATCGAGCTGCACAACAGGTCGATCGTGGTCAGCGCCGCCTTGCGCGTCAGAGAGGACGGCGGATCGCAATACAGCGTGTCCTTGCGGATGTCGAAATAGAACGCCGAGAGCTCGCTGTTCAGGAAGGCGGACAAGGTTGCGACCACGGTCTTGTAGTCGAACTCCTGATAGGCCTTGCGGACGACGGCAGCACGGACCGCGAGCTCGTGCAGCATCAGCCGTTCGAGCTCAGGCATGTCGGCGGGCGCGACTGCGTCGGCCGGCTTGTAGTGATCCAGCGTTCCAAGCATCCAGCGCACGGTGTTGCGCAGCTTGCGGTAAGTCTCGATGGTGTTCTTCAGGATCTCCGGGCCGATGCGCTGGTCGTCGGCATAGTCGGTGGCGCAGACCCACAGGCGCAGGATATCCGCGCCCGAATCCTTGATCACCTTCTGTGGCTCGACGGTGTTGCCGATCGACTTCGACATCTTGCGGCCGTTCTCGTCGAGCGTGAAGCCGTGGGTGAGCACGATGTCATAGGGCGCGCGGCCGCGCGTGCCGGCGCTCTCCAGCAGTGACGAGTGAAACCAGCCGCGATGCTGGTCGCTGCCTTCCAGGTACATCACGGTGTCGTTGCCGCCGTCGACCTTGCGGACGATGTTGCCGAGCTGCGGGAAGTTCTGGCGATCCTCGAGCACGAAGGCGTGCGTGGAGCCGGAATCGAACCAGACGTCGCAGATGTCGTCGATCTTCCTCCAGTCTTCCTTCGCGCGCGATCCAAGGAAGCGCTCGCGGGCGCCTTCCATGTACCAGGCGTCGGCGCCTTCCTCCATGAAGGCCTCGGTGATGCGCTGATTGACGATCTCGTCCTGCAGGATCTCGGCCGAACCGTCGCTCTTTTCGCGCACGAACACGGCGATCGGAACGCCCCAGGCGCGCTGGCGCGAGATCACCCAGTCCGGACGATTGGCGATCATGCCGTTGATGCGGTTCTCGCCCGACGGCGGTACCCATTGCGTGACCGAGATCGCATGCAGCGCGCGGGCCCGCAATGTATCGCCCTTCTTGGCGTGGCCATCGTCGCTGATGTCCTTGTCCATCGCGATGAACCATTGCGGCGTGTTGCGGAAAATGACCGGCTTCTTCGAGCGCCATGAATGCGGATATTGGTGCTTGAGGCGGCCGCGCGCGAGCAGCTTGCCAGCCTCGATCAACGCCTTGATCACGGCCTCATTGGCATCGCCCTTCTCGCCCTTGTCGTTGAGCACGCGCTTGCCGGTGAAGCCAGGGGCCTGCGCCGTATAGGCGCCGTTCTCGTCGACAGTGTAGGGGATAGCCGTCGAGATGCCGCGCTCATCGAGCTCGCGGGTGTTGGCCATCCAGACGTCGAAGTCCTCGCGACCGTGGCTCGGCGCGGTGTGCACGAAGCCGGTGCCGGTATCGTCGGTGACATGCTCGCCGGCGAGCAGCGGCACGATAAACTCGTAACCGCCATCGAGGCCGCGCAAGGGATGGGCGCACTCCACGGCGTCCAGCGTATCGCCGGGAATGTCGCGCACCTTCTCATAGGCCGTGACGCGCGCCTGCTTGAACACCTCTGCGGCGAGCGCATCGGCCAGGATCAGGAGATCGCCGGTCTTCGCCCAATTGTCCGCGGCCGCATCCGTCACCTTGTAGAGGCCGTAGGCGATCTTCGGTGAGAACGAGATCGCGCGGTTGCCGGGCAGTGTCCAGGGCGTGGTGGTCCAGATCACGACCGAAGCATTGGCGAGCGCACCATGTGCCGGGGACGTGACGGGAAACTTCACCCAAACCATGTCGGAGGTGTAGTCCTCGTATTCGACCTCTGCCTCTGCAAGCGCGGTCTTCTCGACCACGCTCCACATCACCGGCTTGGAGCCGCGGTACAACGTGCCGTTGGCGGCGAACTTCATCAGCTCGCGGGCGATCTGCGCTTCGGCGGGATAGCTCATCGTCTGATAGGGATGATCCCAGTCGCCGATGATGCCGAGCCGCTTGAACTCCTCGCGCTGCACGTTGATCCAGTGCGTCGCATAGGCGCGGCATTCCTTGCGGAATGCCACCATCGCGGCGGAGTCGCGGAAGTCGGGCTTCTGCTTGCCCTTGGAACGGTAGTTCTCTTCCTCGATCTTCCATTCGATCGGAAGGCCGTGGCAATCCCAGCCAGGCACGTAGTTGGAGTCGAAGCCAAGCATCTGCTGGCTCTTGGTCACGACGTCCTTGAGAATCTTGTTCAGCGCGTGCCCGATATGGATGTTGCCATTGGCGTAGGGCGGGCCATCATGCAGCACGAATTTGGCGCGGCCCTGGGCTTCCTGGCGCAGCCTCTCGTAAAGGCCGATGTCGTTCCAGTATTTCAACAGTTCCGGCTCGCGCTGCGGCAGGCCGGCGCGCATCGGGAATTCCGTCTGCGGCAGGAACAGGGTTTTCGAATAGTCTTTAGCTTCGGATTTTTGGGACTTGTCGGACATGAGGCTGACTGGCTCGGAAGGGCGCGGGAACGGATGGCGATGCGGAATCGCGGGTGAAACGACAACATCCCGGTCTTGCGCCGAGCCGAAGGCTCAGGCGGAAGCCGGGCCGCTAATCCCTATGATGCGCCGCGCAAACATGGCCTCTCCATAGCAGGGGGGCGGAGGAAGCGCAAAAGGTCTCGGCGGGCCGGTTTCCGACCTTAATCGATGACGCCAAGCCTCGGAAACGCGTTCGGGGCGGCGGCGAGCATGGCCCGGGCGCGGGCGGAATCGTCGTCCATCTGGCGGATCAGGGCCTCCAGGCTGTCGAATTTCAGCTCCTCGCGGATGAAGCCGATAAAGGCGCAGTCGAGCGTCTGTCCGTAAAGATCACCCTTGAAGTCGAACAGGAAGATTTCCAGCAGCGGTGCGCCGTTATCGAAGGTCGGGCGGCGGCCGAAGCTTGCCACGCCGTCGAGCCGCTCCGCGCCGCGGCCGACTCGCACCGCATAGATGCCGTGCTTGAGGCCGCAATTGGCATCGAGGCGGATGTTGGCGGTGGGATATCCGAGGTCGCGGCCGCGCTTCTCGCCGTGGATGACCTCGCCGGTGATGAACCAGGGCGCGCCGAGCATGGCCGTGGCCTCGTCGAGTTGGCCTTCGGCGAGCGCGATCCGGATCGCGCTGGAAGAGACCGGCCGCTCGTCGATATCGACATGCGGCTGCACGTCGACCTCGATGCCGAGCCGGGGCGCCTCGTTGACAAGGAGGCTCGGCGAGCCGACCCGACCCTTGCCGAAATGGAAGTCGTAGCCGACGGCGATTCCACCGATGCCCAGGCGCCCGATCAGGTCATGGTGAATGAAGTCTTGCGCGCTGGTCCCGGCGCGGGACTTGTCGAAGGTCATGACCACGGCGCCGTCCAGTCCGGTGCCGGCCAGAAGCCGCAGCTTGGCACGCTCATCCGTCAGGCGGAATTGCGGGGTGTTGGGGCTGAAAAACCGGCGCGGATGCGGCTCGAAGGTCAATGCCAGAGCAGGGCGGCCATGTATCCTGCCCATTTCCAGGGCTGCGGCGATCACGGCGCGATGGCCGAGATGAACGCCGTCGAAATTGCCCATGGCGACCACGGCACCCCTTGCAATGGCGGAGTCCGGCGTGGTGTCGCGGATAACGGTAAAATGCGGAGCCATCAGGGGAATTCTCGAACCGGCGGGACCGGCCGGGACCGTGGCGCGACGGGCCGGATGAAGTCAAGCGGGAGGGGGCGGCCGCATCGAATGCGATTTCAGTCCACCGGGGGCGTTCCCAGTTAACGCGCTGTTTAACGCCTTGGTGCTAGTCCTTGGGCGTGGAACCGCGGGGCTCCGGCCCGGCAGGTCCGATCGTAAATATTTCCTGGGTTTGCGTTGGGGGAGTCGAGATGGCGGTTGATTTGTCGATGTCGGTTCTGGTGGTTGACGACTACAGCACCATGATCCGTATCATCAGGAACCTCCTGAAGCAGCTTGGCTTCGAGAATATCGATGATGCAAGCGACGGTTCGGCAGCGCTGAACAAGATGCGCGGCAAGAAGTACGGGCTCGTGATTTCCGACTGGAACATGGAGCCGATGACGGGTTACGACCTGCTGCGCGAAGTGCGCGCGGATCCGAACCTCGCCACCACGCCCTTCATCATGATCACGGCCGAATCGAAGACCGAGAACGTGATCGCGGCCAAGAAGGCCGGCGTGAACAACTACATCGTCAAGCCGTTCAACGCGGCAACGCTGAAGACCAAGATCGAGGCGGTCTTCCCGGACATGGCAAGCGCGTAAGGCGCGCTTGGCCGGATAATAATCCATCATTGGGATCGTCATGCCCGGGCCTGTCCCGGGCATCCACGTTCTTGGAGCTGCAAAGAAGGCGTGGATGGCCGGGGCGTAGGCGAGCGGGAGCGACGCCGTCCTACGGCCGACTATGCCCGGCCATGACGGCGTCCGGGGGCTTAGCAATTGGTCTTGGTAGGCGACGCTTCAAGCCGTAGCCATCACCACTTCAGTTCGCGCATCAGCGCCTTCGGCGGATGGCCGAACAATTCCAGCACCGAAGCCGGGTCGAGCTGGTCGAGACCCTCGAACTCCTCGGCATGGATGCCGCGGGTCACGAACAGGCAATCGATCCCGAACTCGCGCGCGCCGGTGAGGTCGGTCCGGACGGAATCGCCAATCGCGAGCACCTTTTTGCGGTCGATCTGGTGGCCCTGGCGTTCGCCGGCGAGCGCCATCGCGCGCTCGTAGATCGGCCGGTGCGGCTTGCCGTAGAAGATCACCTCGCCGCCGAGCTCGCGATAGAGCTCCGCGATCGCGCCGGCGCAATAGATCAGCCGGTCGCCGCGTTCCACCACGATGTCCGGGTTGGCACAAACCAGCGTCAGCTTGCGCTCGCGCGCCTTCAGCATCATGCCGCGATAGTCTTCCGCCGTTTCGGTCTCGTCGTCATAGAGGCCGGTGCAGACGATGTAATCTGCCTGCTCCAGCGGCGCGGTCACCGCATCGAGGCCGCGGTAGATCGAGTTGTCGCGCTCGGGGCCGAGCCAGAACATCTTGCGGCCGGGATGGTCGGCGACATAGAGCCGCGTCAGGTCGCCTGAAGACACGATCGCGTCGTAGGTCTCGTCGGCGACGCCGAGCTTGCGCAATTGCCGCTGCACCGAGTCTGCCGGGCGCGGCGCGTTGGTGATCAGGATGACCGTACCGCCGCGGCTACGATAGGTGTGCAGCGCCTCGCAGGCTTCGGGGAAGGATTCGAGGCCGTTATGGACCACGCCCCAGATGTCGCTGAGTACGACGTTCACGCCCGCCACGAGTTCACGCAGGCTTTCGGCGAAATGCAGTGTGGTCATGATGCGTGCGGCCGATCAGATCCGGCGCGCGAGCGCGGCGTTGCCGGTGACGCGCTGTGGCGCAGACGCAGCCGACGTCGCGCTTGAGCTGGGGGTGCCGGAGCCATTGGATCCCTGGGTGTCCTGTGCCTGGTTCGGCGCGGCGGTAGCAGATGACCCCTCCGGCCGCAATGGTCGGGGCGGCGCGAACAGGAACCCCTGGCCGAACCGCACGTCATAGTCGAGCAGGTCGATCACGGCGCGCTCGCCCTCGATCCGCTCGGCGATCAGGTCGATGCCGAAGCGGCCGAGCAGGTCGGAGAGGTCGGAAGGGTGGATGTCCGAGGCCGAAGCCTGCCTGGCGTCGAGCAGGAGCGAGGCCGGCACCTTGATGAAGCGCACGCCGCGATCGGCGAGCTCGCGCGGTTCGATACGCAAATCGGTGACATGGTCGATCGAGAAACGGAAGCCGCGCTGGGCGAGCGCGGCGAGATTCTCGGTCTCGGCCGGGCCGAGATTGCGGAAGGTCGATTGCTTGAATTCCAGCACCAGCGAGGGCGCCAGCGCCCGGTTGGCTTCGAGGAAATCGAGGTATTGCGCGAAGGTCGTCGAATTGCCGAGCGTGGAAGCCGCGACGTTGCAGAACACGCCGACCTCCTTGTTGCGTACCATCAGCCGTCGCAGCACCTGCACGCAGCGCAGCATCACCATGTTGTCGATGCGCCCGATCAGGCCGGAGGCCTCCGCGATGCTGATGAACTCCTCAGCCGCGACCAACTGGTCGCGCTCGTCGCGCAGGCGCGTCACGGCCTCGTAGAAGCGGACCTTGCGCTGCGGCAGCGTCACCATCGGCTGCAGGAAGATGTCGATGCGGTTCTCGTCGATCGCGTTGCGGAGCGTCGCCAGCAATTGGGTCGGGTTGCGGCCGTTGGCGGTCTGAACCGGATTGGCGGTCTGGGTCTGGATCGCCGGCGCTGACGGCCGCGGCTGCGGCGCGGGCGCCGGGGGAGGGGCAGCCGGGCGCTCCTCCTCGAACGTGGCCATCAGGTCGAGCGGCGCCTCCGGCTCCTGCCTTGCGACCGGAGCGGGGGCCGGCACCGGCGCGTGGCCGGCCATCAGATCCTCATGGGCCGACACGGTGGTGGCGAGCTGCCTGACCAACCCGCCGAGCTCGTTGATCTCGCCGACCACCGACTGGATGCGGTCGGAGTTGGTCGAATTGGAGGAGGCGATGCGTGCTTCGATCGTGGCAAGCCGGCGGCCGAACTCGGCGACCTGGCGGGCGAGGTCGGCGGTGCCGCGCGAAAGGTCGGTGATCTGGCCGCCGACGTCGCTGCGGTCGCGCAGTCGCATCGACACTGCATTGTAGAGGATCAGGAAGGTCAGCACCGTCAGTGCCACGATCGCGGATTCGGTTCCGCTGATGCCGGCGACTGCGTAGAGCACGAGCCCGAGCGAGGCGGCGACCAGAACCATGCAGATGGCGATGAAGATCGTCGAAATACGAATCATGCCGCGCGTTACGCCTCAAGAGCTGACTGCCTGACCGGGAAAACACGGGTGGCGTATCGAACCCGTCACGCCGCATGCTCCCCCAAGCGGCATGAGCTTAACATCATTGTTGATTCGAGGGGATAGCGGCCCGATCTCGGAGTCAGGATGGCGCCGCAGCGCCGACCGTGTCGGCCGAGACGGCCTGGCGGGTGCCAAGCGGCTTGGGCGGCCCGGTGGTCGTGTCGCGCAGGGTCTGCCGTTCGATCTCCGAATTCAGCTCGGCCCCGAACATGACGACGATGGCCGACATCCACATCCACATCATCAAGCCGATCGCAGCGCCGAGCGAGCCGTAGGTCGCATTGTAATTGGCGAATTCCGAGAGATACCAGGACAGCAGCGCCGAGCCGGCGATCCAGAGGATCGCGGCCGCCACCGCTCCGACGCTCAGCCATTGCCAGCGTGGGGCGTCGCGGCTGGGCGCGAAGCGGTAGAGGACGGCGAGCGCGGCAAGGAGAATGACGAACAGCACTGGCCATCGCGCCAGCGCCACGATCGTCTTGCTTTCGGGCGCCATGCCGAGGTGATTGAGCGCGAGCGGAAAGGCGACGACAGCGCCTACCATCAGGAGCAGGGCAACGATGCCACCGACCGTGAAAGCCAGCGAGACTGAGTTCAGCCGGATGAAGCTGCGCTTTTCACGCTCTTCATAGGCGACGTTGATGGCGTCGAAGATGGCCTTGACGCCGGCATTGGCGCTCCAGATCGCGAGCAAGAGGCCAAACAGGAAAGTGAAACCAAGGGTCGCGCCGCCGTTCGACACGACCCGGGCGACCTGGTCCTCGACGATCTGGAACGCGCCTTCGGGCAGCATCATCGCGAGCGATTGCAGGTTGGAACTGATCCTCGAGGGGTCGGCGAAGAGGCCATAGAACGAAACCAGAGCCGTGATGGCGGGAAAGATCGCGAGCAGCCCGAAAAAGACGACGCCGCCGGCGGTCGCGAGCAGGCGATCGTCGTCGATGCGCTGATAGGTGCGCCAGAAGACGTCCTTCCAGCCCGCCCAAGGGATCGCGAACGGGCTTTTCGCGCGGCGGCCGCGGCCGGGCTGCGAGGCTGCACCCACCGGGCTCGTTTCCGGCGAATTCGCCTCGCCTTTGCGGTGGTCGTGCGGAGGTCCCGCCCGGACCATGCCGGAATCCTGGAAATACCGTTCCGCGGTGAGCACGAACACGGTCGTGGCTGCCACCAACAGCCAGCTGTCAAATTGTTCGGCGCGCCGTATAGGCATTTCAGGTCTCCGCTCCGTGGCCGTGACGCCGCCGGCGCGCGGCCGTGAGGCCGACCAGCCCAACGGCTGCGAGCATCAGCCCGACTTGCACGGGCCGGTTGGACCGAGCCGGCCACGTGCTGCCGCCATGTCCTGGTTCATGCCCTCGTTCGCCCGGCGCGAGCGGCGCCAGGGGAATTGTCGTCGCGACCTCTTTCACCGCCTGTTTCACCGTTCCGCGCGGGATGCGCGGGGTGGCGATCGCCACGCGCAGGCGGCTGGCGAGCGGCACGATCGGCTTGGTCTTGCGCTTCATCTGGGCCATGGCCACGCCCGCGCAGGCGGCGGCCAGGATCAGGAGCACGCCGCCAACGGCGCCGAACCCCCAGAATTGCCCGTAATGGATTGCAACCCAGCGGTACAGCGCGATCAGGCCGACGAAGAAGGCTGCGACGACGAACAAGCCCGCAACCGCGAGCAGTCCGGCCGCAGTCGCGTACGAGGTCATGCGCCCAGTGGCCTGATTGCTCCGGTCACGGGCATAGGATTGGGCGGCGCGCTTGAGATGGTTGAGCTTGAGCGCGACGCCAGCGCGCAGCAATTCGCCCGATGGCGCAAGCATGCGGTTATCCTCCGAGTGCGAGAAAATTCGTCGGGGGATGAACGTGGCGGTATTTGACTTGTTCCGAACGAGGTCGGACCGCCGTGATGGATCAACCGAGATCGGCTGCCGCGATCCAGAACACTTCGCCCTCGGAGTCCTCGGTGTCGAGCCAGAGCAGCGGCAGTTCAGGAAAGGCCTCGTCGACCAATTCGCGGCCGCGGCCGATCTCGCAGATCAGCCCACCATGCGGCGTCAGGTGGTCGGGCGCGTCGCGCAGGATCCGGCGCACCACGTCGAGACCGTCGGCGCCGCCGTCAAAGGCGAGCTTCGGCTCGGCCCGGCACTCCGGCGGCAACGCAGCCATGCCTTCGGCGTCGACATAAGGCGGGTTGGTGATGATCAGGTCGTATTTGGTGTCACCGAGCGGGGCGAACAGGTCGCCGCGATGCAGGCTGATCCGGTCATCGAGCCCGTATTCGCCGACATTCCGTCTGGCGACGTCGACCGCGCCCTTGGAGATATCGACGGCGTCGATCGTGGCGTTCGGAAAATGCTGGGCGGCGAGGATCGCAAGGCATCCCGACCCCGTGCAGAGATCGAGCACCCGCTCGACCGCGGTGGGGTCATCGATCAGCGAGCCGGCTTCGCCGTCGCCGCCGAAATGCGATTCCAGCAACTCGCCGATAAAGGAGCGGGGAACGATGACGCGCTCGTCGACATAGAACGGCAGGCCGCGCATGTAGATCTTGTTGACGAGATAGGCAGCCGGTTTACGCGTGGTGACGCGCTGATGGATGAGATCGATGATCGTCCTGCCCTCGGCGGCCGTGACGCGCGCGTTAGCAAAAATCTCGAACTGCTCGGGGTGCAGATGCAGGGCTTCACAGACCAGGAAGGCCGCTTCCGCGACTGGATCGGGCGTGCCATGAGCAAAGGCGAGCTTCGCCTCATTGGAGCGGCTCACCGCATAGCGGACGAAATCGACCAGCGTGAGAAGCTCTCCGCGGCCTACTTTCGCGAGCTTTGGCGCGGCGCGGCCGCGCACGCTCTTTTTGGATGTTGTTGCCATCAGGATCGGGTCCAGCGTGCGGCGGCTTCATCGTCGCGGGCCTGGGCCTCGACCCAGCCGGTGCCGGAGGCGCTCTCTTCCTTCTTCCAGAACGGCGCGGTGGTCTTGAGATAATCCATCAGGAACTCGGCTGCCTGGAACGCTGCCTGGCGGTGCTGCGAGGCGGTCAGCACCAGCACGATGTTCTGACCGGGCATGAACCGGCCGACGCGATGGATCACCGTGACGCCGTTGAGAGGCCAACGCGAGGTGGCCTCGTCGGCATGGCGCCTGATCTCCTCCTCGGCCATGCCAGGATAATGCTCGAGCGAGAGCGCGGCGATCTTCGCGCTGTCCTCGTCGCTGCGGCAGATGCCGGAAAAGCTCACGACCGCACCGATGTCGGTGCGGTTCCCGGTCAGCACCGCGATCTCGCGCGCGATGTCGAAATCGTCCTGCTGGATACGGATGGTGACGGGGCAGGTGGTGCCGGGCATGGTCTAGCCGCCGGTCATCGGCGGGAAGAACGCGATCTCGCGAGCGCCCGCGATCGCGGCGTCCGACTTGACGTGGGCATGGTCGATCGCGGTACGGATCACCTTCGGCTTCTCGAACGCGTAGGCGTAGGCTTCGCTTTGGCCGGACAGCCAGGCGATCAGCTCTTCCACGGTGCGCACGGTTGCGGGCGGCTCGATGGTCTCCTCGGCCTTGCCGACGCGCTCGCGCACCCAGGCGAAGTACTTCACCTTCATCCCTCATCCTCCTTGATAAGGTGATGGATGCCGGCGCCGAAATAGTCGTAGCCGGTGTACATGGTGAGGATCGCCGAGGCCCAGAGCAGCGCCAGTCCGATCATCGAGACCATGGGCACCACCTCATCGCCGGCCGGACCAGCCAGCAGGAAGCCGATGGCGATGAGCTGAACCGTCGTCTTCCACTTCGCAAGCTTGGTCACGGGCACGCTGACGCGCAGCGCGGCAAGATATTCGCGCAGGCCCGAGACCAGGATCTCGCGGCACAGGATCACGATGGCGGCCCATAGCGACCAGCCGTGAATGATGCCGTCGGCAGCCAGCATCAGCAGGCACGAGGCGACCAGCAGCTTGTCGGCGATCGGATCGAGCATCCGGCCGAACGCCGATTGCTGATTCCATATCCGCGCGTAATAGCCGTCGAGGTAGTCGGTGACCGCAGCCGCGATGAAAATGGCGACCGCGACCCAGCGCAGCCACAGCGGGCCGTCCATGATCGACTGTGCGTAGATGCAGCCGACCACGACCGGGATCGCGGCGATCCGGCCGTAGGTCAGGATGTTCGGGAGGGACATCGCGCGGCTGGTGGTCCCTCGTGTCGTGGCGATGTTCATCCGTCCTACCAATACCGCTGCAGCCTGAAGGTCAACCGTTCCGCTCCCCAAATGGGGTGCGGGATGCGACGACCATATGACCGCGGCCCCCCTTTATTTCACCCCGGCTGGGGATGGAAATACTCGAAAATCCTGCGGGCGCTCTCGGCGCTCACCCCCGGAACCTTGCCGAGATCGGTGATCGAAGCCCGTTCGATCTCCTTCAGGGTTCCGAAATGGTGCAGCAAGGCACGTTTGCGTGACGGACCGATGCCCGGAATCTCCTGCAAGCCGGCCTCGCGGATGTCCTTCTTGCGCAGCTTGCGGTGCGAACCGATGACGAAGCGGTGCGCCTCGTCCCGCAGCCGCTGGATGAAATAGAGTACGGGGTCGCGCGGCTCCAGCTTGATCGCCTCGCGCTCCGGCATGAACAGGGTCTCGCGGCCGGCATCCCGGTCCGGCCCCTTGGCGACCGACATCAGCGCCACCTGGGTCAGGCCGAGGTTTGCAAAGATTTCCCGGACCGCGTTGAGCTGGCCGCGGCCGCCGTCGATGATCACGAGATCGGGCCATTGCGGGAAGTCGTCGTCCTTGGTTTTGGCCGCGCCCTCTTCGGGCGGGTTGATCAGGCGCTTGAAGCGGCGCTCCAGCACTTCGCGCATCATGGCGAAGTCGTCGCCCGGCGTGATCCCTTCCGACTTGATGTTGAACTTGCGGTACTGGTTTTTCACAAAACCGTCCGGGCCGGCAACGATCATGGCGCCGACTGCGTTGGTGCCCTGGATGTGGCTGTTGTCGTAGACTTCAATCCGCTTCGGCGCATGTGGCAGGCTCAGGGTCGTGGCCATGGCGTCCAGCAGCCGGCTCTGCGTCGCGGTGTCCGCGAGCTTGCGGCCCAGGGCCTCGCGCGCGTTGGTGAGCGCGTGGGTGACGAGCTCCTTCTTCTCGCCGCGCTTCGGCATGGAAACCTCGACCTTGCGGCCGGCCTTGATCGACAGCGCGTTGGCGAGCAGCTCGCTCTCCTCGATCTCGTGCGAGAGCAGGATATTCCTCGGCGGCGGCTTGTCGTCGTAGAACTGGGCGAGGAAGGAGCCGAGCACCTCTTCCGGCGTATAGGTCTTCTCCGCGCGCGGGAAATAGGCGCGGTTGCCCCAGTTCTGCCCGGTGCGGAAGAAGAATACCTCGACGCAGGAGAAGCCGCCCTCCTGGTGGATGGCGAACACGTCGGCTTCTTCCACGGTGCGCGGATTGATCCCCTGCTGCGACTGGATCGCGGACAACGCAGCGAGGCGGTCGCGGTAGAGCGCGGCGCTTTCGAATTCGAGCTCGCCGGAGGCCTTCTCCATCTCGCTAGCAAGCTCCTGTTTCACCGCATGGCTCTTGCCGGACAGGAAGTCGCTCGCCTCGCGCACCAGGGTCGTGTAGCCGGGGAAGTCGATCTCACGTGTGCAGGGGCCGGCGCAACGGCGGATCTGGTAGAGCAGGCAGGGCCGCGAACGGCTCTCGAAGAAGGAATCCGTGCAGGAGCGGATCAGGAACGCGCGCTGAAGTGCGGTGATGGTGCGGTTGACGGCGCCCGCGGAGGCGAACGGGCCGAAATAGCGACCGGGCCGCGTCTGCGCGCCGCGATGCTTCAAGATCTGCGGCGCCCAATGGTCGCCCGTGATCAGGATATAGGGAAACGACTTGTCGTCGCGCAGCTGCACGTTGAAGCGCGGCCGAAGCTGCTTGATGAGGTTGGCCTCCAGCAGCAGCGCCTCGGTCTCGGTGTGGGTCGAGATGATTTCCACCGTAACCGTGGCGGCGATCATGCGCAGGATGCGCGCCGGCTGCGGCGCACTCTGGCGCGCATAGTTCGACAGGCGCTTTTTGACGTTCTTGGCCTTGCCGACATAGAGCACGTCGGCACTGGCGTTGAGCATGCGATAGACGCCGGGCGAGGTGGGGGCGAGGCGGACCGCGCGTTCGATCGCCTCGTGGCCGGTCGCCAGTGGCTCTTCGCCGACCGTGCCGCTCTCTTCCAGGATGTCCGGCAGCCGTGCGTCGTCCTCGTCGTCGCCGCTTGCGGTGGCGGGATCGAGGTCCGGCGGCGCCGCTTCCGTTTCCTGGGGCGGGACATCGGGCGCGTTGCCGTGCACGGGTTTGCGTACGCGTGCGTCGCCCGGATTGTCGGTGGAATCGTGAACCATGGTGCGAATTTAGGCGCTGCGGGTGCCGATTTGAAGTTCCGGCCGTGCGGCACGCACAGGATGGCGGCGCAGTTCCCGGTAACGCTTACTTAAGCCTGTTAACAGCGCGGTAACCCGACTTAACAGGCCTTTAACTTAAAACTCTCGATAAATCGTACGCGAAAAAGTCGTGGTTCCGTAACCATGCGGTTTTGCCTCGCGCGGCGGCGCGGGCATCGCACCGGTTGGGACAGTTGCGTTGGAGTGTGTGATGAAGGGGCTCGTTGTGGGCGCAGCCGCGTTGGCTGCAGTCGGCTGGACGGCTTCGGCAGAGGCCGCCGATCTCAATTACGGGCAGCGTGCGCCCTACACGGTCAATCAGCCGCTCAACGCCTATAGCTGGGCCGGTCCGTATCTCGGTGCCAATCTCGGCTACGAATGGGGCTCGGTGAACAACAATCCCGCAAAACCGTCGGGCTTCGTCGGCGGCGTTCAGGCCGGCTACAATTTCCAGAACGGTCCTTGGGTGTTCGGCGTCGAGGGCGACATCCAGGCCGCCGGTGCCGACGACACTTTCGCGCCGTGGAAGTTCTCCAATCCGTGGTTCGGCACCCTGCGCGGCCGCGCCGGCTACGCCTTCAGCAACGTGCTGTTCTACGGCACGGCGGGCCTCGCCTTCGGCGAGCTGCGTGCACAGACGTTCGGCTGGACGGAGTCGCACACCAGCGCCGGTTGGACCATTGGTGCTGGTGCGGAAGTCGGCTTCGCGCCGAACTGGAGCGCCAAGCTCGAATATCTCTACATCGATCTGTCGACGAGTCAGTTCGCGATTACAGGCGTGTCAAACGGCTATAGCGCCAGCGTTGTGCGCGCAGGCGTGAACTATCACTTCTGATACCCAAAGAAGAAAATACCGGACTACAGCCTCCCGGCCGCTCGCGGCCGGGATTTTTTTTCGCCGGTGTTTTCGCGTCGGACTCGCTAGGACAAGATGACCAAATCGACCGCCTTCGGCCCCTTGCCCTTCTTGTCCGGCTCGACTTCGAAAGTAATACGCTGTCCTTCGGCAAGGTCCTTCAGTCCGGCCCGCTCCACAGCAGTAATATGCACGAAGACGTCGCGGCCCCCGTCGTCCGGTTTGATGAATCCGTAGCCGCGCTCACCGTTGAAAAACTTGACCGTTCCCGTCATGGCCATCGGGAAACTCCCCCTCATTGCTCCTCCGTCGTGACGCAGACGCACGTCACGACATGACCGGGCCTTACGAAGCCCGGGAGCTGGCCATCCTTGGGCAGACCATTCGGTCCGACTGGATCTTTCTTAGGCCTTCACTCCGCCGCAACCATTCGCGGAAGCGGAACGTAAAGCCAGTCACTGAAACAGCATAATACGGTTCTCTGCAGATTGACCACCGCTCCTGCATATTTTTCCCAAGATGCCGGAGTGTTACGGCCTCGGCACCTCTAATCGGAATCTGGCAGCGCCACCCTGGCCGAGGGGCATTTCCAGCTCCGGCAGGATCGTCTTGAGCTCGCCGTGCAATGTGTAAGGGGGATTGACGATCAAGAGCCCGGTGGAGGTGAGGGCTGCGCCGTCGGCTTGCGGCGCTACGCTGAATTCAAGCCGCAGGCATTTTCCCGGCGGCTTTGCGACGGCTGCGAGCCGCGCCACTGATTGCACCAGCGCATCAGTGGCCCGCCGGCTCTTGGCGGGATACCAGATTACATAGATACCGGTCGGCCATTTCGCGAAGGCCGCCGAGAAGGCCTCGCCGAGCTTGTCGAACTCGTCCTTGGCCTCGAACGGCGGGTCGATCAGGACGATCCCGCGCCGTTCCTTTGGCGGCACGAAAGCCGGCAGTGCCATCCAGCCGTCGAGGTCGACCACGCGGGCCTGCTCGTCGTGGCGGAGCACGCCGATCAGCGCTTTCCGCGCCTTCGGCTCGAGTTCGCAGGCGACGAGGCGGTCCTGCGGCCGCATCAGGGCGCGCGCGATCAGCGGCGAGCCCGGATAGGCCTTGAGCTCGCCCTTCGGATTGAAGGCGCGGACGATGTCGAGATAGGGCTTGGTCAGCGCCATGGCGTCGTTCGACAGCCGCGCCTGCATCAGCCGCCCAATGCCCGTCAGCCACTCGCCGCCGCGGCGTGCCTCGTCGCTTTCGAGATCGTAGAGGCCGGCGCCGGCATGGGTGTCGATGACGCGGAACGCACCCGGCTTGTCCTGGAGGTAGGTGATGATGCGTGCCAGCACGATGTGCTTGATGACATCGGCGAAGCTGCCGGCATGGAAGGCGTGGCGGTAATTCATGCAAGAGCACTACGCCACGTGACGGCTTGAGCAAAGAGGCACGACGCCTGGGCTACCCACCCCGGATCGGCGGCATTGTCACTTGGTCGCGGCGGCAGGCGCGGCGGTCGATCTCCTCGCAGGCGCGGAATTGCAGGTCCTTGCTGAGGCAGATGCGGACTTCCGATAGCCGCGTCCGGTTGCAGGTGATCGAGACGGCGGCATTGCTGAGGCCCGGATTGGCCTTGATGAAGGCCTCTTCCACCTCCGCCGGCGCCACGGTCTTGGCCTGCGATAGATCGAGATATTCGGCCGGAATCTTGATTGCAGCGCGCGCCTTCCGGATCGTCTCGAAATAACTGCGGTCGGCCAGCCCCGAGCAGGTGCCGTGCTTGTCCCACTCGTTGAAGATCAGCCCCGGCGCCGGCATCAGATCGAGCATGGAGGAGACGATGCTGCGGTTCAGCCGCGGCGACGGCCGCTGGCAATATTCCGGAAAACCGTTCTCATATTGCGGCCACAGACCGTGGACCACGAAAGCGTAGGGCCGTCCGCTGCACTGGATCTGCGAGCGGCCGCCGCGCTCCGCCGCCTCCTCGCAGAAGGAGGGCGACCACGACAGCGACAGCACATAAAAATCGAATTCGCCGGGCGTGTTCTGCCGCTTGTCCTGGGCCTTGGCGCCACCGGCCAATGCAGCCAACCCGGCTGCAAGCGTCAGCGAGATCATCAGACGGGAGAACGAATGCAATCTGGAATGAAACATGGCGACGCCCCTCAACTAGACTGTGCAGATCAGCCTAGCAGGCGATAGGAACATTTCAAGAACAAAATTCGGGCGACCGTCGTTCGGCCGCCTGACCGCTCCGATCCGGACTTCTTCGATTATTGTTTGGCGGCGCGGCAGGCCGGGTTGTAGGCCCAGTTGCGGTCGAGCCCAACCACGCACCATTCGACGCCCTGACCGTAGCCGGCGAAGCCGCCATCCTCGACGATCGAGAAGTGCACCTTGCGCATCTTGCCGTCCGTGAGCATGGCCTCGCCGGTGCAATAGCGGCGAGGAATGTTGTCGGATGCCCAGGGCCGGAACGCGGTCTCGTGAACCGCGGCGAAGCCGGTGATCTTCAATGAGGAATTCCAGAACGAGCTTTCTTTCTCCCAGAACTGGCTGGCGATCGTCGGCAGCGCCCTGTCGCATTCGGAGACATTGCCGTCATAGCGCGGCCCGCTCAGCCAGAAATTCAGCTCCAGCGGATTGGCAGCCCTGGCCTCGCCGAGCGACAGCGCCCCGAACAGGAGGCCGAGCACGGCGGCGAAGCGGAGCGATTTCAGGAAGGTCGAGGCGCGCATGGATGATCCAGACAGCATGATCTGCGAGGGTCCGACGGTGCCGCGAAGGCCGGAGGAGGTCAAGTGCAGCGCGGCAACACTTGCCGACGAGTTGACCGCAATGCTGCACTAGAGGGGCCTTCCGTTCTTTCCACCGCCGCGCTGGCACCGTAAACTGCCGCCAACCAATCGGAGTGACGGGAATGCGAATCATTGCGGCCGCGGGCCTTCTTGCCCTGGGTATGATGGCGAGCCAGTCGGCGCGCGCCGATCTGCTTCCGGTGCCTCCGTTCAAGGGCAACGACACCGGCGGCATCATCGCCTATTCGATGGCAACCCAGACCGATGCGCGGCAGGTCGCGGTCGATCACTGCGCGCGCTACGGCAAGGTCGCCAAATTCCTGGCGGTGCAGGCCTATGAGGGCGGCTACATCTCGTTCTCCTGCCGCTGGGTGCCCTATGGCGCCGCCGAGCAGCCGATCCGCACGCTCTACTGAGGCGCTTTCGCAACGCCGCTATCTCGCAGCCGGGAGCTTCCCACATGACGCGCAAACTCGCTTTGCTCGGCTCTGCACTTTGCTTCGTCTTGTCGGCAGGCAGCGCTCGCGCTGAAGACCTGCCGGTGCGCAAGGCGGGCCTGTGGGAATTGAAGATGGTCAGGACCGGCACGCCCGTGCCCGAGATGACCATGCAGCACTGCACCGACGAGACCGTCGACAAGGAGATGAACAACAACGTCTCGCCGATGGCCAAGCAGATCTGCGCCAAGCAGGACATCAAGAAGACCGCGACTGGCTATGTCAGCGATTCCGAGTGTAGCGTCGCCGGCATCAGCACGACCTCGCATGCTGAGATATCAGGCGATTTCAATTCGGCCTATACGGTGAAGACGTCGTCGCACGCGCAAGGCGGCGCCGCCGGCGCGGCAGGCCGCGACACGACCATGCAGCTCGAAGCGAAATGGCTGGGGGCCTGCAAGCCGGACCAGAAGCCCGGCGATATCGTGATGCCCGGCGGCTTCAAGATGAACGTGCGCGACATGGACAAGCTGAAAGCGCTGTTGCCGAAGTAGGGAAGATCGTAGCCCGGATGGAGCGAAGCGAATCCGGGGCCGGTGCATCGATCGCGAAGAAAGAATCCCGGATTGCGCTACGCTCCATCCGGGCTACATCACCGGTTACACCGGTATCCGCACGCTCGCCCTTAATCCGCCCATCGGGCTGTCGCCAAGCGTGATGTCGCCGCCGTGCGAACGCGC
Source organism: Bradyrhizobium sp. F1.13.3 (assembly GCF_040548265.1). NCBI lineage: Bacteria > Pseudomonadati > Pseudomonadota > Alphaproteobacteria > Hyphomicrobiales > Nitrobacteraceae > Bradyrhizobium > Bradyrhizobium sp. F1.13.3. The sequence goes on along the minus strand of NZ_JBEPRI010000006.1, from coordinate 278,255 downwards.
TATATCGCGGGCGATCGCGAGGCCAAGACCCGTGCCGCCTTCGTCCTGGTTGCGGGCGTTGTCCAGCCGCAGGAATGGCTTGAACACCTCTTCGCGCAGATGGGCGGGAATGCCCGGCCCGTCGTCGTCGACCGTCACTGTCAAATAACGGTGATCGCGCTGGCCGGTAATGGCGATGCTCTTGCCGTAGCGGGCGGCGTTGGTGACGAGGTTGGCGAGGCAGCGCTTGAACGAGGCCGGCTTTACCGTGACCACGGGCAGCCCGTTGAACGCGACGGTCGCCGTGTGGCCGTGGCGTTCGGCGTCGCTGCGCAGCTCCTCGAGCGCTTGCGCCATGTCGGTCGGCTGCGACTGCTCGCCGGAATCGCCCCGGGCAAAGGCGAGGTAGTCCTCGAGCATCATCGACATCTCGTCGACGTCCTTGCGCATGCCCTCCATTTCGGGGCTGTCGCCGATCAGCGCCAGCTCGAGCTTGAACCGCGTCAGGATCGTGCGCAGATCGTGGCTGACGCCGGCGAGCATTGCGGTGCGCTGCTCCATCGTTCGCTCGATGCGCGATTTCATTTCGAGGAAGGCGACCGATGCGCGCCGCACCTCGCGCGCGCCGCGCGGGCGGAAATTCGGCGCCTCGCGGCCCTTGCCGAAGCTTTCGGCGGCGTCGGCAAGTCGCAGGATCGGCTTGATCTGGTTGCGCAGGAATAGCACCGCGACGATCAGCAGGATCGAGGACGTGCCGACCATCCAGAACAGGAAAATCTCCGAGTTCGAGGCATAGGCGGCGCTGCGTTGCGCGAACACGCGCATCACGGCGTCGTCGAGCTGGATCCGGATCTCGACAAGGTTGGAGCGGCCGACCGTGTCGATCCAGAAGGAGCGCCCGATCTGGCGGCCGAGCTGCACCGACAGCGTCTGGTCGAGCAGCGAGAAGAACGGCTTTGGTCCCGGCGGCGGCATGTCGCCGGCCGGGAGGAAATCGACGACGAGGCCGAGGCGCTGCTGCGCGATGCGGCGGATCTGGTCGCGATCCCGGTCTTGCGGATAGCCCTTGTAGACGTCGATCAGCGCGGCGATGTCCTGCACCACGGCGGCCGACAGGCGGCGTGTCACCGTGTTCCAGTGCCGCTCCATGAACACGAAGGCGACCACCGATTGCAGGATCACCATCGGCACGATCATGATCAGCAGCGCACGCGCGTAGAGGCCGGTCGGCATCCAGCCCTTGAAGGCGTTGCCCATCCAGCCATTGGCGGCAGAGACGCGGCCGGCGGCGCTCTTCAAAAGCGTCAGGCCGGTATCGATCGTGCTCATCGGTGGCGCTTCACTTTATTATGGCGAGGCTACCAGCCGATAGCCGATGCCGCGCACGGCCTGGAGGAACAGCGGATTGGCGGGATCGGTCTCGATCTTGCGCCGCAGGCGGTTGATCTGCACGTCGACGGCGCGCTCGTTGACGCTGCCATTGCCGGTCAGCGCGCTGCGCGGCACGGTCTCGCCCGGTGTCTCCGATAAAATCCGCAGCATCTCGCGCTCGCGGTCGGTGAGGTGAATGACGTCTTCGCCCTGACGCAATTCGCCGCGGTCGAGGTGATAAATGTACGGGCCAAACGCGATCTTCTCGACCGCAGCGGCCTGCGGCGGCGGCGCGGCGCGCTTGAGGATGTTGTTGATGCGCAGCGCAAGCTCGCGCGGCTCGAACGGCTTTGCGACGTAGTCGTCGGCACCGATCTGCAGGCCCTCGATGCGCGCTTCGGCTTCGTGCCGCGCCGTCAGCATCACGATCGGCACCGAGGACGAGGTCCGGATGAAACGGGCGAGATCGAAGCCGGTCTCGCCGGGCATCATGACATCGAGGATCAAGAGGTCGAAGTGCAGGCCCATCAGCTTCGCGCGAGCGTCGCTGGCGCTGGCGGCGGTCGAGACGCGATAGCCTTCGCCTGCAAGGAAGCGTGAGAGCAGATCGCGGATGCGGCGGTCGTCGTCGACCAGCAGGAGATGCGGGGCATCGTCGGCGGGGCGTGCCGGCGGGCGTGCGAGCGTGGCAGCGAGCGGCACGGTCACTCCTTGTCCTGATTGACGGTGGCAAAGATCGTCTCGAGCACCTTGTCCGGATCGTCGCGGTCGATCATCGCGCGCAGGAAGCGCTTGACGGTCTCGGCATCCTGCGGCGCCATCTCGGCGAGCGCCTTGGTGATGCGCGTGGTCTGGAGGCCGGCGAGCTTCTGCACCAGCGCCTCGCCCTTCGGTGTCGCAAACAGCAGGCGTTGGCGGCGATCATTGTCGCCGGTCTTCTGCACGATGTAGCCCTCGTCGAGGAGCTGCTTGAGCACCCGGCCGAGCGATTGCTTGGTGATGCGCAGGACGTCGAGGAGGTCGGCGACCTTGAGCCCGGGATAACGATAGACGAAGTGCATGACGCGGTGATGGGCCCGGCCGAAGCCGAATGCCTCCAGCTCCTGGTCGGGATCGCCGACGAAATCGCGATAGGCGAAGAACAGCAGTTCGATGATATCCCAGCGCAAATTGCCTCCGTCGTCTGCGGCCGGCCGCGGCCCGGCAGCGTCTTGAGAAGGAGTCGCGAAATTTATGTCAGGCATATTGACGTATCTTGGTTTGAATGTTACAAAACGATCAGCCCGTACGAAATTTTAGATCGTTTCGCATCGGGTGGGCATCGAAGCAAGGCGGCCGCACAGGGCCGGACAGGCGGCGACGGCCGGAGCAGATCTACCGTGCGATTGTCGAACGGCATTTCGGCAAAACATACTGGACTTCCGTCTTCCGCAAAAGCATGTCCTCGGTGACATGCTGGCCACGGAAACCGGCCGTAACAAGGCTGGCGGCGGTTCGGCCAGAAACCAATCGAGCCAGCCGGGCCCAAATCAGGGCAGGCGGGTGCCAGAACGGCGCCGCCACCGGCAGCGGGAGGCAAGGACATGAGCATGAAATTCGACATCCAGCCCGCATCCAATCCGACCCCCGAGAAGGATCGGGTCGCCAAGCTGGTGGACCCCGGCTTCGGGCGGGTCTTCACCGATCACATGGCGGTGGTCCGCTACAACCAGGCCAAGGGCGGCTGGTACGAGGCGCGTGTCGAGGCCCGCGCTAATTTTCAGCTCGATCCGGCCGGCGCCGTCCTGCACTACGCCCAGGAAATTTTTGAGGGCCTCAAGGCCTACAAGCGCGACGACGGCGGCGTGAACCTGTTCCGACCCGACGCCAATGCACGGCGCTTCAAGGACTCGGCCGACCGCATGGCGATGGCGCAGCTTCCCGAAGACGTCTTCATCGAGGCGGTCGAGCAAGTCGTGCGCATCGACCGCGCCTGGATGCCGGGCGGCGAGGGCAGCCTTTACCTGCGCCCGTTCATGATCGCGAGCGAGACCTTCCTCGGCGTCAAGCCGTCGTCCGAATACATCTTCGCGGTGATCGCCTCGCCGGTCGGCTCCTACTTCAAGGGCGGCCCCGCGCCGGTCTCGATCTGGGTGTCCGAGAATTACACGCGCGCTGCGGTCGGCGGCACCGGCGCCGTCAAATGCGGAGGCAACTATGCCGCAAGCCTGCGCGCGCAGGCCGAAGCGATCCAGCACGGCTGCGATCAGGTCGTCTTCCTCGATGCGATCGAGCGCCGCTACATCGAAGAGCTCGGCGGCATGAACGTGTTCTTCGTGTTCGACGACGGCTCGCTCTCGACGCCGCCGCTCGGCACCATCCTGCCCGGCATCACCCGCGATTCCATCATCGCGCTGGCCAAGGACACCGGCAAGACCGTGCGCGAGGAGCCGTACTCGCTCAACCAATGGCGCAAGGATGCGGCAAGCGGCAAGCTGAAGGAGGCGTTTGCCTGCGGCACCGCCGCCGTGATCTCGCCCATCGGCACGGTGCGCTCGGTGAGCGGCGATTTCGAGATCAGCGGCGGCGCGGCCGGCCCGGTCGCCATGGGCCTGCGCAAGCAGCTCGTCGACATCCAGTACGGCCGCACCAACGACCCGCACAACTGGATCCGCAATCTGTCTTGATTTTTGCCCTCTCTCTCTTCGCTCGCGGGGAGAGAGAGGCGCAATGAACGCGACACGATGATCGTGCGACAAAGTCCGAGACCTCGAATACCTGGACATCGCGATCATGACATCCACTCTTCCCCAGTCCCTGAAATGGGTGGTTCTTGCCGCGGTCACCGGCATCACCGTATTCGGCATTCTGACCATCGGCCCCAAGCCGGATGTCTCCGCTGAGGGCCGTTCGCCCGTCGTCGACGTGCGGACCACCGATCCGGAGATGAACACCGCGATCGCGCGCGCCCGTGGGACGCTGCCGACCTTCTGGGCCTCCTACGAGGCGCCGAAGCCGTCGGAAACGGGGCATGCCCTGAAGGTGCACTTTTCGACCCGCAAAGGTGGTGAGCACATCTGGATGGCCGAGGTGAAGAAGCTACCCAATGGAGCCTATTCCGGCCTCTTCGCCAACGAGCCACGCGATCTGCCCGGCAAGCGGGCAGGCGACAAGGTCGAATTCACTGAAGCCGACATCTCGGACTGGATGTTCATGCGCAACGGCAAGATCGTCGGCGGCGAAACCATCAAGCCGACGCTGAAGTCGCTGCCGAAAGCTGACGCGGATGCCCTCCGGGCTCGGATGGAGCAGCCGTAACCCAAGTAACGTTTAGTTCTTTGGAGGAGGGGTGGCCCGCCGGGTTGCCCTGCCGCGCCTCGGCTGGTACCTAGCCGGATATGAGAGAAAAGGTCAAAAAGCCACAAAAGTTGAAGGCGCGCCTGCCGCGCGGACTCGAAGATCGCGGTCCCGACACAATCGCTGCCACCCGTCAGATGGTCGAGAAAATCCGCGAAATCTATGAGCGCTATGGCTTCGAGCCGGTGGAGACGCCGGCGATGGAGTACACCGATGCACTCGGCAAGTTTCTGCCCGATCAGGATCGACCAAATGAAGGCGTGTTCTCGTTTCAAGACGACGACAAGCAGTGGATTTCCTTGCGCTACGACTTGACCGCGCCGCTCGCCCGCTACGTCGCGGAAAACTTTGATAGCTTGCCGAAGCCATATCGCAGCTATCGCGCCGGTTATGTCTATCGTAACGAAAAACCCGGCCCCGGCCGTTTCCGTCAGTTCATGCAATTCGATGCCGATACCGTAGGTTCGGCGTCCCCGGCGGCCGACGCCGAGATGTGTATGATGGCGGCCGATACAATGGAGGCCCTCGGCGTTCCTCGTGGCAGCTATGTGGTTAAGGTGAATAACCGCAAGGTGCTCGATGGAGTTTTAGAAGTGATTGGCCTCGGTGGCGAAGAGAACGCTGGCCGCAGGCTTACTGTTTTACGTGCAATAGACAAGCTGGATAAGTTTCCGGTCGATGAAGTGCGAAAGTTGTTGGGGCCCGGCCGATGGGACGGCGGCGAGGAAGGCAAAGGCGACTTCACAAGGGGTGCAGGACTTTCGATCGAACAAATGGAATTGATCTTCCAAGTAGCTGGCGGTCAAAACCTCTCTTGGGAACGTATTGATACCCAGAACCATCCTGCAACAACTGACGAAATTCTAATAAGCGCGGAGCAACTTGCGGAACATTTGCGTCGCGATGATGCGAGTATTCCGATCGGCGGACATGGGACGTATTTCTTGTCGAATCGGGGTGCGATCGCCCAACGACGGAATATTTTGAATCATTCTCCGAGAGCGATGCAGGGTTTAGATGAGCTTGAAGAAATAATCAGCGTCGCGCAGAGCTCTGGATATGGATCACAACGAATTCGAATAGCATCCGAGGTGGTTCGAGGCCTCGAGTACTACACTGGCCCCGTCTACGAAGTGGAACTGTTGCTTCAAACCACTGACGAAAAAGGACGGCCAATGCGTTTTGGTTCAGTGGGCGGCGGTGGCCGTTACGACGGCCTTGTATCTCGCTTTCGGGGAGAGCCCGTACCTGCGACCGGCTTTTCTGTAGGAGTTTCGCGATTGCTGGCTGCGCTCGCAACGCTAGGATCGCAAGACACTAAGCCCGCCTTTGGACCAGTAGTCGTGCTTGTAATGGATCGTGATCAGATTCACCGGTATCAAAGATTTGTTACGACCTTGCGCGACTTTGGCATTCGCGCTGAACTTTATCTTGGCAATCCAAAAAACAATCTAGGTGTGCAATTCAAGTACGCCGATCGTCGAAACTCCCCTTGTGTCGTAATTCAAGGCAGCTCTGAGCGAGATAACCCTCACGGTAGGCCAATTGTCGTTGTGAAGGACCTTGCATTGGGAAAGACCGTTGGGCAGCGAACCGAAGACAGAGACGACTATCTGCAGCATCAGATGATGGCGCAAAAAGCTGTCTTTGAAGAAGATCTTGTGCCTGCCGTCCTTGAAATCCTCCGAAGGCATGATGTGAAATGGAATTGGCCTTATGGCGAGAGGGTAGAATTGCGCCATCTTCAATCATGATGATTGTGATGGTGCCGAGTTCATCTTGAACGCGAGCAATAACAAAAGGGAGAGAAAAATGCCTGAGATCACTGTCAGCATGGCCGAAGGCCGCACCGACGAGCAGAAGGCCGGCATGATGCGCGACATCACCCAGGCACTGGTGAAGAACCTCGGCGTCGATGCCGACGCCGTCGTCATCCAGATCAACGAAGCCCCGCTCCGCCACAAGATGAAGGGCGGCAAGACGTTCGTGGAGCGCGCGGCGGCTGCGAAGAAATAGTCACCCCTGTAGCTGCAAACGCAACTGTCGTCCTGGCGAAAGCAAGGACCCATTATCCAAACGGCAGTTGTTGCAGCAGGTCGTGGTTTAGACCGCGCATGACAATTTTCGGTCGGGGTAATGGGTCCCGGATCGGCGCTCGCTTTGCTCGCTTGTCCAGGACGACGGGGGAGGGCCCATGGACGCACGTGACTTCATCAAGGTCGGCATGAGCGCCGAGCGCACGCTGGTGGTGCCGGTGGAGCGCACGGTGGGGCATTTCGTGCCCGGCATGCCGATGGTCTATGCGACGCCGATGATGATTCTGGAAATGGAGATGACGTCGGGCGACGCGATCCGCAGCGCCCTTCAGCCGGGCTGGGTCACCGTCGGCACCGAGGTCGACATCCGCCATCTTGCAGCAGCCCTCGTCGGCGCGACGGTGCGGACCAGCGCGAAGGTCTTCGCAGTCGAGCGCCGCGTCATCCGCTTCGAGGTCGAGGCCTTCGAGGGCTCGCGAAAACTCGGCGAAGGCCGCCACGCGCGCGGGCTCGTCAATGTCGAGATGTTCAACAAGCGGCTGGGGGCGACGTAGCCCCGCGCTCTAGCTACTTCGCCAATTCCTTCGACCGCTGCGTCGCCGCCGCGATCGCGCGGATCATCAGATCGCGCAGGCCGGGCTCGCCCATCAGCACGCCGAGTGCCGCGGCCGTGGTGCCGCCGGGCGAGGTGACGTTCTGGCGCAGCGTGCCGGAGGCAAGCTCCGACTGGTGGAGAAGTTCACCCGAGCCGGCGACGGTTTCGCGCGCAAGTTTTGTCGCGAGCGCCTCGGGCAATCCCGCCTGGACGCCGGCGCGCGCGAGTTCTTCGGCCAGCAGAAACACATAGGCCGGGCCCGAGCCGGACACCGCGGTCACCGCGTCCATCAGGCTCTCATCGTCGACCCATTCGACCGAGCCGGTGGCGCGTAGCAGCGCATCGGCCACCGCGCGTTGCGGTGCGCTGACGTTGTTCGCGGCGACAGCCACCGTGATGCCGCGACCGATCGCGGCCGGCGTGTTCGGCATCGCGCGCACCACCGCGCCGCCGCAGACCTCTTGAAGCGAGGCGATCGTGGTGCCCGCCATGATCGAGACCACGGAGGTCTTGTCGGAGACGAACGGCTTCAGCTTGGCGCCGGCCTCGCGGAACATTTGCGGCTTCACCGCGACGACGAGCGTCTCGATCCGGCCTGCCGTCGTCACGTCCGGATTGAGCGCCACCCCCTTGGCGGCAAGCGCGGTGATCTCGGCCGAGACGTGCGGATCAATCACTGCAACGCGGTGCGGATCGAGCCCGCCCGAAAGCCATCCGGTCAGCATCGCGCCGCCCATCTTGCCTGCGCCGGCGAGCAGGATGGTGCCGGTGATGTTTTCGAGAGTGCTGTTGCTCGTCATAGCCGTTGCCACCGCCGTCGTCCCGGCGAAGGCCGGGACCCATTACCACGGCTGGTTCTAGTGGAAGGATGGCAAGGCAACAAGCATCGCGAGCTACACAAAGACCTCGCGGTATGGGTCCTGGCTTTCGTCAGGACGACGATGGAGAAAGCTGGGCTCGCTCGCTGCCTCGGGAGAGTGCGCTTACGCCTCGCCCACCGTGTCGAACATGGCTGCGTCCATGGCTTCCGTCGTGGACTTGCCCGCCCACACCACGAACTGGAACGCCGGGAAATAGCGTTCGCAGGCGTGGATGGCACCGGCGAGCATGGCTTCGCACTGCCCGGTGGAAGCGATGAGCCCGCCCGGCAGCACCAGGGCCTGCCTGTGCATGATCATGCCGGTGGTGGTCCACAGGTCGAAGTGCCCGACCCATAGCTGCTCGTTGACGGCGGCCACGAGCCGCTGCACCTCCGGTCGCCGCGCAACCGGAATCTTCATGTCGAAAGCGCAGGCCAGATGCAGCGCCTCGATCTCGCCCATCCAGGTGAAGGAGATCTGATAGTCGATCCATTGTCCCTTGGAGACAATCGTGAGTTCGTCTTCGCCGGAGCGTTCGAACGGCCAGTTGTTGCTGGCAGCGATATCCTCGACCACCGCGAGCGGATGGTTCTTGGAATCGATAGTGCCTTCGAGCAGGGACATGCCGTCTCGACCTCTTGCCTTTTTGTTGTCTTTGATACGCACGCGGTTGGTCCGGCGCGCGCTCCCTTTAAATTCGTTAAGGCGATCCCTCGGAGTCGCTGTCGCGATCTCCTCGGATCAAGCGCGGGCTTGTCGCGGATCAACTGATGTGATTTGCGGAATCTGCGCAACTGGCTGCCGAGTCCGTCCACAAGCCAGGACTCGTTCGTCCACAGCTCATCTCGGCCACAATTATTAACGGGAAGAACAAATCGGAATCGGATTCGATGGCCCGCCAATCGTTAATTCCGTCGCGTGCCCCTGGACCGCCATGGCGGCATGGGACCATGCGGTTTTCCATGCGGAACCCGCTTGCCGCGGCCCCCAACCGGCGTCATATTTCGGTCAGGCCGTTCATTCCGGACGGCCGATGTTCTCAGGGCGGGGTGAAAGTCCCCACCGGCGGTAAGGGCCGTAAGGCCTAAGCCCGCGAGCGCCTTCCTCCAAGTCTGTTGCTGAGGGGAAGGGTCAGCAGATTCGGTGCAACTCCGAAGCCGACGGTTAAAGTCCGGATGAAAGAGAACGGTCGGTGGCAGACGCATCGCAGGATGCGGCTGTTTGTCGTTCCGTGTGCCCTGATTCTGGTCCTTAACTGAGGAAAGCCATGAATCAGATGTTGCAAGACCCCCAAGCCGAAACTTCCAAGGCCGAAATTTCCCAACCAACCCAAACGCCACCGCCGGTTCCGCAGGATCCGGCGCCCGAGCACCCGCGCTTCGCGAAACCGCAGCGGGTGGCCTTCGTGCAGGCCTGCTGGCACCGCGACGTGGTCGAGGAGGCCCGTATCGCCTTCGTGAAGGAGGCGGCAGCGCGCCACCTCAATCATGTCGACGTGTTCGAGGTGCCGGGCTCGTTCGAGATCCCGCTGCATGCGCAGATCCTCGCCAAGACACGGCGCTACACCGCGATCGTCGCGGCCGGCCTGGTCGTCGACGGCGGCATCTACCGCCATGAGTTCGTCGCCGACACCGTGATCAAGGCGCTGATGGACGTGCAGCTGCGCACCGAGGTGCCCGTGTTCTCCGCGGTTCTGACGCCGCAGCAATTCCACGAAACCGAGGTGCACTACGATTTCTTCCGCAAGCATTTTGCGATCAAGGGCGTCGAGGTGGCGGCCGCCTGTGCGGAGACATTGCTCGGGCTCGAACGCCTGCGCGGCCAGGTCGCCGCGGGAATCGCGTAACGCAGCGCAACGACCATCCCTCATCCCGAGGGGCGCGAAGCGCGTCTCGACGGATGAGGGGCGATCGCCGCCGTGTTCGTCATCAGCCGAGCGAGACTCCCGCCTTGGCGCGGCTGATTCCGAGGGCCAGGATGCGCTGCAGGAGTGCCGGATATTTGAGTCCGGCATGTTGAGCCGCTGTGGCGAACTCCTGGCTCTTCGCAATCTCGGGATTGGGATTGGCTTCGATGAAATACGGTGTGCCGTCGGCGGTGAGACGAAAATCGATGCGCGCGTAGCCGTCGAGGCCAAGCGCCCGATAGATGCGTTTCGCGGCCCGCTGGATCCTGGCGGTCACTTCCGGCGCCAGATCCTTCGCTGGCCCGTCGACGATGCCGACCTTCTCCTGATAATCGGTGTCGTGCTTGGCCTTCTCGGTGGCGATGTGCCGTGAAGAGCGGCCGCCCATGCTGCCGAATTTCAACTCCCAGATCGGCAGAACGCGTAAGCGGTTGTTGCCGAGCACGCCGACGTAAAGCTCTCGCCCCTCGATGAACTGCTCGGCGATGGCGGCGGATTCGACCCGCTCGTGGATAAAGGCGACCCGCTCCGCCAGCTTTTCGTCGGTGTCGACGATCGAGGCTTGCGAGATGCCGAACGAGCCATCCATGTTCAGGCTCTTGACGATCAGCGGCAGCGCAAGACGCGTCGGGCGTTTCACCTTGCGGCGCATCGGGAAGACGGCAAAGGCCGGAGCGGCGATCCGGCGGTGATGCACCAGCGTCTTGGACAAATCCTTGCCGCGGGCCAGGGTCAGGCCGCGCGGATTGCACCCGGTATAAGGGACCTTCATCAGCTCGAGATAGCTCGCGATGTGCTGGTCGAAGGCGACGTTGTTGTGGAATTCCTCCAGCAGCGTGAAAACCACGTGCGGCTTGAACTCCTCGATCGCCTCGCGCACCGGCTTGATTTCCTCCTGCGCACCGAGCGGTCGAACCTCGTGGCCGGCTGCGCGCAAGGTGCTCACCACGTCGTATTCGGTTTTCCACGCATTGATCTCCTGCGGGCTATATCCGTCGGAGGAGTCCGGGGGCAGGAAGTCCGGATGCATGAGGACCAGAATGCGGAGACGTCTCATAGCGCGATCCACTTTCGCTGAGACGGGCCAAACATCGTGTGCATCGTCTTGGCGGTCACGAGGACGATGAAGTCGAGAACGAGTTTCTGTTCGGGGCCGACGGCGCGCAGATCGAGCTCGCGACAGCGGGAGATCATCTCGTCAAGCACGGCATCGAGTGTAAGCTGATTCTCGCCCGTCCATCGCGCCACCAGCTGCCTGATATGGGCGCGGTGCCGCCGGATCAAAGCCGAAGCCGGCTTCGACCGGTGATGCCGTGGATCGGCTGAAAACAGCCGGGATAGATCGCGGTCGTAGGTCTTCGGAGGTGTGAAGGCGTAGAACGCCTGCTTCTTCTTGTAGTGCTCTTCGAGCGTCTGGCTGAGCCGACCCAGCGTATCGACACGCTCTCGGGTCGTGATCGGCGGCCGCTTGCCCGCGATCTCGCCCATCAGCTCGTCGACATATTCGAGCTTCTTCAGTGCCGGCCAGCCGGCATATCGCGTCCGCCAGTTCGAGCGCGGCCGCAGCCACACCGCAAAGGTCTCGGCGAAATCCTCGTCCGGATGGCTCTGCGCGTACCAGAGCCGCAGATGCTGGACATAGCGCCGGCTCGCCGGATTGGGCCGGTAATAGCGCGGATAATGTTTCGACGACGGGCCGAACAGTTGCTGCCAGCGCCGGCGGCGCTGCAGCTGGTAGCCGTGCTGTATGGCGTGGCCCGCTTCGTGACGGAGGATGGCCATGCATTCGCGCCAGGTTCCGCCCTCGACGTCGAACATCATCTTCTTCTCGAGCTTCATCAGGCGGGGATGAGCGAGATAGAACGGAATGGCGATGCCGGGAACGCCGCCCGGACTGAACCATTCGCTCGACATCCATGTGTGCGGCCGCAGCCGGATATCCCGTTCTTCCAGCTCCTCGTAGAGCGTGCTGACGCAATCCTCGAGCCAGGTGCCTTCGACCGTAACCCTCAGGCTGGAGAGACGTTGCTTGAGCAACTCGTCATCCGACAGCTTCTCCCAGGCAAATTTCCGGCGTGGCATCGGGCATCCAGAGGGCAGAGATGACTCGGGATTCGGATGATGTCATGGGCGGTCGTTGGCAACAACCCGGGGGCTGCCTCGTAAGGGACGCAGACGCTCGCACTTCCTCTGCCTGCAAGCGGGGCGAGGTAAGAAACTCAGTCGAACAGGCTCGACACCGACTCTTCCGCCGCGGTCCGCGCGATCGCGTCGGAGATCAGGCTGGCGATCGGCAGCGTGCGGATGTTCGGCGCCTTGCTCACCGCCTCCGTCGGCAGGATCGAGTCGGTGATCACCAGCTCCTTCAGCCTGGAGTTCGTGATCCGGGCGGCCGCGCCGCCGGAGAGCACGCCGTGGGTGATGTAGGCGTAGACGTCCTTGGCGCCCTTGGCGATCAGCGCGTCGGCGGCGTTCACCAGCGTGCCGCCGGAGTCCACGATGTCGTCAATCAGGATGCAGGTGTAGCCGGCGACGTCGCCGATCACGTTCATGACCTCGGATTCACCCGCCCTCTCGCGGCGCTTGTCGACGATCGCGAGCGGGGTGTTGATGCGCTTGGCGAGGCCGCGTGCGCGCGCCACGCCGCCGACGTCGGGCGAGATCACCATCGTCCTGGAGAGGTCGAACTTGTCCTTGATGTCGCGCACCATCAGCGGTGCCGCGTAGAGGTTGTCGGTCGGGATGTCGAAGAAGCCCTGGATCTGGCCGGCATGCAGGTCAAGCGTCATGACGCGGTCGACGCCGGCCTGCGTAATCAGATTGGCGACGAGTTTTGCCGAGATCGGCGTGCGCGAACCCGATTTGCGGTCCTGCCGGGCGTAGCCGAAATAGGGCAGCACCGCGGTGATGCGGCGCGCCGAGGAGCGGCGCAGTGCGTCGGTGATGATCAGCAATTCCATCAGATGGTCGTTCGCCGGGAACGAGGTCGACTGGATGACGAAGGCATCCGAGCCGCGCACGTTCTCCTGGATCTCGACGAAGATCTCCATGTCGGCGAAGCGCCGTACCACCGCCTTGGTCAGCGGCAGGTCGAGACCCTGCGCGATGGCCTGCGCGAGAGCCGGATTGGAGTTGCCGGCGACGAGCTTGATGGAGCCGTTCTTGGCCGACATGGACGCTTCCTCCCGCGCTTTGCTGGACACGATGTTCAACATCAAACAATACCCACTCGAAGCACGGTTACGACGGGCGAGGAAATATCAGGCCGGGGGCTGCGATGGCAACCCGGGAGGCTACGTTTTCCCTGCGAAATCCTGAGTCCGGCCAACGGTTTGGCTGGAAGTTGGGGCCGTGGTTTCGCGGGGGTTATCGCTCGGCATAGCCCAGCGCCGAGGCCGGCATCTCGGCCACCGGGGCCTCCGGCATCACGCTCGCCACGGCCGGCCCGCGCAAGCCGGGAGCCGAGCCCGGCGCATCCGGCGTTCCGTTGATCATGTTGGAAAGTCCGCTGAATCCGGCTTGGGCGATCTTCCGCAGCACGAGGTCGTCGGCCGCGCTCCAAGGATCGCGGCCGCCCTTGGCCGCAGTCGGTTCCTCGCCGGAAAGGCGCAGCGCCCGCTGCTGGTTGGCGTCGTAGACGTCCCAGACCCAGGCGATCACGGTCTTGCCGCGCACGATCTGGGCGGAGAGGTAGCTGCGCACGCGGTAGGCAGCCGTCCCCTCGCGCGAGACCACGGACAGGCTGCGCAGCTTGGATTCGCTGTCGAGCACGCCGACCATGCGGTCGAACACTTGCGGCGGCGGCCCGTCGATCGATTCGAACGCGACTGTCGCCCCCGAGCCGGCGCTCGGCGCCATCGCATAGGAGTTCGCGGCACCACCGCCACCGGCACAGCCGCCGAGGGCTGTCGCAGCCGTCAGCAGCATGACCGCCAGCACGCGCGAACCCGCGCGGCGCAAGATGAATGACGCGTCCCTCATTATGGAGGGCAGCGATATCGTTAAAACGCATTAACGTCTAGGGCGGGGGCGCCACAGGCCACTGTCATCGCGCGCAGGCATAGCCCCGGAATGACACGGGGTTGCCGTTGTGTTCACGCTTCGAGCGCGATCGCGTGAACGTGGCGGCCGTAATCCGGCTCCTTGCGATGTACCGAGCGGCGGTAGCTGAAGAAGCGTTCGTCGGCGTAGGTGTCCAGACCGAGATCGTCGATCATCAGGATGCCCGCGGCTTCCAGACGCTTGCGGATGAAGCCGGCGAGATCGAACATCGCGTGTCCTTCGCGCACCGACGGGATGAAGAACATGGCGTTGTCCGCATCCGCCTCGATGAAGCGCGTCACGAACTCGTTGCCGACTTCATAACTGTCCTGGCGGATCAGCGGGCCGACCGCGGCGATGATGCCGCCACGCGAGGCGCCGAGTTTCTCCATCGCCGAAATGGTCTGCTCCAGGACGCCGGTGAGCGCGCCCTTCCAGCCGGCATGCGCGCCGCCGATCACGCCCGCATTGGGGTCGACGAACAGCACGGGCCCGCAGTCGGCGGTGGAGACGCCGAGCGCGATGCCGGGCACCTTCGTCACCAGCGCATCGCCCTTCGGCCGCGGCCCGCTCGGCCACGGCGCGTCGGCCACGAGCACGTCGGGCGAATGGATTTGGTGCAGGCTGAGAAAGCGTTCCGGTGCGACGCCGACATGCTCGGCCATGCGGCGGCGGTTCTCCGCGACAAGGAGTTGATCGTCATTGGAGCCGAGCCCGCCGTTCAGCGCGGAATAGATGCCGCCCGAGACGCCGCCTTCGCGGGTGAAGAAGGCATGGCGCAGGCCCGGCACCGCCGACAGCAGCGAGGAGGCAAGCGTCATGAACCGTCTCCGGTGCGTTCGAGATCGCTGAGGCCCGCAAGGCCCGTTAGCCGCGGCTCGGAGATGCCGAGCACCTTGAACATCGAGCCCATGCCGCTGCGGCCGGTTTCGGTCAGGCGCTTTAGCGCGATCGAAATGTCGGTGGCGACGTCGGGCGCCGCCTTCTGCATCAAGGCGGCTGCACGGGTCTCGATGCCGACGCGTTTGAGAAAATCGCCCTGCGTCACCGGCCCGTGCACGCGGGCGCCCACGTCCTCCGCTCCGCGCGCGAGCGCCTGGAAGTCGACATGGGCTGTGACGTCGGCCTGGCCCGGCGCCTTCAGGGGATCGGTGAAGGTGTGGCGCGCGATCGCCTGGAAGGTGTCGCCGGCATCGCTGCGCAGGTGGCCGTAATCGATGATCAGCGCCGCGCCGTCCTGGTCGCGCACGCGGCTGGCGAGCTTCATGATCTCAGCATCTGGCCGCCATTCGAACACGGCCCCGACGGGCGCGGCGCGGACCAGAGGCGGCAACAGCACCTCGAAGCGCGGCGTCGGCTCGGCCGCCGCGCCGAATTGAAGTTTTCCATTGGCGTCGACCTCGATCACGCGCTCGTGCCAGCCGTTCTCGTGACGGACCATCTGATGGATCGGCAGCACGTCGAAATATTCGTTGGCGAGGATGATGCTCGGTCCCTCAGGCACGTCGTCGATGCTGTCGTGCCAGGCGATGTTGCGCACGCCCGACAGCGTCGCACTCTGCCGCTCGCGCAGGACCGGATTGACCTCGACCATGTGGATATGGAGCGCCTGATAGAGCGGCGGCAGCACGCGGAGCGCACGCAGCGCATCCGCCATCATGGTGCCGCGGCCGGGGCCGAGCTCGATCAGCCGCAGGAATTGCGGCGAGCCCATCTGCTTCCACACCGAGGCGGTCCACAGGCCCAGGAGCTCGCCGAACATCTGGCTGGCCTCGGGCGCGGTGGTGAAGTCGCCTTCTCGTCCCAACGGATCGCGCGAGACGTAATAGCCGTAGCGCGGATGCATCAGGCACAGTTCCATGTACCGCCAGACCGGCATGGGGCCTGAGGATTTGATCAGCGCCTTGATCTCGTCGAGTAACGGCTGGTCGGTCACGGTCCATCTTCTCAAAAGGAATTAACGAATAGCCCCTGCGGGCTTCGGCGCACCGCGCCTCACTGCCAATACAATAAGTATGAGGCCGACAATAAGCATCGGGATCGACAACAGCATGCCCATGGTTAATCCGCCCCAGAGGAAGCCGAGCTGGACGTCCGGTTCGCGGAAATGCTCGCCGGCGATCCGGCTCAGACCATAGATCAGGATGAACGCGCCGAGGATCATGCCCGGTCGCTTCAGAGCACCGAACCGGATCATGACCGCGAGGGCGGCAAACAGCAAAATGCCCTCCATGCCGGCCTCATAGAGCTGGCTCGGATGGCGCGGCAGTTGGGTGGGATCGTTGGGGAAGATCATCGCCCAGGGCAGCTCCGGGTCAGCGGCGCGGCCCCACAATTCGCCGTTGATGAAATTGGCGATGCGGCCGAGCAGCAGCCCGACCGGCGCGACGGCGGTTGTGATATCGCCGAGCGACAGGATCGAGATGCCGTTGCGATAAGCAAACCACATCACCGCGACGACGCAGCCGAGAAAGCCGCCGTGGAAGGACATGCCGCCTTCCCACAGCCTGAAGATCGCAGCGGGATGGTCGATGAAGAAGGGCAGATTGTAGAACAGCACATAGCCGGTGCGGCCGCCGAGGATGATGCCGAGCGTGACCCACAGAATGAAGTCGTCGATCTGCACCAGCGACATCGGCGCCGGGCCGCCCCACAGCCGCTCTTTCTTCAGGAGCGAGCGCGCATAGAGCCAGCCGAACACGATGCCGCAGATATAGGCCAGCGCATACCAGCGGATCGCGAACGGACCGATCTCGATCGCGATCGGCTTGAAGGCGGGAAAGTCGATGAGCAGAAAGGGCATCGCGCCTTCTATGTCTAGACGAGATTGCGGCGATAGAGCGCCAGCAGACGCTCCCAATGCCGCTCGGCTGCGTCGCGGTCGTAGACCGGACGCTTGGGGAAGGCGAAGCCGTGATGGGTGCCGGGATAGATCTCGACTTCGGCTTTGGCGCCGCTCATGCCCTGCTTCACCTTCTCGATGATCTCGGCGGGCGCGTAGATGTCGGTCTCGGCGCAGGCGAAGTAGAGTTCGGCCTTGGTCTTGGCTGCCGCGAGATGCGGGCTGTCGTCCTGGTCGGTTGCGAGCTGCGTGCCGTAGACCGAGGCGGCGGCCTTGACGCGATCGGGGAAGTGCGTGGCGGCATTAACGGCGTAGCGGCCGCTCATGCAGTAGCCGACGGTGCCGATCAGTTTGGTGTTCGCAGCCGCCTGGCCCTCGGCATAGGTCAGCAACGCCCGCGTGTCGTCCATGATCATTGGGATCGTGAGCGATCCCATCAGCGCAAACATGCGCTTGCGTTCCGGGGCGTTCGGATCGGCGGGCAGCGCGCCGAGCTCCATCACGCCGGAGCGGTAATAGAGGTTCGGCAGCATCACGTAATAGCCCGATGTCGCGAGCCGGCGCGCCATGTCACGCAGCTCTTCGCGGATCGCCGGCGCGTCCATGTAGAACAGGATGACCGGAAACGGCCCGCCGCGTTCGGGATGGCTGATGAAGGTTGCGGTGTGACCGTCCTTGGTGGGGATCGCGATCTGCTGGTCGATCATCTCGAGCGCCTTTGTGATTCTTCTTATGCAGGGACGTTGAATACGATTGCAAGGAAACCGGGGCATGACAAGGATACCGCTGATCGGCCCTTGAACCGGCCCAATCGGATTGCCATTGTCTCCCCGTGCGTTCGCGCAGAGTTCATCGAAAGCCGCCAGGAGACCGACATGACCCAGACCAACAACCGGTTTTTCGACGAGATCGGCCGCCTGATGAACGATGCCGCCGGTGCCGCGCAGGGCGTCAAGCGCGAGTTCGACACGGTGATGCGCACCCAGGCCGAAAAATTCCTGCGCGATATGGACCTGGTCAAGCGCGAGGAGTTCGAGGCGGTCAAGGACATGGCGCGCCTGGCGCGTGAGGAGAACGAGGCTCTGAAGGCGCGCATCGCGGCGCTGGAGGCCAAGCTCGGCGGGTAGGGGGAATCGTAGCCCGGATGGAGCCAACGGGTCGGCGCGAAGCGCCGCCCGATGACAGGCTTCGCGGCAATCCGGGGTGTTCCAGCGGCGTAGGTCCCGGATTACGCTGCGCTCCATCCGAGCTACCGATACCTTCCGGCCGCCCATTCTCCTTGTCATTTCCGCGTCTTCCGGGTAAAAGCCCGCCACGTCTGCAGCCCCCGCACCCCTGGAGGCTTGCTGCGGCGTATGCCATGGGCCGCGTTGCGGCCCATTAACTTTTGCAAAAACAAGGACTTAACGTTATGGCGACCGTCAAGGAATTGAAGGCGACCGCACGTCCGAAGAGCGGCAAGGGGGCCGCCCGGGCTGAGCGTCGCGCCGGGAGAGTGCCCGGAGTGATCTATGGCAACAACCAGCCCCCGCTGACGATCTCGATCGAAGATCGTGAACTGCGCACCCGCATCCTCGCCGGCCGGTTCCTGACCACGCTGGTCGACATCGATCTCGAGGGCAACAAGCACCGCGTGATTCCGCGCGACTACCACCTCGATCCGGTCAAGGATTTCCCGATCCACGTCGACTTCATGCGGCTCGGCGAAGGCGCCACCATCCGCATCAGCGTTCCCTTGCACGTGGTGAAGGCTGAAGGTTCGCCGGGCGTGAAGCGCGGCGGCGCCGTGAACATCGTTGCGCACGCGATCGAGCTCGAGTGCGGCGTGGAGAACATCCCGCAGTTCATCGAGGCCGACGTCGGTTCGCTCGAAATCGGCCACTCGCTGCATCTCTCCGACATCAAGCTGCCGGCTGGCGTGAAGGCGCTGACGTCCGAGGACGCGACCCTCGTCACCATCGTGCCGCCGTCCGGCTACGCCGAAGAGCAGAAGGCCGCGGCTGCTGCTCCTGCTGCGGGTGCTGCTGCTCCGGCGGCTGGTGCTGCTCCGGCTGCGGGTGCTGCTGCTCCGGCAGCGGCTGCCAAGGCCCCGGCTGCCAAGGCTCCCGCCGGCGGCGACAAGAAGAAGTAATCTCTCAAAGCTGGCGCGCGGTCCATGACCGCGCGCCGAGCGAGGGGCGCGCCGCGTCATGCGACTGTTTGTTGGGCTCGGCAATCCCGGCCCGAAATTCGCACGTAACCGGCACAATGTCGGCTTCATGGCCGTCGATGAGATCGCGCGGCGTCATGGTTTCGCGCCCTGGCGCCGCAGGTTTCAGGGCGAGACCTCGGAAGGCACGCTCGGCACCGAGCGCGTGATCCTGCTCAAGCCGATGACCTACATGAACGAGTCCGGCCGCAGCGTTCAGGAAGCGGCAAGCTTCTTCAAGATCGCGCCGGGCGACGTCACCGTATTCCATGACGAACTCGAACTGCCACCGGGCAAGGTGCGGGTGAAGGTCGGCGGTGGTATCGCCGGCCACAACGGCCTGCGCTCGATCTCCGCCCATATCGGCAACGAGTACCGCCGGGTGCGGCTCGGTATCGGTCATCCCGGCGTCAAGGAATTGGTGCACGGCCACGTGCTGTCGGACTTCGCCAAAGCCGACAACGACTGGGTGGCGACGCTCTGCGACGCGGTGGCCGAGCACGCGGCATTGGTTGCCAAAGGCACGGACGCGACCTTCGCCAACAGGGTGCATCTCGCCATGCAGGCGAAGGGATTTTTGACCAAGGACGACAACGGCAAGGAATAACTGGCTCTCCGTCATGCCCGGGCTTGACCCGGGCATCCACGTTCTTGGTGCCGCAAGTCAAAGTCGTGGATGGCCGGGTCAAGCCCGGCCATGACGAACATGGATAGAGGACATTATGGGATTTAAATGCGGGATCGTCGGATTGCCCAATGTCGGCAAATCGACTTTGTTCAACGCGCTGACCGAGACGGCCGCGGCGCAGGCGGCCAATTATCCGTTCTGCACGATCGAGCCGAATGTCGGCGAGGTCGCGGTGCCGGATCCGCGGCTCGACAAGCTCGCAGCGATCGCCAAGTCGGGCCAGATCATCCCGACCCGGCTGACCTTCGTGGATATCGCCGGCCTCGTGCGCGGCGCGTCCAAGGGTGAAGGCCTCGGCAACCAGTTCCTCGCCAACATCCGCGAGGTCGACGCCATCGCGCACGTCGTGCGCTGCTTCGAGGATTCCGACATCACCCATGTCGAGGGCAAGATCGCCCCGCTCGCCGACATCGAGACCATCGAGACCGAGCTGATGCTCGCCGATCTCGACAGCCTCGAAAAGCGCGTCGACAATTTGTCCAAGAAGGCCAAGGGCAACGACAAGGACGCCAAGGAGCAGCTCGATCTCCTCAACCGTACGCTGGTGCTGCTGCGGGAGGGCAAGCCCGCGCGTCTGGTCGAACGCAAGGCGGAGGAGGAGCGCGCCTTCGGGATGCTCGGGCTGCTGTCCTCAAAGCCCGTGCTCTACGTCTGCAACGTCGAGGAAGGCTCGGCCGCGACTGGCAATTCGTTCTCGAAGGCGGTGCAGGACCAGGCTGCCAAGGAGGGCGCCATTGCCGTGGTCATCTCGGCGAAAATCGAATCCGAGATCGCCACCATCTCACGTGACGAACGCGCCGACTTCCTGGAGACGCTGGGTCTCGAAGAGGCCGGCCTCGATCGCCTGATCCGCGCCGGCTACACGCTGCTCGACCTCATCACCTATTTCACGGTGGGCCCGAAGGAAGCGCGCGCCTGGACCATCTATCGCGGCACCAAAGCGCCGGGCGCGGCCGGTGTGATCCACACCGACTTCGAGAAGGGTTTCATCCGCGCCGAGACCATCGCGTATGAGGACTACGTCGCGCTCGGCGGCGAAGCCGGCGCCCGCGATTCCGGCAAGCTCCGCCTCGAAGGCAAGGAATACGTCCTCGCCGACGGCGACGTGATGCATTTCAGGTTCAATACGTAAGATCTGGATAGGTTCGTAGGGTGGGTTAGCGCAGCGTAACCCACCATGCTTCCTCGTTTTGCAGAACGAAGTTGGTGGGTTATGCCTTCGGCTAACCCAGCCTACGGCGCCGGTGCTTGCCTCACTTCATCCCGCCGCCCTGATCCCTGATCGCGCCGAGATGCTCGTTGATGCGGAAGATGATCAGGATCAGCTCGGCGAGAATGCGCGAGAACACGATTCCGACGACGACGCTCGCGATCGACGACAGCAGCATCAGGAAGCCGCCGAACGGGCTGATCGCCATCATCGCGAGGCCGGAGAAGATGCCGGAGAGGCCGAACAGGCAGATCAGCGCGATCACCAGCCAGTAGAAGGTCTTGATGATCGTCGGCGTGATGAAGCGGTCCCATTGAAACAGGTCGCTGAATGAAAACATTGCTCTCCCCAGGCAATTCAGGTGTTGCCGGGCCTTGCAAATGGATCGAGACCCCTGACCGATCCGACTCAAGACCACGCCGGCGCGCCGAATGTAGCACGAGCCATGCGGGCCGGCGGGTTGAGATTGCCGCAAAGTGCGGCCACAATCTGTCATTCCCTCAAACCTTTCCCAAGATGACCCTGACCTTCGAAGATTTCCCGCCCGGCCGGTTCGGAACATTCGGCCCGCGCCATGTCACGCGCGACGAGATCGTGGCCTTTGCCGCCGAGTTCGATCCGCAGCCGATGCACCTCGACGAGGAGGCCGCCGGCAAAAGCATGCTGCGCGGCCTGTCCGGCTCGGGCTGGCATCTCTGTTCGCTGATGATGCGGATGATGGCCGACGGTTTCATTACCCGCGCCGCTTCGCTGGGATCTCCCGGCGTCGATGAAGTGCGCTGGCTGTCGCCGCTCAGACCCGGCGACGACCTCATGCTCGACGTCGACGTCGTGGAGGCCCGCACCTCGAAGAGCCGGCCGGAGCTCGGCATCGTCAAGTTCAAATGCACCGTGCGTAACGCGGCGGGGCAGGCGCTGTGCGAGATGACGTCGCCGATCCTGATCAAGCGGCGCGAGGGGGCGGTCTGATGCCGTTTTTCGAGGAGATCGAGATTGGGCATCGCCGCGAGATCGGCGCCTATACGTTCACGGCCGAGTCGATCAAGACATTCGCCGCAAAGTTCGATCCGCAGCGTTTTCACCTCGACGAGGAGGAGAGCAAGAACTCGCTGTTTGGCGGGCTCGCGGCCTCGGGCTGGCATGTCGGCTCGGCCTGCATGAGCCTGCTTGTCGCCGACGGCCAGCGTTTGGCGCGGGAAGCCGTTTCGCGCGGCGAGGAGGTCGCGGTGTGGGGCCCATCGCCGGGCTTTCGCGACCTGCGCTGGATCAGGCCGGTGCTCGCCGGCGACATCATCACCTACGTCAACGTCGTCATCGACAAGCGCAGCTCCGCCTCGCGACCCGGCTGGGGCATCCTGACCGCCCGCACCACCGGCACCAACCAGCGCGGCGAGGACGTCTACGCCATCACCGCCAGTGCCTTCGTGCCGATGCGTGCGAACGGTGGTTAGATTCGTTCCAGGATGAACGGCAAAAACAGCGTGCGAGTGTTGCCTCCGCGCTATGGACGCGATTCCGGGTGGCTGCCATAAGCCTGCGCAACATGGTTTTCCCGCGAAGCATTTGGCGGAACCATCGAGTTGCTAACCAATTATGAACCTGTCGCTGTCTATTTGAACGAACTGGGCAGAGTACAGGGGACGAGGACCATGGCAGACCGCGGCGCACTCAAGCTGGTCGGATTCATCTTTGCTACCGCGACGCTGGCCGTGATGTTGGTGGCCGGCATGGTGGTGAAGGGCTATGCCGATGGTGCCTACACCCTGGAAGCTTCGACCGTGGAAGCCGCCCGGTAAATTTCGTTAACTCCGCGGGGCCGCAACGCGGCCTTCGCCTTCAGCGGCTATAGACGAACGCCAATATCGCGATCGCAACCGCCAGCAATCCGACAAAACGCAGCATGATCGTGCCGAACTGGTTCGGCGCGGGCCGCAGCGGTATCGGGTCGGTGGTGTCGGGCCGAATGCTTTCCATGAAATGTCCCCAGGCCCGGCCGCGATGGCAAGGGCGCCTGGCGTTAGTCGCCGCGGGGATGCGGGAAGTTCAAAACCCTCCGCTGTCATGCCCCCCCGAAAGCGGGGCATCCAGTACGCCGGTGGCTCTCGGTCTAGCCTCGCTGCCTCTGGAATACTGGATCACCCGCTTTCGCGGGTGATGACACTTTCATGGGACGCATGCGCACTCATCACACCCCCGAATCAAAACCGCCGCGCCCCTTTCGGAACGCGGCGGCTGGTGATGCGGGATGCAGTGATCAGCTGTTGCGCAGGCCGTCGGCGGCGCGCTTCCACTGCGAGACGTTGTCGGCGATCATGCGGGTCGACTTCATCGCGGCCTGGCTGAGCTGGGCGTAGCCGGAGATCTCGCGCTGGACGCGCTGGCCTTCGGCGTGGAGCAGATCGCGCAGGCTCTCGAGCTCGGAGATCAGATTCTCGATCTCGGCAAGCGAGGTGCCGGCGACGCGCTGGATCAGCGAGTTGACGTTGGTGACGGTGGCCTCCGCGCTCGGATCGAGCGGCGGTGCGTCCGTGGTCGTCGACGCCGGACGGCGCAGATAGGCGATGTCATTGCGGACGAAGTCACGGATGCCGGCTTCGACTTCCGTCACGGCGGCGAGGTTGGTGTCGATGGTCTCGGTCTCGGTACCTTCGGTCTTTTCCGGACGCATGGCGTTCATCGTTGTTCCCCTGTTCGCGTTGAGCGCAGCGCGAGTATCCCCCGCACGACGACGTCAGTCTGGGACTAGGGCGTCGGATTTTGGCCGCAACTTGGCCGAGGTGCGGCAAGGGCGGTCTATTCGGGGGCTTTGCCGTGACGTATGGTTACGAGAGTCTAAACGCCCTTGCCGCGCCGAACTTTCTAGCTCCTCATGGTGAGGAGCGCGAAGCGCGTCTCGAACCATGCCAGGCCCGGCTCTCGCGGGGGCCTCGATCCTTCGAGACGCGCTCCGTTGGAGCGCTCCTCAGGACGAGGGGAGAGAGTGGACCTACCAGCTCTTCTTGAAACCCGCCGTCAGGCTCTTGTTGATCGCCCCTTGCGAGGTTTCGCCGACCGAGCCGGAGACGGTGACGTTGTCGAACAGCTTCTGTTCCGCGCCGACCTTGCGCAGCCATTTGTCGTCGGTGGTCGACAGCGACTGGCCCGCGGTGATGCTGGTGCCGGTGTCGGTGAGAGTGACCTTGGCCGACTGGTCGGTCTCGTAATTGCGCGTGATGTGACCGCCGACGCCGGGGAGCGCCGTGGTGCCCTGCTGGTTGACGCTGTAGCCGTTCTGGAGTGTCAGCGACGTGTCGCCCGACAGCGGCACCGACTTGATCAGCGACGCCCCGAGCTTGCTCTGTTCGGCGCCGGGATCGACGCGGGCCTCGACTGCGGTCTTGTCCCAGATCGAGCCCGCGCCCGGCGCGGTCGCGGCCGCCCAGGCGCTGCCGGACGACTGAGGCACGCTGCCGCCATTGGTGGCCTTCTGCGCCAGCAGCTCGGACATCGTTCGCGGCTCGCTCGTCACCGTCATGTCGGCGCCGATGCGGGCGTCCCAGAATGAGGATACCGACTGCTTCACCGTCACCGCCGAGGAGCCGTTGGCGTTGGCGTTCGTTGCCCAGTTCAGCCCGTCCTTGGCGGCGGCCTGGGCGCGCTTCTTGGCGGCGATGATGTCGTTGAGCGTGCCGGCGTCGATCGCGAGCTGGCCCCAATCGAGCTTGTCGACGTCGATGCCACGGAGCAGGTCGGGGTCGTTGACATCAGGGGCCTCCGCCGTCTCGGCCTCGTCGTCGGGCGCTGCGGCCGGGCCGGGGGAGAAGGGCGGAATGATCTGCGCCGAAACCGTCAGCACCGATCCCAAGATGAAAGCGGCCGCCAGCATCGGCAGCCTGGTCCAGCCAAACCCTGTCGCGAATTCCATCGTCCTGCCCGTCAGCCCAGTTCCCGCCCAGGATGCGGAACCATCGTTGCGAAATTGTGGCGGTTCCATCAAACGCGAACCAACGGGCCGCGCGAAAGGCGCGCGCCCGAGGACGAGCTTCTCCACGATTGCATCCGGCGGGGCTGGAGGCCAGGACGCGTCGCGGGGAGCATCAGCCATCGGTCCCGAACAGCGGGGCCCGTTGGTGTTCCGTTCAGCCGACGCTGGTCATCTTGGGCAGATGAATGGCGCGGCCGAGTGCCTGCTCGACCAGATCAAACGTGTCGATCAGCACGCGCATGCTGGTGAGCTTGCCCGCCCTGAACTGGGCGAATTGCGCCACCCGCAAGCTGATCGGCTTGCTGGAATCCAAGGCGGTCAGCGAATAGCGCAGCATCGAGGCGGCGGAATCGACGCCGAGCATGATGCTCTCGCGGTCGAAGCGGCGGACCTGGAAATTGTCGGCGAACTGGCGGATGACGTCGAGCACGGCGTCCTTGCCCTGGCGCGCGCCGAGGAACGGAAACATGTTGATCGGGCCGTAGAGCGCCCACTCGACGTCCTCGTCGATCAGGGCCTCGATGTCCTCGAAATGCCGGTCGTTGATCGCGCGATGCAACGCACGCGAGAAACGCCAGAGGCTGTGCTCTGTCATCTTGGGCAGTCCTGAAGCTGGCTTGCAAAAAAAACGAAAAACAACTCCAAGCGCACAGGATAAGGTGCCGCGGGGTCGCTCAACTCATTTGTATACGAATAAATACGCCAATTCGGCCAAAACGCAATTCACGTTTTTGCAATGCACAATTGACCCCGGCGTGTGAGATTTACAATAGGACCCGTATTTTTCCGGTCCGGGCCGGGGCTAGCCCCCGTCCACCCGCTCGCCCACGATCAGCGGGCCAATCTCACGTTCCAGCACCTGCTGCACCAGATCGTAGGAGTCGATGATCTCGCGGATCTGCGCCACCTCCCCGTTGCGGAAAGTGTAGAACACGGCCATGTCGACCTGAATGATGCGGTCGTTGCTGCGCTTCCTGAAGAACACACGTAGATAGGCCGCGACCGCGTCGCCCTCGGCGACGATCTGCGGCGCCTCGGAGCGGATCTCGGCGTATCGCTCCTGCACGGTGCGCCAGAACTCGCCAAGTTCCTTCTTGCCGTGGCAGGGGCCCATGTGCGGCAGCACGTCGATCGGCGCGTGGGTGAGAAAGTCGACGTCGTCGGTGCAGCAGGCGAGCGCAGCCTGGAGGTCGCTGCGCGCAATGGCGTCGAGCAGATGCAGCACGCGCTGGCGATTGAGCTTCTCGACCGTCATTCCGCCCGTCCTCATTGGCCGTGTGGAGTTGCGCAAGGCTAACGCGCCGCCTCGGACACCGGCAATCCGCAAAACCACAGGGGATACTGCAGACAATATGACGCGCCAGCGCAATGCCAGGTTCATGGCTGCAATTAAGGGTTGAGGTACCGCGCGCCTAAACGAATTCGCGCGCGGCTGGCCTGGGCGCAGGAAGCAAACGCGGAACCGGGACGAGCCCGTGCCCGTTGAGATTGCGACACCGCATCCGGAGACATCGATCGATGAAATTGCTCGCCGCCATCGCCGCCGCACTTCTCATGCTTGGCGCGACCTCCACCGCCAACGCCAAGGGCTGCCTCAAGGGCGCCGTCGTCGGCGGCGTCGCCGGCCACTATGCCGGTCATCATGGCGTCCTCGGTGCCGCCGCCGGCTGCCTCTACGGCCGCCATCATGCCAAGGAGCAGCAAGAGCAGGAGAGGCAGCGGCAACAGCAGAGCCAGGTAAACGGGCAGGGCAAGCTGTAACCCTTGGTCATTCCGGGCGCGCCCCTTGTTCCCGCAGAGGAAATGGGCGTGACGCATCTCACATCAGGCTTCCCTGATGGCGGCTAGATTCATCCGCATGTCATCAGGGAGACGTGCCATGGCCGCCATCGCCAGAGTCAGAAAGTCCAGCCTGCACAATGCGGTCGAAGGCCTCGCGCTGACCGCGACGCTGCAGAGCTTCCCGACCTTCGCCGCCGCCGCCTTCCTGCTCAAGCTGGTCGGCAATCACGACCTGGTCGGCGATCCCGGCGTCGCCATCTTCGTCGCCATCGCCTCGCTCGCCCATGCGCTGCTCGCGGTGACCTTCGGGCCGAGCTTCCCGCACCTCTTCAAGACCGTCTACGAACCAAAGTTCTTCGAGGCCCATCTGTCGCTCGCCGACAAGATCACGGCCTGGCGCACCCAGCCGGTCGCCTCGCTGCAACTGATGACCATCGTGCTGCTGCTGTCGGTGATGGCGGTAGTGACGGCGAGCGTGGGGTGATCGCATCATGTCCTTCATCACCGCGTCGAAATCCGGGCCGCTCAACTGGCTCGAAGGCTTTGCGCTCACCACAATCCTTCAGGGCTTCCCGATCTTCGCCGCGGCGTCGCTGATGGTGAAGCTGCTGGGACATGACCGCGGTGGCAATCATGTCCTCACCATCGCGATGGCGTCGATCTTCTACAGCTGTCTCGCCATCTGGGCGGGATCGACATTCCCGAGATTCGCAAAGAACGCCTACGAACCGCTGTTCTTCGACGCCAGCCTGTCCTTCTCCGACAAGATCGCCTGCTGGCGCGGCAAGCCGGCGACCTCGATGCAGCTGGTGACCTCAGTGCTGCTGCTGTCGCTGCTGGCGGCAAGCGTGGGGTGAGTTCGCGTTCTGATCCTTCTCGGACGCCGCCACTAATAACCATGGGCGGCGCCGGCGCTCTGCGCCCTCTACCTCTTCTTCCACCCACCTCTATGCCCCGGCGCCCCTCCGCTCGACCGCGGCGCCGGCCCGAACTCCGGACCTGACTGCCGCGAGTCCGTCGGCTGGATGATGCGGCTCTCGCCGCCGAACGGCTTTGTGGGCAGCGCGCGGTCCGCGCGATAGGGCAGGGATTCCGGGCCGTGCATCTCGTCGAGATGCGGCTTGTGCACCTTCGAGCCGCTGCCGCCGCCGCTCGCCTTCAGCGCGGAGCTCACGGTCTTTTTCTTCATGGCGCTGACCGGCAAATTCGCCGCATCGCCGTATTTCTTCGCGCCCGCATAGGCGCCGGCTTTGCCCTGCACGGTGCGCTGCTTGACGGTGGGATCGTCGACCACCGCGAGTTCGGTGGCGCGCAGGCGCTTGACCTCGTCGCGCAGGCGCGCGGCTTCCTCGAAGTTCAGATCGGCGGCGGCCTCGCGCATCCTCGTCTCGAGATCGCCGAGCACGGCTTCGAAATTGTGGCCGATCGAGATGACGTCGTCGGTCATGTCGTGGCCGCCGATCTCGACCAGCACATGATCGCGCTCGTAGACGCTGTTCATGATGTCGCCGATCGACTTCTTGATGCTCTCCGGCGTGATGCCGTGCGCCGTGTTGTACTCGACCTGCTTCTCGCGGCGCCGGTCGGTTTCGGCGATGGCGCGCTCCATCGATCCCGTCATCTGGTCGGCATAGAGGATCACCTTGCCGTCGACGTTGCGCGCCGCGCGGCCGATGGTCTGGATCAGCGAGGTCTCGCTGCGCAAGAAGCCTTCCTTGTCGGCATCGAGGATCGCGACCAGCGCGCATTCGGGAATGTCGAGGCCTTCGCGCAGCAAATTGATGCCGACTAGCGCGTCGAACGCGCCGAGGCGCAGATCGCGGATGATCTCGATGCGTTCGATGGTGTCGATATCGCTGTGCATGTAGCGGACGCGAATGCCCTGTTCGTGCAAATATTCGGTGAGGTCCTCCGCCATGCGCTTGGTCAGCACCGTGATCAGCGAGCGATAGCCGGCCTGGGCGGTGGCGCGGACTTCGCCGACGAGATCGTCGACCTGGGTGCGGGCCGGGCGAATGTTCACGGGAGGGTCAATAAGTCCGGTCGGTCGGATCACCTGCTCGACGAACACGCCGCCGCTCTCGTTGATCTCCCAGGCGCTGGGCGTCGCCGAGACTGCGACCGTCTGCGGTCGCATCATGTCCCATTCCTCGAAGCGCAGCGGGCGGTTGTCCATGCAGGAGGGCAGGCGGAAACCATATTCGGCGAGCGTCGCCTTGCGGCGGAAGTCGCCACGGAACATGCCGCCGATCTGGGGAACGGTGACGTGGCTTTCGTCGGCGAACACCAGCGCGTTGTCGGGCACGTATTCGAACAGCGTCGGCGGCGGCTCGCCGGGCAGGCGCCCCGTGAGATAGCGCGAATAGTTTTCGATGCCGGCGCAGCTTCCGGTCGCCTCCATCATCTCGAGGTCGAAGGTGGTGCGTTGCTCCAGCCGCTGCGCTTCCAGCAAGCGGCCCTGGTCGTGGAGCTGGTCGAGCCGCATCTTCAATTCGGCTTTGATCGACTTGATTGCCTGCACCAGCGTCGGGCGCGGCGTCACATAGTGCGAGTTGGCGTACATCTTGATGAATTCGAGCTCGTCCTGCTTGTGGCCGGTGAGCGGATCGAACTCCTCGATGGTCTCGATGGTGTCGCCGAACAGGTTCACGCGCCAGGCGCGGTCTTCATAGTGCGCCGGGAAGATGTCGATGACATCGCCGCGCACACGAAATGTGCCGCGGGTAAAATCGGCCTGGGTGCGCTTGTATTGCAGGGCGACGAGGTCGGCGATCAGCTGGCGCTGGTCGATGCGCTCGCCCTTCTTCAGGGCAAAGGTCATCGCGGTGTAGGTTTCGACCGAGCCGATACCGTAGATGCAGGACACCGAGGCGACGATGATGACGTCGTCGCGTTCGAGCAGCGCGCGCGTCGCCGAGTGGCGCATGCGGTCGATCTGCTCGTTGATCGAGGAGTCCTTTTCTATGTAGGTGTCGGTGCGAGGGACATACGCTTCCGGCTGGTAGTAGTCGTAATAGCTGACGAAATATTCGACCGCGTTGTCGGGGAAGAAGCTCTTGAACTCCCCATAGAGCTGGGCGGCGAGCGTCTTGTTCGGCGCCAGGATGATGGCGGGGCGCTGCGTCGCCTCGATCACCTTGGCCATGGTGTAGGTCTTGCCGGAGCCGGTGACGCCGAGCAGCACCTGCGAGCGGTCGTTGCGATTGATGCCCTCGACCAGCTCGGCGATCGCGGTCGGCTGGTCGCCGCGCGGCTCGTAGTGCGACTTGATCTCGAAGCGCACGCCGCCTTCGGACTTTTCCGGGCGCGGCGGCCGATGCGGGGTCCACACCCTGGTGGAGCCGTCGTCCTTGCGGAACTCCGGCCGGCCCTCGCGGATCAGCGATTCCAGCGCGTCCGCGGTCGCCTTGACGCCGAGCGCCTCCATCTTGCTGCGCGGCGGACGCGCCAGGGCTTCGGCATCGTCCTCTTCCGTGGGAAGTCCGAGCTGACGCGCCAGTTCCGGATCGAGCGTCGGGATCGTGGCCGCGGTTCCGTAATTGGCCTGTGGCGCCTCGTCGAAGCCCGCGTTGCGGGCCCCCGGCGGCTGCGGATTGGGCCGCAGCGGCATCGGCCTGTTATTGTCCTGCGGAAACTCCTTCGGCGTCGAAGCGCGCGCGCGATGCGCGGCGGCCTCGCCCCCGGAGCGGCGGTCGCGCGAATTGTCCGGCGGCGGCTGCAGGCCGGTGCCCGATCCGAGCCCGGCATCGCCGCGATTGATCGCGGGATTGAGCAACTCGGCCAGCGCCGGCCCGATCGGCTGCACGTCCGGGCGTGACGCCTTGGAGCTTGGCGCTTTGGAATTTGGTGCCTTGGCGTTCGGAGCCTTGGTCTTGGGGGATTTGCCGGATTTTTCGGGGGATGCAGGTTTCTTCGCCATGCTCCGAATATGGGGCGAGTCCGGCTCGCAATAAAGAGCGAATGCCCTTCCTAGGTCAGCATGCTGACAGCAGGTTGGCAGCAGGCCCGGATTGCCGGATCTGCGATCAGGCCGCCGGCAGCGGGCCCTCGTCGTCCCCGGCCGCCTGGCGCGGCTCGAGGATGTCGAGATGGATGCCGCCGCAATCGGTGCAGCGCATGGCCCAATATTCGCATCCGGCACGGCCGCCGATCACGCGGAGCACCGTGAGATCGCCGTCGCATTCCGGGCAGCTCGACATCACATTGCGGGTGTAAATCCTCGGCTGCGGCGTGTCTTCGAATTCGATGACTGACATGACCGGTTTCCCCCTTTGACCCTGCGCCGTTCCCTGGTTCGCCTGCAGTCCCGCTCGCTTATTCGTCGTCGCTGTCGTCGGCCCGCCGGCGGAAGCGATCGATGTGATGCTTGGCATGGGCAATCGCGGCATCGGGATCGGGCCAGGCGAAGCCGACTTCCATGGCCGGAAACAGCACGCCGTCGATGGCAACCGGGCTGAAATCGGCACGCCGGATACGGGCGTGCCACAGCCCCTTGCCAGCTTCGAAGGATTCGATGTCAAAGCCGTCGTAGATGGTCGTCATTGCAGTCCCCAAAATGTCTTGTTCGAGCGCCTTGTTGGAGGGTCAGGGGACCACGTTTGCGCATTTTGGGATGTGAAGCCGTTCACAAGCGGCGGGCTTTTTTGACTAAAAGGCTGTTGCAGCGTCAGTTCCGCGCGGCGGTGCGGCCGGTTCGCCTCACCGGACGGGCGGCAGGTTCCGACGCCGCGCGCATGATCCAGCGGCGGAACGCGGCAAAGTCGCGCTGCTCGGTCTGGAAGCTGCGATAGAGCAGGTACCAGCGCATGCCCTTGGGCACCGAGAGGTCGAATGGCGCTACCAATCGGCCGGCGGCGAGATCGTCGTCGATATAGGGCCGGATGCCCATGGCGACGCCGAGCCCGTCGGCGGCAGCCTGGAGCGCCTGGCCGTAGAACTGGAACTCCGGCCCGCGCGCGTTGATGCGCGCGAGGTTCGCGGCCTTGAGCCAGATCGGCCAGTCCTCGGGCGAATGCGCGACGCGGATCAGGCTCGGTCCCCTGAGATCGGCCGGGCGCTTCAGCGAGGAAGCGAGGCGGGGCACGCAAACCGGTGTGAGGTCGCCGGCGAACAGCGGCTCGGCCACCAGCCCCGGCCAGTCCCCGGTCCCGAGCTGGATGCCGCAGCTCCAGTCCTCGCCGAATGGCACTGACGCGCCGCCGGTGGTGAAGCGCACCTCGATGTCGGGCTCTTCGCTGCGAAACTCCGACAGGCGCGGGATCAGCCAGCGCATCGCAAAGGTGTGGCCGATGCCGATGGTGAGCACGCGGACGCTCGAGGGCGCCGTCACCTGGGCGGTGAGGCTTGCGAGCGCGTCGAAGATCGGCGTCAGCCCGCTTTGATAGGCGCGGCCCGCCTGCGTGAGCAGCAGCTTGTTGGCCTTGCGCTCGAACAGCGCGACGCCGAGCCGTTCTTCCAGGATGTGCACCATGCGGCTGACCGCGGCCGCCGACACGCTCAGCTCGAGGCCGGCCGCGGCAAAGCTGCCGGCCCGCGCGGCGGCCTCGAATGCCTTGATGCCGTTGAGAAACAGCAAGCGCCGCAAATGACTGACCCTCAGGAAAGCTGATGCCAGGCCAAGATAACTCAGTTTGCGTAGACGGGGCAAGCGGGGCACGTTCCCCTTCGCTTCTCGCCGCGAGCGGGGGGAAGGCCAACCGGAGATTTTTACGTGACTCCCATCATGATCGCTGCCCTTGGATTGCTGATGGTCGGCACCGCATTCCTGTCGGGGCTGTTCGGCATGGCGGGAGGGCTGATCCTGATCGGCGTGCTGCTGGCCCTGATGCCGCTGCCGACCGCGATGGTGTTGCATGCGATCACGCAGATGGCCTCGAACGGTTGGCGCGCCTTTCTCTGGCGCGCGCATATCCGCTGGCGGCCGGTCGCGAACTATATGGTCGGCGCGGCTATCGCGCTCGCGGCGTGGTCGCTCACCCGCTATGTGCCGGACAAGTCTGTCGCGCTGCTGCTGCTCGGCATCACCCCGTTCATGGCGCGGCTGCTGCCCGCGAACATCAAGCCGGATCCGGACCGTCTCTGGCAGGGCACCGTCTACGGCACGATCTGCATGGGTCTCATGCTGATGACCGGCGTGTCGGGGCCGCTGCTCGACACCTTCTTCCTCGGCGGCGATTTCGGCCGGCGCGAGAAGGTGGCGACCAAGGCGATGTGCCAGCTCGTCAGCCATTTCACCAAGCTGATCTATTTCGGCGGCGTGATCGACCAGGCGGCGACGCTCGATCCCGTGCTCGCGGCCGTCGCGATCGCAGCGTCGATGCTCGGCACCACGCTGGCGCGGCGCATCCTCGAAGCCATGACCGACCAGCAATTCGTGGCCTGGTCGATGAAGCTGATCACCGCCATCGCCTGCTACTACATCGCCTATGGCAGCTGGTTGCTGGTCCGCACGCCCGTGCTGGCAGCCTTCGACAAGGGAGGTTTGCAATGAGCGAGAACGCCGATCCGCTGGTGCTGGACTTCGTCGAATGGGTCGCACGCGAGCCGCGCGCCTATGCCGAGGTGATCGCGACCTGGAAGACCTCGTGCCCGCGCCTCACCATTTGGGAAGACGCCGCCGACCGCGGCTATGTCGCACGCGAGACGATTGCCGGCCTCGGGCTGGTCATTGCGGTGACGGAGGACGGCGAGAGGCTGCTGCGCACGAACGGGCGGTAGCCCTCCACATCCGTCATTGCGAGCGCAAGCGAAGCAATCCAGAATGTTCCGCGGCGGCAGTCCTGGATGGCTTCGCTTCGCTCGCAATGACGGAATACCGGGAGACCCCTTTCATGTCGCTCAAACTGTTCGAACTCGTCGGCACCGATGCCTCGCGACCGTTCAGCCCGTTTTGCTGGCGCACGCGGATGGCGCTGGCGCACAAGGGCCTTTCGGCGGAAACGCTGCCCTGGCGCTTCACCGAGAAAAGCGCGATTGCGCCGCACGGCTCGGAGAAGGTGCCGGTGCTGCTGCATCACGACCAGCCCGTGGTCGATTCCTGGGCGATCGCGACCTATCTCGAAGACAAGTTTCCGGACCGTCCGTCGCTGTTCGGCGGCGAAGGCGGCCGCGCCATGGCGCGCATGCTAAATGCTTGGGGCGACATTGCCATCGTCGGCGGCATCTTTCCGCTGATCATCGCCGACATTCCGAAGAATCTGGCCGAGGTCGACGCCGCCTATTTCCGCCAGTCGCGCGAGGCGCGTTTCGGCAAGAGTCTGGAAGAGGTGATGTCGGGCCGCGATGCCGGCGTGGTCGCCTTCCGCAAATCGCTGGAGCCGATGCGGCAGGCCCTGAAGAAGCAGCCCTTCATCGGCGCCGCCGCACCGAACTATGCCGACTACATCGTGTTCGGTGGTTTTCAGTGGGCCCGCGTGACGAGCCCGTTCAAGCTGCTGGAAGCGGACGACCCGGTCTACGCCTGGCGCGAAAAGCTGCTGGATGCGTTCGACGGAATGGCGCGGAAATCACCGGGGCATGCGGTGTAGTTGTCGCGGCCGGCTCTCCCCGGCGTCGTCCTGGCGAAAGCCAGGACCCATACCGCGGAATCTATCGATTGCGTTCGGTAGACGTCCCGAACGACCAGTCTTCGCCAAACAACTCCCTGGGGTAATGGGTCCTGGCTTTCGCCAGGCCGACGCGGAGGATTACGCTTGTGCTCCATCCGGGCTACGCATCGCCGCCGCCTCGCGCAAGCATTCCCGGCACAAGCAATCCTCGCCTTTGACCGGCATCGGCAGACGGGCCGTTTCTTCCGCGCACCAGCAATTGCCTGAGAGGTCACAGCCGAACTCGGCGCCGCAGCGGGAGCAGGCGAGGCGGCGCGGTTCCTGCACGGAAACGTCTTGCGGATTTGTCATGATTTGCGCAAAAGCTGGGCTGTCATTTTCATGCCGGGTTCATCTCCCGCTGCGGTATATTATGCCTCGCGCACGTATCAGGAAAGCGATAGGCAGCACGCGAAGGACATATCGATGGCCCGCGATTCGCAAGCCGCGCTCGTCGCGCTCAACCGTTTCGGCTTCGGCGCCCGTGGCGGCGCATCCGGCGATCTCATCAACGCGGCCTCCGATCCTCGCGGCTTCGTGAAGGCGGAACTCGCCCGCCCCAACGCTGTGCTGCTAGAGGCGCCGGGCCTGCAATCCACGCCGCAGCTCGGGCAGTCCGTGTTCGCCTATCAGGATCAGGTCAAGCAGGCGCGCGAGGCCGCCGCCAAAGCCGGCGCGCCGACCGAAGCACTGCCGCAAGCGCCGGCCGATCAGAAGCCCGGACTGCGCCGCAATCTCTCGCTGAACGCCGTCGCAACCGAGATCGCCGGCCAGATGGCCGAGGCCAAGCCTGGTAACAACAAGCCTGCTGACAACAAGCCAGTCGACAATACGGCCAAGCCGGACGCCATGCAGCCCAACGCGGCCGCGCCGGCTGCCGCAAAACCCGCCCCGCAGCCGCTCAACGTCGTCCAAAAAACCTTTCGCGCCGAGGCGTTGGCGCGGTTGCAGCGCGCGACCCTGGTCGAGTGCGGCTTCACCGAACGCCTGGTCGTGTTCTGGTCCAACCATTTCTGCATCTCCGCCAGCAAGGGCGAGCTGGCGCGGATATGGGCCGGCGCGTTCGAACGCGAGGCGATCAGGCCGCACGTGCTCGGGCGTTTCGCCGACATGCTGAAAGCGGTGGAGCAGCATCCGGCGATGCTTTTCTTCCTCGACAACCAACAATCGCTCGGACCGGACTCGCGCGCCGGCCAGAACCGCAAACGCGGGCTGAACGAAAATCTCGCGCGCGAGATCATGGAGCTGCATACGCTCGGCGTCGGTGGCGGCTACACGCAGGACGACGTCACCTCGCTCGCGCGCATCATCACCGGCTGGACCTTTGCCGGCCGGCAGGGACAGCTGGGGGCGCCGGGCTCCTTCGTGTTCAACGTCAATGCGCACCAGCCCGGGCCGCAAATGCTGCTCGGCAAGACCTACGAGCCGACGGGCCTTGCGCAAGGCGAAGCCGCCCTCGCTGACATCGCACGCCATCCCTCGACCGCGAACTTCATCGCCACAAAGTTCGTCCGACATTTCGTCGCCGACGATCCGCCGCCGGCGCTGGTGGCGCGATTGCGCGATGTCTTCATCAAGACCGACGGCGATCTCAAGGCGCTCGCAACGGCACTGGTTGATTCCGACGAGGCGTGGCAGGCGCCGCTGACCAAGATGCGGAGTCCCTATGATTTCCTGGTCGCGAGCGGCCGGCTGCTCGCGCGCGTGCCGGAGGATCCCGGCGCCTATCTCAACAATCTCAATCTGCTGGGCCAGCCGTTGTGGTCGTCAGCCGGCCCGAATGGTTTTGCTGATACCAGCGCCGCCTGGGCTGCGCCCGAAGGCATCAAGCTCCGGCTCGACATTGCCGCGCAAATGGGCGCGCGGCTCGGGCCCAACATCGACCCGCTCGACCTGCTGGAATTTGCCGCAGCAGATGCGGCCTCGATCGAAACACGGCGCACCATCGAGCGCGCGGAGTCGCGGCAGCAGGCGCTGGCGCTGCTGTTGATGTCGCCGGAAATGCAGAGGAGATGATGATGATCGACTGCGTCGAGAACCGGCTCATCACCTCGCGCCGCGGCCTCCTGCTCGGCGGCGCGTCGTTCGCGGCCTGGGCTTATTTGCCGAAATTCGCCCGCGCGGCGGACGGTCGCGATCCCCGGCTGATCGTGGTGATCCTGCGCGGCGCGCTCGATGGTCTCTCGACCGTCGCGCCGGTCGGCGATCCCGATTATGCCGGCCTGCACGGGTCGATCGCGCTCACGGCGGACGGCGCGCATCCCGCCATCATGCTCGATGCTTTCTTTGCGCTGCATCCGTCGATGCCTGAGTTCGGACGGATGTATCGCGACAAGCATGCCGCGGTGATCCACGCGGTGGCGACGCCTTATCGCGACCGTTCGCATTTCGACGGCCAGGACGTGCTCGAAAGCGGCTATGCCGGGCCCGGTCGCGTGCAATCCGGCTGGCTCAACCGCGCGCTGGAGGCGCTGCCGCGCGGCGAGCGGGTGTCGAGTGCTCTTGCCGTCGGCCCGACCACGCCGCTGGTGCTGCGCGGCAATGCACCGACCGTCGGCTGGGCGCCGGTGGCGCTGCCGCAAGCCGATGACGACACCGCGATGCGCCTGGTCGAGCTCTACCGTCATCGCGATCCCGCGCTGGCGGCCGTGCTGTCGCAGGGCCTTCAGCTGGAGAAGGCCGCGAGCGGCGACGACATGAAGCCGAAGCCGGGCAATGCGGTCGCGCAGATGCGGCAGGTCGCGCGCGGCGCCGCAAAACTGATGGCGTCCGACGACGGCCCGCGCATCGCGGCGCTCGCGTTCGACGGCTGGGACACGCACGCCAATGAAGGCGGGCCGGTCGGTCGTCTCGCCTTCCTGCTCGGCGGGCTCGACGGCGCGCTCGCCGAATTCGAAAGCGGCCTCGGCGAACGCTGGCGCGACACCGTCGTGGTGGTCGCCACCGAATTCGGCCGCACCGCGCGCATCAACGGCACCGACGGCACCGATCACGGCACGGGAACAGTCGCGCTGCTCGCCGGCGGCGCGGTGAAGGGCGGCCGCGTCATCGCCGACTGGCCCGGCCTCAAGCCCGCCAACCTCTTCGAGGCCCGCGATCTCAAGCCCACCACCGATCTGCGCTCCGTGATCAAGGGCGTGCTGCAGGGACAGTTCGGCCTGTCGGATCGCGTGCTGGCCGAGACGGTGTTTCCGGACAGCGCGGGCGCAAGGCCGATGAAGGGGCTGGTTAGTTAACCTGCGATTCCGGGCCCGCGCCTTGCGGCGCGTCCCGGAATGACGACATGATCAGCCAAACATCAGGAGACCATCACCCATGTACATCGCCATGAACCGCTTTCGCGTCGCCAAGGGCTCCGAGGCCGCCTTCGAGCAGGTCTGGCTTTCGCGCGATACTCATTTGGACAAGGTGCAGGGCTTCGTCGAGTTTCATCTGCTGCGCGGCCCCGAGCTCGAGGACCACACGCTGTATGCCTCGCACACGGTGTGGGCGAACCATGCGGCCTTCGAGGCCTGGACCAAATCGGATGCTTTTCGTGCCGCGCATGCGCGGGCCGGCGACACCAAGCCGACCTATCTCGGCCATCCCCAGTTCGAGGGCTTTGAGGTCATCCAGACGGTCGGACACGGCGCCAAGTAGCGCGCCACGCCCCAAAAGATCAGCCCAGCGTGATCTTGTCGATCTCGGCGAGATCATCCGCTCCGAGCTTCCACGCAATCGCCTTCACGTTCTCCTCGACCTGCTCGACGCGGGTGGCGCCGGCGATCACGCTCGATACTTGCGGGCGCGCGGCGAGCCAGGAAAAGGCGAGCTCAAGCATGCTGTGCCCGCGGGCTTTCGTGAATGCCGCGAGCTTGTCGACGATGTCCTCGTTTCGCGGGGTGACGTAGCGGTCGCGTAACGCCGGTACCTTGCCGAAGCGCGTATCGCTTGGGGCGACCGCGCCGCGCTGGTACTTGCCGGTGAGGAGCCCGCTTGCGAGCGGGAAGAACGGCAGGAGGCCGAGCTTGTACTCCTGTGCGGCCGGCAGCAGGTCCTTTTCGATGTCGCGCACCAGCAGGCTGTATTCGTCCTGGCAGGAGACGAAGCGGCTGACATTCATCGCACGCGCCGTGAATTCGGCCTCCGCCAAGCGCCAGGCCGGGAAATTGGAATTGCCGATGTAGCGCACCTTGCCCTGACGGACGAGATCGTCGAGCGCGCGCAGCGTCTCCTCCATCGGCGTCAGCGGGTCGTAATCGTGCTGCTGATAGAGATCGATGTAGTCCGTCTTGAGCCGCGTCAGGCTCGCCTCGACTGCGTTCATGATGTAGCGGCGCGAAGCGCCCTGTTTGGTTCCGTCGGTCGCCATCGGCTTGGAAAACTTGGTGGCGAGCACGATGTCCTTGCGGCGGTCGCCCAGCACGGTGCCCAGCACCGTTTCCGAACCGCCCATGCCGGCATAGATGTCGGCGGTGTCGAACAGCGTGATGCCGAGATCGAGCGCGCGATGGATTACCTTGCGCGAGGTCTCCAAATCCGTGCGCTGGCCGAAATTGTTGCAGCCGAGGCCGACCGCAGACACGCGCAGGCCGGAGGCGCCGAGATTGCGAATTTCCATGGGAGATCCCTGTCGGAGATGGCAGGACCGTATTGTGACTGCGGTGCGCCGCCGCAGCAAGCGGCGCGCCGCGTTGCTGCCATGCTGACAAGGAGCTGCCGACAAGGAATTGCCGACAAAAAAATGCGGCCCCTGTCAGACGCGGCGACTGACGGGGACCGCTTTGGGGCGCTTGATCGGTGACGGGGGGCTGACCAGACGCAGCTGCAGCCTAGTCCCGCTATGTTACGCGCGGGTGACAGGCAGAGTTATCCACAGGCCTCCCGATCGCGAGGATCAGAAGATCTTGCGATAGACGATGAACCCGGAACGCTCGGCGACCTTGTCGTACAGGCGCTGCGCCGTGACGTTGGTCTCGTGCGTCTGCCAATAGACGCGCGGGGAGCCCGCGAGCTTCGCGCGCTCGTAGACGCCGTGGATCAGCGCCGAGCCGACACCCTTGCCGCGTGCCGCCTCGGTCGTGAACAGGTCCTGCAGATAGCAGGACGGCTCGATCGCGGTGGTGCTGCGGTGAAACAGATAATTTGTCATCCCGAGCAGGCGGCCGTCGCTCTCGGCGACCAATCCGTGCACCGGCTCATAGGCATCGAAAAAGCGCTGCCATGTCACACGCGTGATTTCGGGCGAGAGCGCGGTCGGTCCGGAGCGGCCGTAGAAGGCGTTGTAGCCGTCCCACAACGGCAGCCATTGTTCGTAGTCCTGCCTCGTGACGGAGCGAATGGTGAGCGACATATGAATTCCCGGGAGCGATGAGGCGTCCTTCATACGTGATGATGGACGTGCTGATCAATCGGGCATCACTCCGCGACGCGCAGATACCGGATCAGCTTGCGACCCGCGGGGTCGCGCAGCGAGCGGTAGTAGTCGGCACGGGACGGCGCATCGGTGTGGCGCACGAGGTCGGTCACCGGCGTGTAGCTCAGCATGCGCCCGCCATCGGGCAGCGTGGCACAGACGAAGCGCAACACCTCGCCATTGCGCAATGCGATGTTGATCGGCGTGGCATCGCCGATCCGCACCATCTCCATGCGCTGTGCGATGAAGGTACCAAGCTCGTCCTCGGGCAATTCGAACGCGCCGGTGTCGCGGCCATGATACATCAGCGCGATGAACGGCGGCTTGCCGTCGGCGATGTCGTCCGGCACCGCAAAATAATCGCGGAACGCCCGGTTGATGAATTCGGCGCGCGTCTCGGCATCGAGCAGCACGATGCCGATATCGACCTGGTCGAGCGCGGCCGATAGCCGCCCTGCGGTGGCGTGGCTCCGCCGCTCGGCGGCAAACGTGCCGAGCAGCCGCTGGCGCATCAGGCCGGTGATGCCTGCGGTGCCCGCGGCCGTCGCGGCCAGGAAGCCGAGCTGGATCATATCCGCCGTGGTAAGACCTGAAACGCCGTGCCGGCTGAGGAGCAGCAGTGCCGCGCCAGTGACGGCGATGGCTACGCTGGCGACGGCGGACGCGGGACCAGAGAGCGCGCCGGCGAGCGCCACGATACAGACGAGCAGCGGCGCGGGCGAGGGAGCGGGGACGAAGCGATCGAAAAACATCGTCAGCAGCAAAGTCGCTGCCGTCAGCGCCGGACCGGAGATCGCACGCCATCCCAACCGCATGGGCCTGTCTCGCTCCTCCCTGGACGAGGTAAGGCGGCAACACTGACCGAATATTGCGCCATTGCGATGCGGTTTCGCGCGGTGTGCTTAAGGTGCGCTTTGGTTCACGCGCAAAGCTTTCGGATGATTTTAGACCAAATGCGCGTGCTTGAGACGCTGTTGCAGCGCGGGCGCATTCAGCGTCGACGTCCCCTGGCCCTTGCGCGTGCCGACGAAGATCAACAGCGATGCCGCGACGAGGATGGCCGCGGTCAGGGTGATTGCAACGACTAGCACAGGTGATTTCATCGACGTCCTGTCGCGATGCCGGTCGGCGCGGGCCACGCGGCGCCTTGAAGGCGGGTCCAGGATGAAGCGGGAATCAGACCGGCAGGCCCATCGCCATGGTCGCCTTGGTCGACAGCACCGTCAGGGTGACGATCAAGCACAGCGAGAGCGCGGCCACGGCGAGCGAGGCCGCGACCGCGTTGGTCAGCCTGGAAGACGAAACGGTAGCGGGTGGGCCCTGAAAGCCTGCCGTGCCGGACGCCCGAATCATGGTCTAAATCCTTCAACGCGCGAGCGAATCACCCGCGACATCGAACAATTTCACTGTTCCAATCGGCAATATTGCGGCGGCCAATCGAGCGAAAACGGCGAGATTGCGGCAATGATGGCCCTTGTGCCCGCTATTCGCAGAGCACTGCGCGCTGTCAAGCGCCCGCGGCGATGCTGGCGGGGTCCTCGATGTTGGCCGGCCGCCAGTCCATTGCGACGAAGCCGGGGGCCGCTTCCACGCGCTTCAGCCAGTCCCGGATCGCCGGGAAGGTCGAGAGGTCGAAGTCGCAGCGGTCGGCGAGGTGGGTGTAGCCGTACAGCGCGATGTCGGCGACCGTGAGCTGGCGGGCGGCGAAATAGGCGTTGGTCTTGAGGTGATTCTCCATCACCTGGAGCGCGCCATAGCCGCGCTCCATCCAGTCTTCCAGCGAATGAGTCTGGAGGTCGCGGCCGCCCCTCACCAGCGACAGCCAGAAATAGGCCGCGCCGATGTTCGGCTCCAGCGCGTGCTGCTCGAAGAACATCCATTGCAGCGCGTCGGCGCGATCGATGCGGTTCTCCGGTGCGAGCGGCGTGCCGACGGCGACATACCAGAGGATGGCGTTGGATTCGGCGAGATAGCGATCGTCGCCGACCTCGAGAAGCGGCACCTGACCGGATGGGTTCTTGGCCAGGAAGTCCGGGGTGCGGCTCTCGCCGCGCAGAATGTCCACCTCGACCGCTTCGTAAGGCAAGTTCAGCAGCGCCAACGCAAGGCGGACCTTGTAGCTGTTGCCCGAGCGCTGCATCGAATAGAGCTTGTACATTCTGAGGATGATTCCGGAAGACGGGAGGGCGCGGCGCTTGTTGCCCCGCAACGCGGCTAAACAATGATGCCGATGCGAATCCGCCGCAAGAGCCGGCCAATAGAAAAACTCGAAAACCCTACCGCATTGCAATGCGGCGGAAGATCATTTCCGTGCGACCATCCAACTCAGTTCACGCTTGCGTCAACGCGCAAGTGCGTTGCTCGACGCGATCGTGTGCGAGAAACGGCGGCCGCGTTTTGGCACTGAAGCTTCCGCATCGTCATGGCCGGGCTTGTCCCGGCCATCTACGCGCTGCACACGGCACGAAGAACGTGGATGCCCGGGCCTTCGCCTCGCCGGAGCGGCTTCGGCGAGCCGAAGGCGGGACAGGCCCGGGCATGACGACGTTCTCGTTTCATGGCCCTCGAAGGCGCCAAAATTGCTCCGAGGACACGCCTTGTCGGATATGCGGGATTTGCCCCGCAAAGTTGCGGAATATTGCGAGAAATCGCGGCTTGATGCGCGCCAGACACGTAAACTTTTCCGAGATCGGGCCGAAGTTTCTTGCGGCGCAACGGCACTCGTTTTAGGGTGGCTCATTCCCACAATCGGAGTCGTGAAGCCAAAGGGTTCACGACGCTTGTCAGGAGATGACGATGTCCTTCCTTGCCGCTGCGCTCGACCGTGTGAAGCCGTCCGCGACCATCGCGGTCACGGATAAAGCACGTGCGCTGAAAGCGGCGGGCCGCAACGTCATCGGCTTAGGCGCCGGCGAGCCCGACTTCGACACGCCCGCCAACATCAAGCTGGCCGCGATCCACGCCATCGAAGCCGGCAAGACCAAGTACACCGCGGTCGACGGCATTCCCGAGTTGAAGGACGCCATCATCGCCAAGTTTCAGCGCGAGAACGGCGTCGTCTACAAGGCGAACCAGATCATCGTCGGCACCGGCGGCAAGCAGGTGCTCTACAACGCGCTGATGGCGACCATCAATCCGGGCGACGAGGTGATCATCCCCGCGCCGTACTGGGTCAGCTATCCCGAGATGGTGGCGCTCGCCGGCGGCGAGCCGGTGCCGGTTGTCTGCACCGCCGCGACCGGTTTCAAGCTCCAGGCCGAAGCGCTCGAGCGCGCGATCACGCCGAAGACCAAATGGGTGATCCTGTGCTCGCCGTCGAACCCGACGGGAGCCGCCTACACCAGGACCGAGCTGAAGGCGCTCACCGACGTGCTGGTCAAGCATCCCCACGTCTGGGTCATGACCGACGACATGTACGAGCATCTCGTCTATGACGACTTCCAATTCACAACGGTCGCGCAGGTCGAGCCGAAACTCTACGACCGCACGCTCACCGTGAACGGCGTGTCGAAGGCCTATTGCATGACCGGTTGGCGCATCGGCTATGCCGGCGGGCCGGCGCAGCTGATCAAGGCGATGTCGACGATCCAGTCGCAGTCGACCTCGAACCCGTCGTCGATTGCGCAATGGGCCGCCGTTGAGGCGCTGAACGGTCCGCAGGACTTCATCCCCGCCAACAACAAGGTCTTCAAGGAGCGCCGCGACCTCGTCGTCTCCATGCTCAACCAGGCCAAGGGCATCGAGTGCCCGCGTCCCGAAGGCGCCTTCTACGTCTATCCGTCCTGCGCCGGCACGATCGGCAAGACCGCGCCGTCCGGCAAGGTGATCGACAATGACGAGACATTCGTCACCGAACTGCTGGAGACCGAAGGCGTCGCCGTGGTGCAGGGTTCGGCCTTCGGCCTCGGCCCGGCATTCCGCATCTCCTACGCGACCAAGACCTCGGACCTCGAAGACGCCTGCAAGCGAATCCAGCGCTTCTGCGGCAATCTGCGCTGAGCTCGCAGACCTGATGTGACATCAAAGGGCCCGCGCAACGCGGGCCCTTTTTCTTTCAAGTCTGCGCGATCTGGCGCCACCGGAACTGTTGTGGCATAGACCATCGCGTGGCGTGTGCCGCGCCTCCATGCTCGCATCACATTCATCGCCGGAGATCTTCATGCGCCGTTCACTCCTCCTTGCCGTTGCGAGCCTCGTTGCCTCCGTCGCGGGCGCCAGCGCGCAGTCGCGGA
Source organism: Bradyrhizobium sp. F1.13.3 (assembly GCF_040548265.1). Lineage (NCBI taxonomy): Bacteria > Pseudomonadati > Pseudomonadota > Alphaproteobacteria > Hyphomicrobiales > Nitrobacteraceae > Bradyrhizobium > Bradyrhizobium sp. F1.13.3. Next base: position 234,244 of record NZ_JBEPRI010000006.1, on the reverse strand, counting down.
TGGTGCAGGTGGGCGTGCTCGAATGCCGCGGCGGCGCCAGCGTGGGCTTCATCGTGGGATCGGTGACCCATCTCGGCTGCGTGCTGCGCGTCGATGGTTTGCCGGACGACCGTTACGTCGCGACCATCCGCAAGGTCGGCCTCGACATTGGCATCACCCAGGAAACGGCACTCGCCTGGGGCGTGTTCGCGCCGGTGAACCGGCTCGGACCGGGCGACCTCGCCGGCACCTATGCCGGCGCGCAGGGCAGTGCCTCGGTCGGCGTCGGCCTCGGCGGCAACGTGCTGATCGGCGGCTCCAACAATTCGATCGCGCTCCAGCCGCTCAGCGTGCAGGGCCAGGTCGGCCTCAACGTCGCCGCCGGCCTCGAGAGCCTGGAACTCCGCCCGGGCCGTTAACAACTCCCGTGTGCGAATCGCGTCGCTCCGACGCGATTCCGGCAACGACGCACCGCAGCGACGTTTGATGCTTGCCAAATCTCGGGGACGGGCAGAGCATCGGCGTTTGCCGACCCAATCATGGGCCGAGCTCCACACCAAGGAGGCGGCGAATGGGACAGGACGTCAGAAGTCCCCGAGGTCCACGGTGCATCGCGCTGGTGGGCCCTTTCCAAAGCGGTAAAACCACACTTCTCGAAGCCATCCTGGCGCGAACGGGCGCAATCCCGCGCGCCGGCAGCGTCGACGCCGGAACCTCCGTCGGCGACGCCACGCCAGAGGCCCGTCATCACAAGATGACCGTCGGGCTGACTGCCGTCACCACGAGTTTCATGGGTGACAGCTACACCTTTCTCGATTGTCCCGGTTCCGTCGAATTTGCCCACGACATGCGCGCCGCGCTGCCTGCGGTCGACGCCGCAATCGTGGTCTGCGAAGCCGACGAGAAGAAGCTGCCGCAGCTTCAGATCATTCTGCGCGAGCTGGAGGAGCTGAAGATCCCGCGCTTCCTGTTCCTCAACAAGATCGACCGCGCCAACAAGCGCATCCGCGAGACGCTCGAGATGCTCCAGCCCGCCTCGCGCGTGCCGCTGGTGCTGCGCCAGATCCCGATCTGGAAGGACGAGCTGATCGAGGGCTTCGTCGATCTCGCGCTGGAGCGCGCGTTCATTTACCGCGAGCACAAGGCCTCCGAAGTGGTCGCGCTCCAAGGCGGCGATCTCGATCGCGAGAAGGAGGCCCGCTTCTCGATGCTGGAGAAGCTCGCCGATCACGACGATGCGCTGATGGAGCAGCTGCTCGAGGACATCCAGCCGCCGCGCGATGCCGTGTTCGATGATCTCGCGCGGGAATTGCGTGACGGGCTGATCTGCCCCGTGCTGCTCGGCGCCGCCGCACGCGAAAACGGCGTGCTGCGTTTGATGAAAGCGTTGCGCCACGAGGCGCCCGGTATCGCGGAGACCGCAAAGCGTCTCGGCGTTCCCGAGACCAGGGACGCCCTCGGCTTCGTTTTCAAGACGCTGCATTCGCAGCACGGCGGTAAGCTGTCGCTGACGCGGATGCTCGCCGGTCATCTCGACGACGGTGCCACCCTGCAATCCTCCTCCGGCGGGGCGAGCCGCATCTCCGGCATCCTCGCCGTCACCGGGGCCTACGATACCAAGCGTGCCGCGGCGGAAGCCGGCGACACGATAGCGCTCGCCAAGCTCGACCCGATCAAGACCGGCGACACGGTCTCGAACGGCAAGACCCAGCCAGCAGCGCTCGCCGCCGGCGAGCCCACTCCGCCGGTGCTCGCGATCTCGGTTGCGGCTACTGACCGCAAGGACGACGTCAAGCTCGGCCAGGCGCTGATGCGACTGCACGAGGAGGATCCCTCGCTCGTCTTCGTGATGAACGCCCAGACCCACGACACCGTGCTGTGGGGGCAGGGCGAGATGCACTTGCGCGTCGCGAGCGAGCGGCTGCGCGACCGTTTCGGCGTCAAGGTCGCCTCGCATCCCCCCGCGATCGGTTATCAGGAAACCATCCGCAAGCCGATCGTCCAGCGCGGCCGCCACAAGAAGCAGTCCGGCGGCCATGGCCAGTTCGGCGATGTCGTGCTCGACATCAGGCCGCTGCCGCGCGGCGATGGCTTCAAGTTCGCCGAGAAGGTGGTCGGCGGCGCGGTGCCGCGCAACTACATCGGCGCGGTGGAAGAGGGGGTCGTCGACGGGCTCGCACGCGGCCCGCTCGGTTTCCCGGTCACCGATTTGCAGGTGACGCTGACCGACGGCTCCTATCATAGCGTCGATTCCTCCGACCTCGCCTTCCGCACGGCGGCGCGGGTCGGGCTCAACGAAGGCCTGCCGCAATGCCAGTCGGTGCTGCTGGAGCCGATCCACGTGGTCGAGATCGTCTGCCCGACCGACGCCACCGCCAAGATCAACGCGATCCTGTCGGCGCGGCGCGGCCAGATCCTCGGCTTCGACACCCGCGACGGCTGGAGCGGATGGGACTGCGTCCGCGCCATGATGCCGGAAGCCGAGATTGGCGAGTTGATCGTCGAACTGCGCTCGGCCACGGCAGGCGCCGGCAGCTTCACCCGCCAGTTCGACCACATGGCCGAAGTCACGGGGCGCGCCGCCGACCAGATCATCGCAGCGCATCAGCACGCGGCGTGATCGGTCTGCCGAAGTAAGGGAAGCAACCGCTCTCCCACACCTCTCCCCGTTCTCTACGGGGAGAGGGTGGGGTGAGGGGCTGTCACCCCGGGCGTGGCGAAGGTTGGACTCAGCCACCCCCTCCACCGTCATTGCGAGGAGCGAAGCGACGAAGCAATCCAGAATTCCTGCGCGGAAAGACTGGATTGCTTCCGCCTTCGCTAAAGCTTCGGCGGACAAGTCGCTGCGCTCGCAATGACGGTGGAGGGGGTGGCTTGCACGGCGAACTTCCCCTTGCGTTCGGCCTTAGTTGATGTATTTTACATCATTGTACATGCTTCAGATGTCACTTATAAAGGCTGAAACGTGAGGCCAAGGTGATCACGTCGTTCCAGATGCGGGCAGCGCGCGCGCTGCTTGGCATTGACCAGAGAGCCTTGGCGGAGCTCGCAGGCGTTTCGCTGCCGACCATTCAGCGGATGGAGGCGAGCACCGGCAACGTCCGCGGCGTGGTCGAGACCTTGATGAAGGTGGTCGAAGCCTTTGATCGGGCCGGCGTCGAGCTGATCGGCGAACAGGCGCGCAGCGAAGGCGGCGGACGTGGCGTTCGGCTCAAGCAGCCAGGGCCGCCGCGGCGAGTGGGAGCATGATCCCGCAATGATCGTGCTCGGAAGCAGTCTTAACTAACGCACCGTCGCGCCCCGCTACGCGGCCGCACGATGCATCGAAGCGTTGTGGGCAGCGGAGCAATTTGCTGAAATGAGCATCACAGGCGAACACGCAGGCAAGCTGCACCAGCTTCGTCGGCCGACCTTTACCGAACTCTATCTGCCAAAGCTCGTCACCGTATGGCGCGAGGGCTATGGCCTATCGGATTTCCGCGCCGATGTGTTCGCGGGCCTCACGGTCGCGATCGTCGCGTTGCCGCTGTCGATGGCGATCGCGATCGCCTCGGGCGTGACGCCGGATCGCGGACTCTACACCGCTGTTGTCGGCGGCTTCATTGCGTCACTGCTCGGCGGCAGCCGGTTCCAGATCGGCGGTCCCGCCGGCGCCTTCATTGTGCTGGTTGCGGCGACCGCCGACCGTCACGGAGTCGACGGCGTGATCCTGGCCACGCTGATGGCGGGCCTGTTCCTGATCGCTGCGGGCTTCCTGCGGATCGGCACCTATATCAAGTTCATTCCGTACCCGGTGACGGTCGGCTTCACGGCCGGCATCGCCGTCATCATCTTCGCGAGCCAGCTGCGCGATCTCGGCGGGATCACGCTGGTGGCGAAGGAGCCGAGCGAATTCGTCCCGAAACTCGTCGCGCTTGCGGGGGGCCTGCACACCGTCAATCCGTCGGCCTTGGCGGTCGCGATCGTGAGCATTGCCATCATCGCCGGCCTGCGACGCTGGCGTCCGTCCTGGCCGGGCATTCTGATCGCGGTCGTGCTCGCGGCGGTCGCATGTGCCGTGCTGTCGCTGCCGGTCGAGACCGTCGGATCGCGCTTCGGCGGCATTCCGCGCGAACTGCCTTCGCCGGCCTTGCCCGCGTTCTCGCTTGCGAAGGCGACCGCCGTGCTGCCGGATGCGATCTCCTTCGCGCTGCTCGCCGCCATCGAATCGCTGCTGTCGGCGGTGGTGGCCGACGGCATGACCGGGCGCCGTCACCGCTCCAATTGCGAGCTGGTGGCGCAAGGCGCCGCCAATGTCGGCTCGGCGCTGTTCGGCGGCATCTGCGTCACGGGGCTGATCGCGCGTACCGCGACCAACATCCGCGCCGGCGCGCGGGGGCCGCTCGCGGGTATGCTGCATTCGGTCTTCCTGCTGCTGTTCATGCTGATCGCAGCGCCGCTCGCGAGCTACATCCCGCTGGCCGCGCTCGCCGCCGTGCTCGTCGTCGTGGCCTGGACTATGGCGGAGAAGCACGAATTCGCGACGCTCCTGCGCTCGTCATGGGGCGATGCCGTCGTGCTGCTCGCAACTTTCCTGCTCACCATCTTCCGCGATCTGACCGAAGGCATTTTGGTCGGCTTCGCGCTTGGCGCGGTCCTGTTCATCCATCGCATGGCGGAAATGACCGGCATCGAGGAAGGTTCGCCGATGGTGGCCGCCGATCGTCCCGACGACGAAAATGGCGAGCGCGTGCCTTACGACCCCGCGCTCGCGGTCGATCGCGACGTGCTGGTCTATCGCATCACCGGCGCGTTCTTCTTCGGCGCGGCCTCGGCGATCGGCAGCGTGCTCGACGGCATCGCCGACAAGCGCAAGGGTTTTGTGGTCGATTTCGCCGCGGTGCCGTTCCTGGATTCGACCGCGGCCAACGTGCTCGGCCGCGTCGCCGCCAAGGCCCACCGGCAGGGCATCCGGCTGTTCATCACGGGGGCATCGCCAACGGTTCGCCGCGCGCTGCTCACCCATGGCGTCACGCCGCCACGCGCGCGCTATCGCGAGACCATCGCGCGTGCGGTGGCCGACATCAAGGGCGGCGCGGCGCACCCCGCAGCTGGTGAGACAGGCACGACCTGACGTCGAGCCTCTCCCGAGACGGCCCGCGCGCTTGACAGGGCCTGCGGGACGCGAAATGGATCGCCTCCGAAACGACCCCAGGGGAGGACGACCGTGACCAAGGCTCCCGCAGCCTGTCTGATCGGATGGCCGGCCGCGCATTCGCGCTCGCCGCTGATCCATCGTTACTGGCTGCGCACGCTCGAGATCGAGGGCGGCTATGTCATCGAGGCGGTTCCACCCGATAATTTGCGCGATTTCGTGCTGCGGCTGTCGCTGCGCGGCTTCGTCGGCGCCAACGTCACCATCCCGCACAAGGAGCGCGTGCTTGAGCTCTCGACGCCCGATGCCCGCGCGCAGGCGGTGGGGGCGGCCAACACGCTGTGGTTTGCGGATGGCGAGCTGCGCTCGACCAACACCGACGTCGAGGGCTTTATCGGCAATCTCGATGCCAGCGCGCCCGGCTGGGACGCAGCCAGCGAGGCGCTGGTGCTGGGCGCCGGCGGCTCCGCGCGGGCCATCGTGTTCGGGCTGCTCGAACGCGGCATCAGCTGCGTGCATCTCGCCAACCGCACCATCGCCCGGGCCGAGATGCTTGCAAGCCAGTTCGGGCCGAAGGTGCATCCTGTTGCGTGGGAGGGGATCGACGACATCCTGCCGCGTGCAAAACTTCTCGTGAACACGACCTCGCTCGGCATGCACGGTCAGCCTTCACTCGACATTGAAGTGGCGCGCCTGCCGGATGGCGCTGTCGTCGCCGATCTCGTCTATGTCCCGCTGGTGACGCCGCTGCTGGCGGCCGCAAAGGCGCGTGGACTGAAGACCGCCGACGGGCTTGGCATGCTGCTGCATCAGGCGGTCCGCGGCTTCGAGCTGTGGTTCGGCCAGCGGCCGCAGGTCACGGCCGAGCTGCGTGCGCTGGTCGAGGCTGATCTCACAAAGACTTGAAAGAATAGCGCGTAACCTCCGGAGTTCTATGTCCGTAAGGGCGATAGGGACAATCGGAGACCATCATGTCTGTTCAACGTGCAACTTTCACACGTCCGCTCATCGCCGTCGCGATGGTGGCCGTCTCGACCCTCTCGGCACTTGCGCAAAGGGCGCCGGTGCCGACGCGCGTGCGTGGCACGATCGAAAGCGTCAATGGTGACACGATGCAGGTCAAGGCGCGCGGCGGCGAGGACGTCAAGCTGCACATCGCCTCCGACGTGAACGTGTCAGGCATTACCAGGATTTCACTTGCCGACATCAAGCCCGGCTCCTTCGTCGGCGCCACCACCGTGCCCGGACCGGACGGCGGCGCGAACGCGGTCGAGGTCCACGTGTTTCCGGAGAGCATGCGCGGCACCGGCGAGGGCTCGCGACCTTACGACCTCAAGCCCAACTCCAGCATGACCAATGCGACCGTGTCGGAGAGCGTCGTCGGCAATGACGGCCATACGCTGCTGGTCAAGTACAAGGACGGCGAGAAGAAGGTGTTCGTCGCCGACAATACGCCGGTGGTGACCTTCGTGCCCGGCGACAAATCCGATCTGAAGGCCGGCGCCAAGGTCATCGCCTTCATGAAGCAGCTGCCGGACGGCTCGTTCGAAACCAACCGCGTCAGCGTCGGCCGCGACGGCCTGACGCCGCCGATGTAATAGAGGATAACAACATGTCGAAGAGAACCTGGATATCACGCATTGGCGTGGCCGCATTCGCCGCCTGCATCGTCACGTCATCCGCCCTGGCGCAGCAGACGCCGACGGTGCGCATCCGCGGCACCATCGAGAGCGTCGACGGCAACACGCTCGGCATCAAGACCCGCGAAGGCAGCGACATGAAGGTGCGCATGACCGACAACGTCGCCGTCTTTGCGGTGGTGAAGACGTCGTTATCGGAGATCAAGGACGGTTCCTATATCGGCGTTACCGGCCTGCCGGAGCCCGACGGCACCCAGAAGGCAATCGCGGTGCACATCTTCCCTGAGAACCAGCGCGGCGCGGCCGAAGGTTTTCGTCCCTGGGACGCGCGCGCCAATTCGACCATGACCAACGCCACCGTGGCGCAGACGGTGAAGGGCACCGACGGCCAGAACATCACGGTCAAGTACAAGGACGGTGAGAAGAAAGTCGTGGTGCCCCCGGACACGCCGATCGTCACCTTCGTCGCCAGCGACAAATCCGAGCTCAAGCCCGGCGCCAAGCTGATCATTTTCGGTGCGGTGAAGAAGGACGATGGTTCGCTGGAAGCCAACCGGGTGAATGTCGGCAGGGATGGGGTGACGCCGCCGATGTGAGGTGTGCTGCTGCGGCGACATCTTCAGTGTCGTCCCGCCGAAGGCCGGGACCCATACCGCGTGATCTATCGTTGGGCGCAGGTCTCAGTACCGCGCGAAGGCTGAATAACTACCGATCTTCGCCAAATTACTCGCTGTGGCTATGGGTCCCGGCCTTCGCCGGGACGACGGCTGAGTTAGAAGCGGCTGTTTTTCGCCACACTACGACGGTCACATCGCGATGATATGTTCGTCAATCTCGTCAATCTTGTTGACGCCGCACAGGCCCATGGTGGTGAGCAGCTCTTTCTGGATAATGTCGATCGCCTTGGCGACGCCGGCCTGGCCGCCGGCGCCGAGGCCATAGGCGTAGGCGCGGCCGATCATGCAGGACTTTGCACCGAGCGCGAGCGCGCGCATCACGTCCTGGCCGGAGCGGATGCCACCGTCGAACATGATCTCCATCCTGTCACCGACCGCCTCGGCGATCTCGGGCAGCACCTCGATCGATGACGGCGCGCCGTCGAGCTGACGGCCGCCGTGGTTCGAGACGACGAGAGCCTGCGCGCCGGTCTTGGCGGCTTCCTCGGCGTCCTCGACGTCCAGAATGCCCTTGATGATCAGCTTGCCCGGCCAGATGCTGCGGACCCACTCGACGTCTTTCCAGTTCAACGATGTGTCGAACTGCGACGCCGTCCACTCCGCGAGGCGATTGAGGTCCCCGGTGTTCTTCACATGGCCGGCGATGTTGCCGAAGGTGCGGCGCTTGCCCTGGAGCACGCCCGACACCCAGGTCGGCTTGGTGGCAAAGTCGATCAGCTTCGAGAGCGACCATTCCGGCGGAACCGTCATGCCGTTCTTGATGTCGGCGTGGCGCTGGCCGATGACCTGGAGATCGACTGTCAGCACCAGCGCGGAGCATTTCGCCGCGATCGCGCGCTGGATCAATTCCTTGATGAAGCCGCGGTCCTTCATCACGTAGAGCTGGAACCAGAACGGCTTCTCGACACTGGCCGCGATGTCCTCGATCGAGCAGATCGACATGGTCGACTGCGTGAACGGGATACCGGCGGCTTGCGCGGCGCGGCAGGCATGGATCTCGCCATCGCCATGCTGCATGCCGAGTAGGCCCACCGGCGCGAGTATCAGCGGCATGGTCGAGGGCTCGCCGAGGATCGTGGTGGAAGTGTCGCGTTTGGAGACGTCGACCAGGATGCGCTGGCGGAACTTGATTGCCTGCATGTCATCGCGGTTGGCGCGCAGCGTTTCCTCGGCGTAGGAGCCGCGGTCGCAATAATCGAAAAACGCCTTCGGCACGCGGCGCTGATGCAGTGTGCGAAGATCGTCGATACAGGTGATGTGCTTCATGAACGTTTCCCCGGCCCGGATTGTATCGGAAGAGTCTGCATCGGAAGTCTTGTAGCGGAAGAGGCTTGCATCGGAAGATCGAGGGGTCATCTAGCATGGTTGGATGCACAGCCAAATCGTTTGCAAATCGTTTTGAAGAGGAGGGCGCCATGACCAGGCCGCACACCGGACCGACGCCGGAAGAGATCAAGGAGAAGCATGATCTTGAGGAGGCGCTGGAGGAAGGTCTGGAAGAGACCTTTCCGGGCTCCGATCCCGTCAATGTCACCCAGCCGGCGCCGAGCCGCGGGGACGGCCATGTGAAGCGCTCGGACTAGCGCGGGTTCCGGCCTGTTCCGGCGACCTGGCCGGAAATATAATGTTAACAGGACGTTATCGGAGCCCGGGCACCCCCGGTTCCGTAATGATTCATCATATTTTTTGAAGCCAAGTTAGCTGCGATGGCTTTATAAGAACTCAGCAAATCAGGGATGCGGGTCCCGCTTGGGCACCCGGAGGTTGTATTGGGGATCCCTGGTTGTTGCGTGGGGGACGATATGAGCCGCAAATATTTCGGGACGGACGGGATTCGGGGCCGCGCCAACGGACTGATCACGCCGGAGCTCGCGCTCAAGGTCGGCCAGGCCGCAGGCCTCGCGTTTCAGCGCGGTGACCATCGCCACAGGGTCGTGATCGGCAAGGACACCCGCCTGTCCGGCTACATGATCGAATACGCGATGGTGGCGGGCTTCACCTCGGTCGGCATGGATGTGCTGCTGGTCGGCCCGATGCCGACGCCGGCGGTCGCGATGCTGACCAAGTCGATGCGCGCCGATCTCGGCGTGATGATTTCCGCCTCGCACAATCTGTTCGAGGACAACGGCATCAAGCTGTTCGGCCCGCAGGGCTTCAAGCTCTCCGACGATGTCGAGAAGCAGATCGAGCAGCTGCTCGACGAGCCCATCGACAAGCGTCTCGCCCAGAGCGCCAGTCTCGGCCGCGCCCGCCGTATCGACGGCGTGCATGATCGCTACATCGAATTCGCCAAGCGCACGCTGCCGCGCGATCTGTCGCTCGACGGCCTGCGCGTCGTGGTCGATTGCGCCAATGGCGCCGCCTACAAGGTGGTGCCGGAAGCGCTGTGGGAGCTGGGCGCCGACGTGATCCCGATCGGCGTCGAGCCGGACGGCTTCAACATCAACAAGGAATGCGGCTCCACCTCGCCGGAAGCGCTGTCGAAGAAGGTGCGCGAGATGCGTGCCGACATCGGCATCGCACTCGACGGTGACGCCGACCGCGTCATTCTGGTCGACGAGCGCGGCCACATCGTTGACGGCGACCAGCTGCTCGCGGTGATCGCGCAGAGCTGGAAGGAAGACGGCCGGCTGTCGCGATCGGGCATCGTCGCCACCGTGATGTCGAACCTCGGCCTCGAGCGCTTCCTCAATGCGCAGGGGCTCGATCTCGTGCGCACGCCGGTCGGCGATCGCTACGTGCTCGAGCAGATGCTGAACGGCGGCTACAATCTCGGTGGCGAGCAGTCCGGCCACATCATCCTGTCCGATTACGCCACCACCGGCGACGGCTTCGTTGCCGCATTGCAGGTGCTTGCCGTGGTGCAGAAGCTGCGCCGGCCGGTGTCGGAAGTCTGCCACCGCTTCGATCCGCTGCCGCAGATCCTGAAGAACGTCCGCCACAAGGGCGGCAAGCCGCTCGACAATTCCGACGTCAAATCGGCGATCTCCGACGGCGAGCAGCGGCTCAACGGCCACGGCCGTCTGCTGATCCGCTCCTCCGGCACCGAGCCGGTGATCCGCGTCATGGGCGAGGGCGAGGATCGCATCCTGGTCGAGGACGTCGTCGATACCATCGTCACCGCGCTCGGGCAGGCCGCGGCTTAAGGCGCATCGCGAAGCACGATCGTAGCCCGGACGCATCCCAGCCATCGACGATTGGCGGTGGATCGGTCGCCGCGCGCAGCGTAACTAGCAGGTCGCGGCAATGTGCCGCGCCTGGATCGATCCATTGAACAAGCCTGTCGTCGTCTCAGAGGAAACGCTGACCGAGCCCGTCATCGTCAGCGACGTGACGCCGGCGGCGAAGTCAGCGGCAGGGCCGGCCTATGTCGTGCTGGCCGGCATCAGCTTCTCCCACTTCCTCAACGACACCATGCAATCGCTGATCGCCTCGGTGTATCCGATCCTGAAGGACACCTACGCGCTCGACTTCGCGCAGATCGGCATGATCACGCTGGCCTTCCAGTTCACGGCCTCGCTGCTCCAGCCGGTAGTCGGCCACTACACCGACAAGAAGGCGCAGCCTTATTCGCTGTCGATCGGCATGGCCTCGACCTTCTTCGGTCTGTTGCTGCTCAGTGCCGCCCACCAATATCTCGTCATCCTCGTCGCCGCCGCGCTGGTCGGCCTCGGCTCGGCGGTGTTTCATCCGGAGTCGGCGCGCATCGCGCGGCTCGCCTCCGGTGGCCGCTACGGTTTTGCGCAATCGGTGTTCCAGCTCGGCGGCAGTTTCGGCACCTCGATGGGACCGGTGCTCGCCGCGCTGATCGTCGTGCCGTTCGGGCAGGGCAGTATCGCCTGGTTCTCCTCGATCGCCTTCCTCGCGATCCTCATCCTCTGGCGCATCGGCCGCTGGTACGAACCGCAGATCAAGGCGAAGAAGACCGCGGTCGCTCAAGCCCATCCCGACGCGCCGAACTCGCGTCGAGTCGTCGTTGCGCTTCTCGTGCTGGTGGCATTGCTGTTCTCGAAGCAGCTCTACGTCTCGAGCCTGTCGAGCTACTACATCTTCTATCTGATCGACCGCTTCGGCGTGTCGACGCAAGCCGCGCAGATGTATCTCTTCATTTTCCTCGCGGCGAACGCGGTCGGCGCTTTTCTCGGTGGACCCTTGGGCGATCGCTTCGGCCGCAGGATCGTGATCTGGATCTCGATCCTGGGGGCGCTGCCGTTCACACTGGCGCTACCCTATGCCGGGCTCTACGCGAGTGCGGTGCTGTCCGTGATCATCGGCCTGATCATCTCCTCGACGACGTCGTCGATCATCGTGTTCGCGCAGGAGCTGGTGCCGCATCGCTTCGGCATGATCTCCGGCGTGTTCTTCGGTGTCGCGTTCGGCATCGGCGGCCTTGGCGCCGCCGTGCTCGGCAAGCTCGCCGACCACACCTCGATCGCGTTCGTCTACCAGGTCTGCGCCTACCTGCCGGCGATCGGCCTGCTCGCGGTGTTCCTGCCCAAGCTGCCGCGGCACGCGCGTTAATATATCCTGTCTTGCTGCAACGCGGCCTCATACATCGTTAGGAAATGCGGCGAAGGGGTCGCATTTGGCGCTGCATTTTGCAACGCTCGCGCCGCACGCGCGTGTGAGTAGAGAAAAAATCAACCTTAAAAATTAGGGTTAAGTGGCGCTTAAACATTTGCTGGCATCGTCCCGACCGTGAGTTTCCAGAACGTGAGGCGCCGTATTGCCTCACCGGCCAAAAGGACGAAGCCAATGCGTAGCGTTAAGTCTCTCCTTGCCGCGGGTGCGGCAACCCTGATCTCCTCGATGGCGTTCGCCGCCGACATGCCGATCGCGGCGCCCCCTCCGATGTACGCGCCCCCGGCTCCGCCCGCCGATTTCGGTGGCTGGTACCTGCGCGGCGACGTCGGCATGACCAACCAGAGCGCCAAGCGCATCGACAGCGCGACCGCGCAGGCGTTCCCGACCCAGACCGTCGGTCTCGGCTTCGATTCGTCGCCGCTGTTCGGCCTTGGCGTCGGTTATAAGTTCAACAACTGGTTCCGCACCGATTTGATCGGCCAGTATCGCGGCAAGGCCAATCTGCATGGCTCGGACAACGTCACGCTCGGAGCCGCCGATTTCGAAGCCAACAACTACTCCGGCAGCAAGTCCGAGTGGGTCGTCATGGCCAACGCCTACGTCGATCTCGGCACCTGGTGGTGCATCACCCCGTTCATCGGCGCCGGTGTCGGCGGCTCCTACAACAAGCTGAGCGGCTTCCGTGACGACGGCACCCGCATCAATGCTGGCGGTCTCTCCAACAGCGTGACTTACTTCGCCGACAACGGTAAGTGGAATCTTGCCTGGGCGGCTCATGCCGGTCTTGCCTACAAGGTCAGCCCTGGCCTAACCGTCGAACTCGCCTATAGCTACATGGATCTCGGCGACGCGAACCCCGGCAACTTCCGCGCCTATGACAATAGCATCTCTGGCGCGTCGACGATCAAGGTCAAGGACATCACTTCGCATGACGTGAAGCTCGGCGTGCGTTGGGACCTCAGCAGCCCGCCGGCCTACATGCCGCCGCCGCTCGTCACCAAGGGCTGATCGTCCGCCTGATCGGTTAGGACTTCTTAACGGCGCGGGATCATCCCGCGCCGTTTTGCTTTGCGTATTTTTCATGGCGAGCGGCGACGAAGGGCTCCGACGCAACCATTGGTTAAGGTTAACGGGCCATGATCACGAGCGAAAGTTCGAGTTCGATGGAGCGTTCGATGCGTAGGCTATTGTTGGCGGCGGCGATGTTGGGGACGGTCTCTGCGGCGCACGCGGCCGATCTCTCCGATCTTCCGATCCTGCGCGGCAGCTTCACCGACGGCTTGAGCAAGTCCAACGTCAACTGGCAGGGAAGCTATATCGGCGCCCAGGGCGGCTATGGCTCGTCGGACGAGAACTTCAGAGGCTCGACCAGCAACATGATGGCGGCGTTGTTGGCCGATACCTTGGTCGAAAATGAGATGGGCGTATCGCAGTGGAACCTCGGACTTGGCAAGGCTTCACAACGCACCAGCGGCTACGGCGCTTTCGTCGGCTACAATGCCCAGTGGGACGATGTCGTACTCGGCCTCGAGATCAGCTACTTGCATGGCAAGTTCGGTGGATCGGCGTCGGCCTCGGAGCGGCGCGTGAGCGCCCTCGCTCTGTCCGACAACAATTTTCACGACGTGACGGCGACCTCCACGTCATCGATCAACATCAGCGACATGGCGACATTCCGCGGCCGCGCAGCTTACGCCTGGGGATGCTTTCTGCCCTACATGTTCGCGGGTCTCGCACTCGGGAATGCCGACATCATCCGCACGGTCAGTGCGCAGGACCGCATCAGCGCGACCCAGCTCGGCACCTATACTCCACTCGCGCTGCTGAGCTCGACGGAGGCCCAGCATAACCATTTGATCTACGGCTACAGCGCCGGTCTTGGTGTCGACGTCAATCTGGTCGGTGGCCTGTTCTTCCGCGGTGAGTACGAATATATCCGCTTCAGCTCGGCGGTCGACACCAGCATCAACACCGTCCGCGCCGGTCTCGGCTACAAGTTCTGACGCGCCCGCGCGGGCCGATTGACAGGCCGCCTCCGTCCTGATGCTCTGTCGCTGAACGCGGGGGGCAGCGATGCGGATCTACGGCGATAGCAATTCCGGCAATTGTTTGAAGGTGAAGTGGGTCTGCAACAAGCTCGCGGTGCCCTACCAGTGGATCGAGATCGACACCCGCAAGGGCGAGAGCCGTACGGCGCAATTCCTCGAGATGAACGGTGCCGGCCAGGTGCCCACCGTTGCTTTCGACGACGATCGCACGCTGGCGCAATCCAATGCCATCATCCGCTATCTCGCGCGCGACAGTGCGCTCATTCCGGGCGATGCCTTCACTGCCGCCAAGATGGACGAATGGCTGTTCTGGGAACAATACAGCCACGAGCCCTACATCGCGGTGTGCCGCTTCCAGCTCGTCTATCTCGGCAAGGATGCCTCCGAGCTCGATCCTGAAAAGGTCAAGCGCGGCTATGCGGCGCTCGACCGCATGGAGCAGCATCTCTCCGGCAACCGTTTCCTCGCCGGCGATGCGGTTTCGCTCGCCGATGTCTCACTGCTGGCCTATACCCGCGTTGCGCATGAAGGCGGCTTCGATCTCGGCCGCTTTGCAGCCGTCCGCCGCTGGATCGCCGAAGCCGAGACCTGTCTCGGCCTTCCCAAGGCGCGTTAAGGCGCGCTGAGGCAGGAGTCACGTTATGAACGCCGAATCCGTCTCCATTCGTCCCGCGCGCCGCGAGGATGTTGCTGCGATCGTGGCGATGCTCGCCGACGATCGTCTCGGGAGCGCACGCGAGCGCGTCGAAGACCCGTTGCCTGCGTCCTATTACGAGGCATTCGCGCGGGTCGAGCGCGATCAAAATATCCAGCTCGTGGTTGCCGAGAGCGAGGGCAGGGTGGTCGGCTGTCTGCAACTCGCGATCCTGCCGGGTCTCAGCTCGCAAGGCGGCCTGCGCGGTCTGCTCGAAGACGTTCGCGTTGCTTCCGATTGCCGCAGCCGCGGCATCGGCGAGCAATTGGTGCAATGGGCGGTGACGGAAGCGAAAGCGCGCGGCTGCAATCTCGTCGAACTGCTGACGCATCAGACGCGAACAGATGCGCAGCGCTTCTACAAGCGGCTTGGGTTCACGGCGAGTCACGTCGGCATGACTGTCCGCTTTTGACGCAGCACGCTATGAGCCTTGCGCGATCAGCGAAATCGGATCGCGCGTACGTTCATATTAAGAGCTGATAAACCACCGCTACGGCGTTCACGTTGGTGAGGGAACGAACGGTGCTACGGGACGTCGAAACCGGGCTCGATCGGTTCGGGGATTTCGATGACAAGCTATTCGATGATCAAGGTCGGCAACGACTACGTCGTGCAGGCCAATGACAAATGTATTCTGAAAGTCGGCAGCCGTCGCCGCGCCGCGCAATTGATCAGCGAAGCCACGGACTTGTTGAACGCGCTCGCCGCCGTCGAATCCCCCAAAATCGCACCGGAGGCGCCATCACTCGCGCGTGAGGCCCCGGAACTTCCTTGACTGGTCTTCCCGATTCCCGTATCAGCCGCGGCGGGACACCTCCCCCCAACGGGAGGCTTACTATCTGGAAGGGTAGACGATGACTTTAGCGAAGCCCGCTTCGCGGCCGAACGTGCCGCATTTTTCCTCCGGCCCCTGCGCCAAGCGCCCCGGATGGAATGCCCAAAATCTCAAGGACGCAGCGCTCGGCCGTTCGCATCGCGCGAAGGTCGGCAAGACCAAGCTCAAGCTCGCGATCGATTTGACGCGCGAGGTGCTCGAAGTGCCCGCCGATTATCGCATCGGCATCGTGCCGGCCTCCGATACCGGCGCGGTCGAGATGGCGCTGTGGTCGATGCTGGGTGCGCGCCCCGTCACCACGCTCGCCTGGGAATCCTTCGGCGAGGGCTGGGTCAGCGACATCGTCAAGGAATTGAAGCTCAAGGATGTCACCAAGCTCAACGCAGCTTACGGTGAGATCCCTGACCTCTCCAA
Organism: Bradyrhizobium sp. F1.13.3; assembly: GCF_040548265.1. NCBI lineage: Bacteria > Pseudomonadati > Pseudomonadota > Alphaproteobacteria > Hyphomicrobiales > Nitrobacteraceae > Bradyrhizobium > Bradyrhizobium sp. F1.13.3. Next base: position 218,239 of record NZ_JBEPRI010000006.1, on the reverse strand, counting down.
GGTCGATCCGAAGTCCGACGTCGTCTTCACCTGGAACGGCACCACCTCGGGCGTGCGCGTGCCTAACGCCGATTGGATCAGCGCGGCCCGCGAAGGTCTGACCATCTGCGACGCCACCTCGGCCGCGTTCGCGCAACCCCTCGACTGGGCCAAGCTCGACGTCGTCACCTTCTCCTGGCAGAAGGCGCTCGGCGGCGAAGCCGCGCACGGCATGCTGATCCTGTCACCCCGCGCCGTGGAGCGGCTCGAAACCTACAAGCCGGCCTGGCCGTTGCCGAAGATTTTCCGCATGACCAAGGGCGGCAAGATCAACGAGGGCATTTTCGTCGGCGAGACCATCAACACGCCGTCGATGCTCTGCGTCGAAGATTATCTCGACGCGCTGAACTGGGCCAAGTCGATCGGCGGCCTGAAGGCGCTGATCGCGCGCGCCGACGCCAACACCAAGGTGCTCGCCGACTGGAAGGCGAAGACGCCCTGGATCGACTTCCTCGCCAAGGACGCCGCGATCCGCTCCAACACTTCGGTGTGCCTGAAGTTCACCGATCCCGCGATCACCTCGCTCTCCGAGGACGCGCAGGCCGACTTCTCCAAGAAGCTGGTGGCGCTGGTCGAGAAGGAAGGCGCGGGCTACGACTTCGCCTACTACCGCGATGCGCCCGCAGGCCTGCGCATCTGGTGCGGCGCCACCGTGGAAGCCAGTGATGTCGCGCTGCTGACCCAGTGGATCGACTGGGCCTTCGCCGAGACCAAGGCCACGCTCGCCAAGGCGGCGTAAGCAAGCTTCGCTCGTCGCGTTATCTCATCTCGTCATGGCCGGGCTTGACCCGGCCATCCATCGAAGAGAATGGATCCGCGGGTCAAGCCCGCGGATGACGGTCTCAGATTTATCGACCATCAGGGATCATTCCCATGACCAAACCCAAAGTTCTCATTTCCGACGCGCTCTCTCCCGCCGCCGTACAGATCTTCAAAGACCGCGGTGTCGAGGTCGACTTCCAGCCCAATCTCGGCAAGGACAAGGACAAGCTCGCCGAGATCATCGGCAATTACGACGGCCTCGCGATCCGCTCGGCGACCAAGGCGACCGCGAAGATCCTCGAGAAGGCGACCAATCTCAAGGTGATCGGCCGCGCCGGCATCGGCGTCGACAACGTCGAGATTCCCGCCGCCACGGCCAAGGGCATCATCGTGATGAACACGCCGTTCGGCAATTCGATCACGACTGCCGAGCACGCTATCACCCTGATGCTGGCGCTGGCGCGCGAGATTCCGCAGGCGGACGCTTCGACCCAGGCCGGCAAGTGGGAGAAGAACCGCTTCATGGGTGTCGAGATCACCGGCAAGGTGCTCGGCGTCGTCGGCTGCGGCAACATCGGCTCGATCGTCGCCGACCGCGCGCTCGGCCTGCGCATGAAGGTGATCGCGTTCGATCCGTTCCTGTCGCCGGAACGCGCCAGGGACATCGGCGTCGAGAAGGTCGAGCTCGACGACCTGCTCAAGCGCGCCGACTTCATCACCCTGCACACCCCGCTGACCGAGAAGACCAAAAACATCATCGACGCGTCGGCGATCGCCAAGATGAAGAAGGGCGTGCGCCTGATCAACTGCGCCCGCGGCGGCCTCGTCGACGAGCAGGCCGTGGTCGACGCTTTGAATTCCAAGCACATCGCCGGCGCCGCCTTCGATGTCTTTGTCGAGGAACCCGCGACCAAGAACGTGCTGTTCGGTCATCCCAACGTGATCTGCACGCCGCATCTCGGCGCGTCCACCACCGAAGCCCAGGAGAACGTCGCGCTTCAGGTCGCCGAGCAGATGTCGGATTACCTGCTCACCGGCGCGATCTCGAACGCCGTCAACTTCCCATCGATCACGGCGGAAGAAGCGCCGAAGCTGAAGCCGTTCATCGCGCTCGCCGAAAAGCTCGGCTCGTTCGCGGGCCAGCTGACCGAGAGCGGCATTCTCAAGGTCGAGATCACCTATGAGGGCCACGTCGCCGAGATGAAGATCAAGGCGATCACCTCCGCCGTGCTGTCCGGCCTGCTGCGGCCGATGCTGGGCGAGGTCAACGTCGTCTCCGCGCCCGTCGTCGCCAAGGAGCGCGGCATGGTGGTCGACGAGATCGTCCGCGCCGCCCAGAGCGACTATGAAAGCCTGATCACCGTCACGGTCACCACCGAGCGGCAGGAGCGGTCGGTCTCGGGCACGGTCTATGCCGACGGCAAGCCGCGCCTCGTCGACATCAAGGGCATCCGCGTCGACGCCGAGTTCGGCAAGTCGATGATCTACGTGACCAACGAGGACAAGCCGGGCTTCATCGGCAAGTTCGCGAGCCTCTTGGGTGATGCCAAGATCAACATCGCGACCTTCCATCTCGGCCGCGTCGCGCCGGGCTCCGATGCCATCGCGCTGATCGAGGTCGACGGCGCGGTGCCGGCCGATCTGCTCGCCAAGGTGCAGGCCCTGCCGCAGGTCAAGCAGGTCAAGGCGCTGACGTTCTAATCGAGCTTTCTCCGTCGTCATGGCCGGGCTTGACCCGGCCATCCACGTCTTGCCCGGTCGGAGAGAGAACGTGGATGCCCGGGACAAGCCCGGGCATGACGAGTGGATAGAGTGATGCTCACATTGATATTCCGACCCGCGGAACAACGCCGCCCTCTCGCGAGGGCGGCGTTTTTATTTCTCCCGCGACCGCTGCACTTTGTGTACCAATGGCGCCGAGAAGACCTCGACCGACGCACCGGTCAAAATCGTTCGAAAAGGGAGAAAAACAATGCGTGAAGCCGTCATCGTTTCCTATGCACGCACGGGCCTCGCGAAATCCGGCCGCGGCGGGTTCAACATCACCCCGCCGATGTCGCTTGCGGCCCACGCCATCCACCACGCGGTCGACCGCGCCGGCGTCGAGAAGGACTATGTCGAGGATTGCTATCTCGGCAATTGCGCCCATGGCGCGCCGAACATCGGCCGCCAGGCCGCGCTGCTGGCAGGAATGCCGAAATCGACCGGCGGCGTCTCAGTGAACCGGTTCTGCTCGTCCGGTCTCCAGACCATCGCGATGGCCGCCAACTCGATCCGCTCGGACGGTTCCGACTGCATCGTCGCAGGCGGCGTCGAGAGCATCTCGATGCCGGGCGGCGGGACGCCGAAGGAATCGATCGATCCCGAGCTGCTCAAGACGGCACCGGCGATCTTCATGGCGATGATCGACACCGCCGACATCGTCGCCGAGCGCTACAATCTCAGCCGTGAATATCAGGACGAGTATTCGCTGGAGTCGCAGCGCCGCATGGCCGCCGCGCAGCAGGCGGGCAAGTTCAAGGACGAGATCGTCCCGATGAAGACCAAGATGAAAGTGGTCGACAAGGCGACCAAGGCCGAGTCGATCGTCGATTACGTCGTCGACCGCGACGAGTGCAACCGGCCCGAGACCACGCTGGAAGGTCTCGCCAAGCTCGAGCCCGTCAGGGGTCCCGGCAAGTTCGTCACGGCCGGCAACGCCAGCCAGCTGTCGGACGGTGCTGCGGCCGTGGTGCTGATGGAAGCCAAGGACGCGGAGAAGCGCGGCCTCAATCCCATGGGCCGCTTCGTCGCCTGGGCGGCCGCGGGTTGCGAACCGGACGAGATGGGCATCGGCCCGATCTTTGCCGTGCCGAAGCTGTTGAAGCGCCATGGCCTGAAGATCGACGACATCGATCTCTGGGAGCTCAACGAAGCCTTCGCCAGCCAGTGTCTCTATTCGCGCGACAAGCTCGGCATCGATCCCGACAAGTACAACGTCAACGGCGGCTCGATCGCGATCGGCCATCCCTTCGGCATGACCGGCGCGCGGCTCACCGGCCACATCCTCCAGGAAGGCAAGCGCCGCAAGGCGAAGTGGGGCGTCGTGACGATGTGCATTGGCGGCGGCCAGGGCGGCGCGGGACTGTTCGAGATTTATAGCTGAGACAGACTGCAGGACTGCAAAGGGCACGGCGCCGCAAGCGCCGTGCCCTTTGTTTGAGTACCAGGTCAGGCGTGCACTCTTTGGATCACCGGTTTTGTGGGATGAAGCGGCTGAAGGAAGGTAGTCTAAGACAAAGCTTGATGATGAGGGGAAGCGCGAGGACCGGGATGACGCACGCAGCGACATAACCTTCCGCCAGCGACGGCAGACCGAAGCTCGCCGCTGCCCACACGAGCGTGACGTTGCGGTTTCCGCTCACGAGACCGATGGTACCGGCGGTTTGCCACCCCAGTCTCGCGAACGTCATGGCAGCGAGGACGCACAGACCGAAATTGAACACGATCGCCGCGGCGAGCATCACGTCGAAACGCAGGGCGTTGCTGGTCCATTGCGCCCGTATGCCTTGCGAGGTGGCAAGCCCCACGATCATGAGCCCGACAACGGCGATCCCGGTGGCGGCGCTTTGATCGGGCAGAACGGGAATCACATGACGACGAAACCTCATGGCTAAGAAGGCCACCAGGCCTGCAGCGCCGATAATGCTGAAGAGCCGGATCGCCAGCCCGCCCATGTCGAATGCAATTCCAAGTCCGAGTACCGTGGCAAAACTCGGAATCGAGATCGGTGTGAGCAAGGTCAGTGCGATGGAAACGAGCAGTGCGAGACGTGGTCGCAAACCGAGCATTCCGGCGATCGCAGCGGCGCTTCCGACCGGCGGCGCCAGCAGTGAAAGCAGAACGCCGGCCCGCAGCGCAGGATCAAGCGGAGCAAAGGACAGCAGAATCGCAGCAGCGAATGGCAGCACCAGGCCAACCCAGGCAAGCACCACGCCCATCAGGAGCGGACGAATGCTGGCTTCAGAGGGGGCAAGACCCGCCGTAAGAAACGAGCCCAGCGTCAGAAGAAATGCCGAAAAAGGCAAAAGATCGTAGCCGAGATGAGCGAAGGGAGTGATCACCAGCCCTGCGCAAAGCGAGATCACCAGGAGCATGGGTCCTTGTCCGCCAAGCGTGGACAATATCCGGCCAACGTACATATCAGCTCCTCAGGACTTGCGCATCGACGACGATGCGTCTTCAGATTTCAGTCATGTCGGCCACCATTGCGAACGTCAGAAGAATCCGGCGCTCAAATCCAGGCCGTAGGTTCGTGAGAGCACGAACACAAAGACGCACGCTGCGCACAACAAGAAGGCGTGCTTCGCCAATTCGGCACCGATGACCGAGAGGACCGTGCGGGAAATCGTGCGTATGATTGCTGGCATGTTGCCTCCTGGGTTTTCAAATCCCATGAACCGGCTGCATGTGGCGGCCGTCAGTCGGTGTGCGAAGCGAGGATCAGGGGCGGATCACCTCGCTCGGTCGACGCGCGCTGAATGAGGATCGCGCCGATCACGTGAACGAGGCCGAATCCCAGCAGAACGAGGATCATCAGGCGCGTCTCGCCGCCTGTTCGCTTTCTGTCGTGCGATGCTGGAGATCTGGCCCGAATTGGAGACGCAGCACGGTTGTGATTGTTCACGATTGTCCTCATATGCTTCGCTGTCGCTCGTCCCGATCGCCTACGGTGTCGGCGGGTTCGAAATGTAGTGGGTGACGAAATCATTGGAGGCGAGGTTGGCTTGGCGCTCTCGGGGCGCCTTGCTTATTGCCGCGAAGGCAATCACCAGCGCCATGAGCGAGCCATAGAAGGCGACCACTCCAAGTCTCCACATCGCAACCAATCGCTGTTCTTGGTCGGACGCGAGAAACCTCTGCGATTGTCTTCCCTGCTGTGCGATGTCGGTCAATGCGACCTCCTGTTTGATGGCTGTTGTGATGCCGGCGTGCGATCAGTCGCCTCCGAAAAGGAGCGGTGCGACGGGCGGCGCCGACTGCGAAGCGGCCCTGAGTGCCGGGTGTGCAAAGGTCGTCAACGCTGCGTCGAATCCGGCGAGCACCACGAATAAGCCAACGACGATCATGATGAGGTGATGCGCGCGCACGCTGACTTCCGGATGAAATTGCTCCGCGTCGATCAACCAACCGGCATCTCGTCGCGATGCGATCTGAACCCACTGTCGTCGTCGCCGGCGTCACTCGGCCGTCACCGCAGCGTTAATATTGTTCGCTAAGGCGGCAATTCGTGTAGGATGTATATCCGTAAGCGCATCTGCTTATTTTTGAGGCGGAATGACCGAAACTGCACCCGCGCCCAGCCCAAGTTTTACTCTCGCACTTCTTGGACGTTTTGAACTGATCGGGCCGGACGGCGCCGTCAGCTTGCCGAACAAGAAACTCGCGGGATTGCTGGCCTATCTGGCCTGCACGGCACCTCAGCCTCAGCACCGCGAAAAGCTCTCGACCTTGCTGTGGGGATCGCACTTCGAAGCGCAGGCGAAGCAAAACCTGCGACAGGCGCTGTTCAAGCTACGTCAAGTTCTTGGTCAGAGTGCTCTCAGGAGTGACGGCGAATTCATTTCGTTGAATGCCGTTGTGATCACCTGCGATGTGCCGCAATTCGAGCGGCTTGTCAGAAAGGGCAGCCGTGACGCGCTGACCGCGGCGGCAGATCTCTATCGCGGGCGCCTCGTCGATGACATCGCGGTCACCGCTGAGGGCTGGAGCGAGTGGCTGGCCGGCGAACGCGAGCGGTTATCGGAGCTGGCTGTCGGCGCGATGGTAGCGCTCGGCGACCAGGAGCTGTCCGACGGACGTGCCGGCGATGCCCTGCTCGCCGGCCAGCGCGCCAATGCACTCAACAGCATGCGCGAGGATGCGCACCGCCTGATCATGCGCGCGTTGTCCGCGGCCGGCCGCAACGCCGAGGCACTCAAATATTATCAGGCCGTCGTTGTCTTGCTGAAGCAAGAGCTCGGCACCGCGCCCGATGCGGCGACCACCGCCCTGGCTGCGGAATTGCGCAAGGTCCAGGAGCAGAAGATCGTTCTGCCGGCAGCGGAGCCGACGGCAGACCTTTCGCACCAGGCGGAGCACGTGTTCGGCAACGACAGGCCCTCCGTGGCGGTGCTTCCGTTCCGCAACATGGGTGGTGAAACCGAACAGGACTACTTCGCCGATGGCGTCACTGCAGACATCATCACCGCTCTATCGCGCTTTCGCGAGCTCGTGGTGATCGCGGCCGGATCGAGCTTTGCCCTTCGGGACAAGGGAATGACCAGCCGGCAGATTGCGCAGCAACTCGGTGCGCAATACGTCCTGAGCGGTCATATTCGCAAGGCGGGCAACCGCATTCGCGTCTCGGCCGAGCTCACTCATACCGGAAGCGAGGCCCAGGTCTGGTCCAATCGCTACGACCGCCCCCTGGTCGACATCTTCGACCTGCAGGACGACGTCAGCAGCAGTGTTGCCGCAGTCGTCGATCCCGCCGTTCGTAGCGCCGAGATCGAACGCGCACGCCGCAAGCCGCCAACTGATCTTTCGGCCTATGATCTGTATTTGCGCGGCCTTCACCATTTATGGGGCGGCACCCGCGAAGGTATCGTCAAGGCCATCGATCTGCTTCGGCGGTCTCTGAGCCTCGATCAGGAGCGAACGGCGACGCTGGCGGCGCTGGCTTGGGGACTCGTGATGGCTCCGCCGCTCGGCGCCAACATGTCTGCGGATGCCGCGTCCGAGGCGGTCGGTCTGGCGCGCCGCGCCGTCGAGCAGGATAGTGGGGACGCTTTCGCCCACGCTGTCTACGGCTTCACGCTGTTTGGGCCCGCCGGCGACAACGATCAGGGGCGCATTCACGCCAGCGAAGCCGCAAGGCTCAATCCGAGTTCGGCTTTCGCATGGGGTGTACTCGGAATGATCGACAGCATGGGAGGCGATTATGCCAACGCACTCGCATGCCTGCATCGGTCTCTCGTCCTTAGCCCCGAGGACAGCATGCTCCATATGTGGATGACGGGATTGACCGCGTCCTACTTTGCCCTCGGGCAGTACGAGGAGGGCGTTGCCTGGGCGCGCAAGTCGGTTCGGCACAATCCCAGCAACGGCACCGGACATCGCATGCTCGCGGCCAACCTGGTCGGGGTCGGCCGGCTGGAGGAAGCCCGCGAGGTCACCCGGGTTCGCGATGCGGCACAAAAAACGACGATCCGCGATCTGCGCGCCATGCGCTTTTTCAAGCAGCACGAGGCGCTTGAACGCTACCTTTCGGCCCAGCAGATAGCCGGCGTGGCCGACTGAGCCTCAAGCGCCGAGTGCAACGAGCAGCGTGCGCATGGTCATGAAGACCAGGATGACCGAGCCGACGGTCCACAGAATTGCGCGAATGTCGTGAATTTGCCCGGTGAGATAGGCGAGAAAATGCAGCAGGCGTGAGGCAACGTAGCCGTAGAGCAGGCATTGCGCGAGAAGCAGCGACGGCTTTGTGAGAACATAAAGAAAGCCCGCGACCAGGAAATACGGCAGGCTCTCGAGATCGTTCATCTGGATCCGGCGGATCCGCTCCACATCTTCGTTGGGAAGAAGCTGCGCCGGATCGGGCGCGGGATTCAGTCGTGTCTTCTGGATGTCCTCCGGCGAACGGTAGCCGCCCTGGGCCCTCACCATCCGGACTACGGTGAGCCACGACATCGCCACGGCCTTGAGGATGATCAAGCTGGCGGCAACGACATAGGTGGCGAAGAGGGGATCGTGAAGATTGATTCCGTCCAATTTGGTACCCCGCTCCGGCAGGGCCATACTACATGCCCGAGCGGGTTGCGCCACTACGTAAAGGCAGCCGCCAATCCAGTCCCAGCCTGATCTCGCCTTACGCCTTCGCCAGCGCCGGTCCGAACACCACCTCGATCGCGATCGGCTATCCCTTCGGCATGACCGGCGCGCGTCTCACTGGCCACATCCTCCAGGAAGGCAAGCGCCGTGCCCTTTTGCTTTCGGCGCGTGCTTGGGAATACGCCCGCGGTGACTCAGCCGTTCTTCTCGTGCGCGGCAGGTCGGAAGACCCACTCGCGCCAGACCACCAGCAACGCCGACATGATCACCGGGCCCAAGAACAAGCCCAGAAGGCCGAAGGCAGCCAAGCCTCCGAAAATTCCGACGAACGCAAAGAGAAACGGCAGCCGCGCGGAGTCGCCGACCAGGGTCGGCCATACGAAATGATCGCCGGCCAACATGACGATCGCGCCCCAGAAGAAGACGCCCGCGGCTGCGAAGCCGCTGCCTCCGCCTGAGACCAGGACCAGCGCCGCAGCGGTGAAAGCCAGCCAGGCGCCGAAGGGAAGCATGGCGAAGGCCGTGGTCAAAATCGTGAATACGATGGCATTCGGCACGCCCGCGACGAAATAGGCCACGCCGATCAATAATCCCTCGCCCGCGGCGACCAGCACCGTACCGTTCACGGTGCCGCGGATCGCGCCGACCATCTGCTCGGCGAGACCCTCTCCCGCCTCACCGAAAAGCCGATCGCAGGTTTCCAGCACGCGGCCCGAGATCGACCGGCCGTTGCGCAGCAAGACGAACAAGGCCACCAGCGAGAAGAACAGAAGAAACAGGCGGTGAAGCAGCTGGCCGCCGAAGGTTCGAAGCAATTCCGATGCGTTGTCTGCGTTGACGCTTTTCAGCCATGCGGTCGCGGCCTTGGGATCGGAAAGATTGCTGCGCCACCACTGCTCCATGCTCTCTGCGGCGATCGGAAGGCGGGCGAGCCAATCGGGCACTTCGATCCCGCTCTCTCCGGCCTGCTTCATCCAGCCCACGAGCAGATCGCCTTGTTGCGCGATCTGATAGACGGCAAGCGACATCGGCGTAAACAGGATGAGGGCGACGACGAGCGTGAAGACCAGCGGGGCCAGGCTGGAGCGGCCGGAGCTCACGCGTGCCGCGAACTTGGTGTAGAGCGGCCACAGGCTGGTTGCGAGAATCGCGGCCCAGATCAACGCGGGGAGAAATCCCGCCGCCGTCCACAACGCAAGTGCGACCAGCGCGAGGGCAAGCACGACCCGTGCGTTCATGCGCGCGCCCGCGCCCGTGGGCAGCGGCTTTCGCTCAGTTGCGGTGGGGCCTCCCTCGCTCCGCACCGTGTCGCTTCGCTTGGGCGAACGCTGCTTCGATGCCACGGATTTCGCTCGGTCGGCCATTTGAAATCACTGGGGTGCGGGAGCTGCAGTGTCGAACTGATCAGCAGGCGAAACGCTTGGTCCAGGCTTCAAGCCGCAACAAGGGGCTTCGGTTCCGTTCGGGATAAGTTGCAAGACGTGGCAGCCTTCGTCGGGCGCGGCCCGGCCGAAGCCGGCCGCAGCGCCGCCGCGGGGGTGCAGCATCGGCTGGAAATCGAGGTCGCCGCTTACGCCTTCGCCAGCGCCGGTGCGAACACCACCTCGATCAGCGAGCCGGAGTTCGCCGCGCTCTTGATGTTGAAGCGGGCGCGGTTGGCTTCGACCAGGGCCTTGGTCAGCGACAGGCTCAGCGCCGAATTGTCCTCGGCGTCGCCGGGCGGTGGCGTCCGGAACGGCTCCATCGCGGCGGCGACTTCGCGCTCGGTGAGGCCATGGCCGGTGTCGCGGATGCGAAGTGCGACCTCGCCGCGGTCGGTCAGCGCAGTCGAGACGATGACCTGGCCGCCGGCGCTGGCGAGCCGGATCGAGTTCGAGATCAAATTCATGGTGATCTGCCGCATCGCGCGCGCATCCGCGCTCACCTGCGGCAGCGCGTGGCCGAGCGAGGTGCGGATGATGATGCGCTCGCGGTTGGCCTGCGGCTGCATCACGACCACGCAGGCCTCGACCAGATCGTTGAGGTTGAGGTTGGCGAAGTTGAGGTCGAGCTTGCCGGTCTCGATCCGCGACAGCTCGAGCAGGTCGTCGATGATGGCGATGACGCGCTCGCCGGAGGCGCGGATGTCCTTCATGTACTCGCCATAGCGCTCGTTGCCGAGCGTGCCGAAGCGCTCCGAGATCATCACCTCCGAGAAGCCGATGATGGCGTTGAGCGGCGTGCGGATTTCGTGGCTGATCCGCGCCAGCATGTCGGCCTTGGCATTCGCCGCGCCGTCGACCAGACGTCGCGCCTGCGTCAGCTCGCTCTCGCCCTGCTTGCTCTGCGAGAGGTCGCGGAACACGGCGAAGAAGTTCGGGCCGTCGGGCCTGGTGCGGCCCATGATCATGGCGAGCGGAATGACGCCACCCTTCTTCTCGCGTCCCAGCACCTCGCGGCCGTGGTCGAGCAGGCTCGCGATGTCCTGGCTCTTGAGGTTTTCCAGATAGTCGATCACGACATGCTGGCTCTCCGGCGCGAACAGCGTCACCAGATTCTGCTGCATCAGCGTCTCGCCGTCATAGCCGAACAGCGCCTCGGCGCTGCGGTTGCAGGCGTGGATGTTGCCTTCGGCATCGAACATGACGATGCCCTCGGCCGTGGTGTCGAGGATCGCGGCGAGATCTTCCGCGTCGGCTTCGCCGACCTCGGGCTCGGGCGCGAAGATCTCGGGGACAATGGTCTCGGCGACGACGGTCTCTGCGATCACGGGCGCAGCCGCAACGGGCGCGGCCTGCGGCAGCGCGCAGATCAGCGCATGCGCACTCTCGCCGTCCCAGTCGATCGCGTGCAGATGCGCCTCGGTGGTCGGCAGCGGCGCTTCGCCATTGGCGAGCGTCGCGCTGATCGTGACAGGCGTGCCTGCTTGCGACGTGCTGCTGGCCGCCGAGACACCCGGCTCGACATAGAGCGCATCCAGCCCGCCGGCATTCTCCAGCGCGCTCAGGCTGGCATAGCCCATGCGCGCGAGAAACGCCGGGTTGGCATAGAGCAAGCGGTCGAGCCGATAGATCAGGATGCCGGTCGGCAGCAGGTCGAGCAGCGCGCGGTCGCGCGAGCTGTGGCCGTGCGCCGGCGGCGCGGGCGCGGTCAGCCATTCGGCCGGCGCGTGCGGCGTCTCAGCCTCAGACTTGGGCTCGGGCTCCGGCGTCGGCGCTTCGGGCGTGATCTCGGCATCCGGCGGCTCGGCCGATGCCGCGATGGTTTCCTTGTCGCGTTCGAGGCGCTCGGACAATTGCCGCGCGAGCTCGTTGAACGCGCTGTTCTCGACCGGCGTCAGCGTCGGCGGTCGCGTGTCGCCGGGCGCGCGGAACGGCAGGACATTGGGAGGCGTTTCCACTGGCGTTTCCGGATCGGTTGGATGTGAATTCGCGTCGGGTGTGGGTTCGGGCAGTTCAGCTTCAGGCTCAGGCTCAGGCTCAGGCTCAGGTGCGGGCGGCTCGATCGGCGGAGGCGGCGCCTCTGGCTCGGGCTCCGGCTCGACCACATCGGCGGACAGGCTTTGCGGCGCCGCCGGTTCGGCCAGCAGCTCAAAGCGCCTGAGCGCATCGAGCCGGTTGAGTCCGTCGAGATCGCGGCAGACGCCAAAACCCCTGAAGCCCGCAAAATTGCGTTCGCCGTCATAAACCGGCAGACCGGCAAGCTCGACCGGCAGATGCTCGCCGCCGTCGGCCGGCCAGTTCACGGTGATCCCGGCCCAGGTATCCTTGCTGGCAAGCGCCTGCGCCACGCGGCTTTCAGGGTCGAGCGCGAAGGTGTCGGCGATCTCGCGCCAGGGGCGGTCGAAGCCGGCCGCCGTGCGCGGCCCGATCAGGTGGATGAACTCGTCGGAGAGAAGCACAAAGCGGCCCTCTGCATCCGCCTTCCAGAGGAAGCGCAGCGGATGCTGACGCGGTGCGGGCGGCTCTTCGTGGCCCGACGGCGGCTCGACCATGCCTGTTACGGTCGGCGCGTCCTGCGGCGACACCATGGCTTCGGGCGAGTTTTCAACCGGAGTTTCTGGCGCGGCGTCGGCCGCTTGCTCGACGGCTTGCTGGATCGAGACGATCTCCGTCGCTGGCTCGCGCGCGGGCGGTTCGTGCGCGATCGTTGCTTCCGGCGCGTCGACCGGCTCGGCAAATGCATCGAACAGCGCGATTTCGGATGGCGCCTCGTGCGAGGGCGCTGCTTGCACATGCTCCGGCGCGGCGGGTGGGGCAGGGGACGGCGCAGGCTCGGACGAAGCGATGTCTTCGCGCGCGATCTCTTCAGCGGGCTTGGCTTCGACCTCCTCACTCGCAGCCGCCGCCTGCTGCACCGCAGGCTCGATCAGCGCGACCAGGCCGATATCGGCCCCGCTGCCGACCCGCTGCAGCACCATCTGGCCGATGCCGATCGGCGTCTCGGCGCGGCCCTGGCGAAGCGCGTCGCTGCGCGCTTGTTCGAGGCCGGCTTCGCCGAGATCGCGGAAGCCGAGCAGGGTGCGGGCGGTTTCGCTGGCGCCGACGAACAGGCCGTCGGGCGCGAACGCCGCCATCGGCGCCTTGGCGCCATCGACGAGACGAAGCAGCCGCTCGACCAGCGGCATGGCGCGCAAGCCCGGGTCCATCGCGGTGACAAGCACAGCGCGGCCGCCATCGGCGAACTCAAGCCGGGCACAGGCGCAGGTCATCAGCGTGCCGAGCCGCGCGCCGAAGCCGCGCAGCCGTTCGAGCCGGATCGCCCCGTTCGGAGGCAGCCGGCCGGCAAGGCGAACGATCTGGCGGCGGTGGCTGTCGGCGGGCCCGAAAGTCTTGTCCGCGAGCGCCGTGGCGTTGGCCGCGCCAAACAGTCTTGCGCCGACCGGATTGGCCCAGAGCACGCGCGTGCCGTCGATCGACCAGAGCCAGGCGGGCAGCGGGGAGGTCGCGTGCACGGCCAGCCGGGGATCGCCCACGCCTCGCAACTGGAAATCCGAACTCGTCATCCGACCGGCTTCGCGTCTCGCTTGTCAGCAAGGCTGCCGGGAATGACAGCCTTAAGAAAGGGTTAGTATCGCCCGCAGCCGCGGGCAGGTCCACGTCCCAAGCCTACGGGCCAAGGCCTAAAGCCGCGATAACCTTAATGTCCCCAGGCCCGCAAGCCGCGCCGGCGCTGCATCCGCAGGATTCGCGCGTGGCAAATGGTCAGTCGCATCAATCCAAGCTCGCGCCCCAACTCAGCTGCGTTCCCTCCCCCCTTGTGGGGGAGGGCTAGGGAGAGGGGGTAACCCAGCAAAAGGTGTCAGTCGTTGCCCCGCGGCCAAAGCGCGACAGAGAAAATCCCCGTGTGGCACCCCCCTCCCTGACCCTCCCCCACAAGGGGGGAGGGAACGGAGAGAGCGCGGCCGCCGGACTCAAATACCTCAACCACCGGTTCCCCAGCTTGGGAACCTCATCCTCCCCGCGATTAAATTTGCGCAATGCACCCTCCAAACCCGTTGCGTTGCACAATGTTGACATTTTGGGCAGGCATTGGTTCGGGCGCTGGGCGAGCCATCATTCGTTTCGTGTTTCCGGTCTTCGCATCCGTCACCCGGTTGGCCGGCGGGCGCGCCTGAAGGCTCACTCCGTTTTTTCATTAGTGTGAGGGACAAACCATGACAGGTGCGACTGATCCGTTTTCTGCCTCGATCATTCCGTTCGAGGTCCCCGAGCAGATGCGTGCGTTCGCCGAAAAGGGCGTGTCGCAGGCCCGCGAGAGCTACGCCAAGTTCAAGGACGCCGCCGAGACCCACAACGGCACCGTCGAGGCCGTGTTCTCTTCCGCCCACAAGGGCGTGAGCGAATACACCGCCAAGCTGATGGAGTTCGCGAAGGCCAACACCAAGGCCCATCTCGACTTCACCCAGGAGCTGTTCAGCGTGAAGGCGCCGCAGGATGCGTTCGCGCTGTGGACCAACCATTCCAAGACGCAGCTCGAGACCTTCCAGGCCCAGGCCCGGGAGCTCGCCGAGATCACCCAGCGCGCTGCCACCGCCGCCGCCGAGCCGATCAAGGCCTCCGCCGCGAAGCTCTACCCCGCCGCCTGATCCGGCGCGGCCGTCTCAATTAAGAAACCCGGGCCTAGAGCCCGGGTTTTGCTTTGGAAATAACCTCGTTTGCGGGACGTTTTGAGGGTGTTGCGGCCTTGCCAAAAACGCCCGTTGCACCTAGTTTCCGCCCCGTCCAGCCCCCTCGGTACCGGCCCTTTCAAGGGCGCCCCCCGGGCGGCTCGCAAGGATGCAGTTGTAGCTCAGTTGGTTAGAGCGCCTGTCTGTGGAACAGGAGGTCGGTGGTTCGAGCCCACCCAACTGTACCAGTGTTGGTGGAGAGCTTTGGTTGCCCTGGCACGAGCGAGCTTCCTCGACACAGAAACACCAGCGGTCGAACGGTTACCCACCCACTTTACCAGCGCTGGCAACCCCTTTGCCGCGATGCGTTTAGGGTGCCAACAAAGCAAACCCGCCCTTACGTGAGTTAGGCAACACGACTGCACCAAATCGTCCAACGTCACCGAAATCTGGTTGTACGCGCGAGTCCTGCGCTAAGATGATCGCTTCAGTTGTGGGATTTGTCGCAAAGGTTGATTATGAATTGGCGTGATTTGCTGGTGGGAGCGTTTGTGTATTTGCAACAGAAGATGGTGCAGGAAGCGAAGTCGTTGCTCCTGAGGAAGGTTAGTACGCATGGAGCGGAACCAATCGAATTAGCAAACCTCGCGCTCGCGATGGGACTTAGGATCATGCACGCTCTCTACCGTAGAGCGCGGATGACTGACCAAGCCAGGCGAAAAAGATCGTGAGTTTCTTCGAGCGTCTCAAGACAGCAGCATCCGTTGAGTGGCGGGCCTATACCGAGCATCCCTTCACGAACGGATTGGCAGACGGCTCGCTCCCCGAAGCGTCGTTTCGTCACTACCTCGTTCAGGACTATCTGTTCCTGATCGAGTTTGCTCGCGCCTATGCGCTCGCGGTCTACAAGTCGCCCAGACTTGCCGACATGCGTGAAGCAGCGGCCGGCCTTTCGGCCATCCTCGATGTCGAGATGAACCTGCATGTGAAGCTCTGTGCCGATTGGGGTCTGTCCCCGACCGACCTTGAACAGGCGCCTCCGGCGGCCGAGATGCTGGCCTATACACGCTACGTGCTCGACGCGGGCATGCGCGGCGATCTGCTGGCACTCAAGGTGGCGCTTGCCCCCTGCGTGATCGGGTACGCGGAGATCGCAACGCGGCTCGCCTCGCTCCCCCTCGCGGACGCTGCGACGAACGCCTACCGCGTCTGGATCGCGGAGTACGCCGGCGCGCCGTACCAGGAGGTCGCCGCCAAAGCGCGGGCGCACATGGAGCATCTCGCCGATCTCTACGCCACGCCGGCGCGCGAGGCAGAGCTGATTGCGATCTTTAGGGAAGCCACCCGACTCGAGGCAGACTTTTGGGAGATGGCTTGGCGCGAGGGCCAGCGTGTTCAATAACCCTTTCGGAGCCTGGTTCATAACCTGAAGGTCATACAATTACGAATTAGTGTGACAGTGCACCAAGCTAACCAACGCCAGGCGACACTAACAGAACCCCATCGCGCGTTCAGGAGATCATCGCCTTGATCTGCGCAGTGTCCGCAAACTCGATCAGCTCGACGATCTTTTCGTCCTGAAATCTGAACAGGTCCAGGATCTCGGTGCTGGAAGCCTTCCCGGTCGGATGGTGTCGAACGACGACGCGGGAGTGGACAGCAACGCGATCTCCGTCGACCAGCTCGGCCAGGATTTCGCGACCTTCGAAACCGAATTCATCGATCAATTTACTGAAGGCTCCACGCAGGGTCGGGTGCCCCTGCATAGTCCCCGTCAGTGCGAGCGCGCTGTTGTCGCCCATCAAGGTGAACAGACCCTCGGGATGAAAGGCTGTCACCAAGCCTTCGGCGTTACCGCCGTCGCGTGCCGCGTAAGCGCTTCTGATCAATGCCAGTCTCTCTTCACGCTGTCCCATGTCACCCTCCCTGCAGGACGTATCAGGGCAGCCTAGCGACCTTTGCGTGTAAACGCAAAATCATCGCGTTGAGGGGGCGAAGCTCAGCACGCCACGAAGCAGGATGGGTCGCTTTCGTTCCCCGATTTCAGGAGAAAACGGCGCCGAGCACCGCCGAACCTTTTCACGACCTTGGGTGTTTGTGTTGCGGCAGGACTGACAACGCTGAGGAGCTGAGACATGAACGGCATTATCTATCTGGTCGGACTCGTCGTCGTAATTGGTGTGGTGCTCTCGTTCCTGGGCCTGCGCTGATTGGATATTCGGTCGGTGGTGCGGCGCACTCTGCAGGCCTCTGACACTTCACCTCGCCACCAGCCACACCACCACCGGCAACGTCACCGCCGCCAACAACGTCCCCAGCGCCACCGCGCCCGACACCGGGTTCACCAGCCGCTGATACTGAACCGCGAAGATGTACGCGTTCGCCCCGGTCGGCATGGCCGCGAACAGCACGACCACGCCGGCCGCGAGCGGCGGCAGGTCGAGCAGCTTTGCCAGCACGAACGCGGCAGCCGGCATCGCCAGCAGCTTGAGCGCGCTCATCACGACGACGCTTAACATCTCGCCCTTGACCTCGAACCGGAACAGATTGATGCCGAGCGCGATCAGCGCCGCCGGCGAGCCCGCCTGCGCCAGCAGCTCGACGGTCCTGTCGACCACGGGATGCAGGCCGAGGCCGGTGAAACGCCAGACCACGCCAAAACCGATCCCCAGCATCAGCGGATTGCGCGCGAGATCCGTGAGCACGGGCCGGATCACCGACAGCGCCGAGCCGGTCTGCTTGCGGCTGACCCATTCCATTTGCAGGATGCCGCAGAGCCAGAGCAGCGGCGTGTTCACCGACAGGATCAGCGCCATCGGGCCTGCGGCCTCGTTGCCCAGCGCCGAGAGCGTCAGGGGAATGCCGAGCATCACGATGTTGCCGTAGACCGAGCCGATCGCGAACACGACGCCGTCCTCGCGGTCCTCGCGCCGCTGGCGCAGCAGCGCCGACAGCGCTAGCGCTGCGATCCAGGTCAGCGCGAGCGCGCCGTAATAGGCGCCCCACATCCTGTAGGGGCTGACGCCGGAAAATTCCGAGACGACGATGGTGCGGAACAGCAGCGCGGGGATCGCGATGCTGAAGGCGAATTCCGAGATGCCCTTGTGCGCGGTCTCAGAGACGAAGCGAAACAGCACCGCGGCATAGCCGGCCGCGATCAGCGCAAACACCGGCGCGACGATCAGCACCGTGGCCATGCGCCGCTACGATCCCATCTCGATGATCCTGCGCGCCATCCGAACATTGGCATAGTCGATCATCTTGCCGTCGAGGGTCACCGCGCCCTGGCCCTGCGCCTCGGCCTGCTCCATGGCCTCGACCACCCGGCGCGCGTGCGCGAGCTCGGTGTCGGAGGGGACGAACGCCCGCAGCGTCGGTTCGATCTGGTCGGGATGGATCACCTGCTTGCCGTCAAAACCCATCGCAGCCGCCTTGAGCGCGCTGCTTTCAGTCAGCCTGCCATCCCGGAACGCGCCGCACGGACCGTCGATGGCGCGCAGGCCGAACGCGCGCGCGGCCACCAGCAGGCGCATCATCGGATAGGCGAACAGATCGAGCGGGGCGGAGGCATAGCCGCTCTGGGCGGAGCCCACGTGGCGGTAGCCGTCCGGCGACGCGCCGATTTCCGAGGAGCGGGCGCCGATCGACGCCGCGAAATCGCCGACGCCGAGATGAAGGGCGGCGACGCTTTGGTGTGCCGCGGCGAGCGCGTCGACATTGACGAGCCCCAGCGCGGTCTCGATCAGCAGTTCGAGCGCCACAGGCGAGGGCCGATCCGGCGCGGCCGCGCGCAGCTGATCGGCAATGGCGGCGATGTCGCTCGCGTGCTCCGCCTTCGGCACGATCACCGAATCCAGCCTGGGCAGCGCAGCGAGCATGCGGATTTCCTGCGCGATGAAGGGGCTGTCGACGGCGTTGAGCCTGACCGCGACGACCTTGTTGCCCCACTCCAGCGAGGACAGCGCCCCTGCGGCTTCCGCCAGCGCCGCGCTCTTCTCGGTCGGCGGCACCGCGTCCTCGAGGTCCATGAACACCGCGTCCGCGGCCGAGGCAGCCGCCTTGGCGACGAGACGGGAGCGATGCGCGGGAACGGCCAGATAGACCCGCGTCGGCCGCCGGGGCGTCATCGTCATGTCTCCCTTGCGAGACCGAGCTCGCTGAGGATGGATGGGTTGTGCTGGCCGACGTCAGGCACCGGATCCATCCGGGGCGACAGGCCGGGAATGGTGAGGGCCGGCAGGAAGCTCATGACCGGACCGCACGGAGATCCCACCGGTTGCACCCGGGAGCGGGCGCGGAGCTGCTCGTGCTCCAGGAACGCCTCGACCGAATTCAGGTGCGCGTTGGCGATCGAGGCCTCGTCGAGCAGCCGCAGCACCTCGTCACTGGTCATCGCTGCAAAACGCTGCTCGATATGGACCTGCAGATCGTCCCTGTTCTGCATGCGCAGCGGATTGGTGCGGAAGCGGGGGTGGTCGGCAAAGGCGGCGTCGCCAAGCACAATGGCGCACAGCGATCGCCATTCCCGGTCGTTCTGGATGCCGAAGAAGATCGTGTTGCCGTCGCCGACGCGGAAAGGGCCATACGGCGCTATCGTTGCATGCCTGGCGCCGGTTCGCGGCAGCGGCCGGCCCGTACTCTGCGTGTAGAAGGCGGGATAGCTCATCCAGTCCGTGATGGAATCGAACAGCGAGGCCTGGAAGGCGGTGCCCTTGCCGGTCCGCTCGCGGCGATACAACGCCATCAGCACGCCGTTCAGGATGTACATGCCGGTGGCGATATCGACCACCGAAAGTCCGACCTTGGCGGGCTCCGCCTCGGTGCCGTTGATGGCGAGGACGCCGGCCTCGCACTGCACCAGGAGATCGTAGGCCTTCTTGTTGCTGTAGGGACCGCCCGCACCATAGCCCGACACGTCGCAGGCGATGATCCGGGGAAATTTCCGCAGCAGCGATGCGGCATCAAGGCCCACCCGCTCCGCCGCGCCGGGCGCCAGGTTCTGGATGAAGACGTCGGCCCGCGGCAGCAAGGCCTCGAGCACCTTCTGGCCTTCGGGGCTTTTGATGTCGATGGCGAGGCTCTCCTTCGACCGGTTGGTCCAGACGAACTGGCTCGACATCCCGTTCATCACGTGATCGTAGTCGCGGCAGAAATCGCCATCGCCCGGCCGCTCGATCTTGATGACGCGCGCGCCCCAGTCCGCAAGATGCCGGCTGGCAAGAGGAGCCGCGATCGCCTGCTCGAGCGAGACCACCGTCACACCCGACAGCGGCAGCTCCGCCTCATTTCGCTCCATGCAATCGTCTCCGTCCCGCTCACGCTTTTGTCCAGCGCAGGAGACAGGCCGACCACCCCACGCACGTTCTGTGATGATGGCATCATGCTCCTGTTTTGCCCGACGAGTCAAACCGCATTTCGTAAAATCCGTAAATCACCATTGGCAAAGTCCAATCAACACATGGACTTGGCTACTGTGCATGGGGTTGTTTTCGCGCTTTTTGTTTTGGGAGGCCCTGTTGCCGAGACCGCACACGTCCCGCCTTTCGCATCTACCCTCGTTGCCAACGAACCCCCGTTCACCCACTATCCGCTCCGACTCGACATTTTGGGGGGATCGATGCCGCCGTTCCGTTTCAACAAGACCTTTGCTGCTGCGATCACGGGCATCGCCCTGGCCGTCCTGATCCACCCCGGTGAAGGCTTTGCCTACTCCCAGGAGGAGCAGCAGGCCTGCACGCCCGATGCGATGCGGCTGTGCGGCGACTTCGTTCCGAACGTCGATGCCATCACCGCCTGCATGATCCAGAAGAAGTCGCAGCTCTCGCCGCAGTGCCGGGTGTTCTTCCGGCCGGGACCGGAGCCGGGCATGGCGGCCGCGCCCCGCGCCGGCAAGCCGACCAGCATCGCGCCCAAACCTGCGAAGAAGAGCACGAAGACCGCCAAGAAGAAGAAATCCAGCGAAGGCTGAACGCGGGCACGCGTTCCCTTTTTGAAACTCGATCATGCCCGGGCCAAAGCGCGCAGTGCGTTTGAAGTCCCGGGCATTTGCGTGCCCGGCCCCTCGTCGCTGAGTCCAAACTGATCAGGACATCAGTCCCACACCAGCCACCGGACTCGTTTTGTTCGCCTCCGCGTGCGGACGCTTGCGACAAGGCGGGATGGAAACGGCCAGCGAAACGGATTGCGCGGCGAGGTTGCATTCCATTATTTCCCGCCGGGCTGCCCAAAAAACGCACGATTGCCGGCATGAAGCCGTCGTCGCACGCGACAGTGTGACTCAAAAGCCAACGCGCTTTGTTATTTCATGGCGCCGACATAACTTATGATAAATTTTTCTTTCCCGAATCACCGCGGTGATTCATTTTCGCCGCCTGGGGTCAATCTGGAGGCAGAGGTATGAACGTTATTGTTTTTGCATCGCGTAAAGGTGGCTCGGGCAAGAGTACCCTGGCCGCGCATCTCGCCGCGCAGATCAAGGCGACCAAGCCGATCCTGCTCGTCGATGCGGATCCGCAGGGCTCGCTCACGCTGTGGCACAAGCTGCGTGGCACCAACGAGCCGCCGATCAAGTCCGCAGTGAACTCGGTCAGCGGCATCGTCTCCGCTGCCAAGCGCGACGGTTATGAATGGGTGTTGATCGACACGCCGCCGAACCTGTCGGCCGTCGTTGACGACGCCATCCGCAATGCCACCATGGTGGTGATTCCCGCCCGTCCCGGCGTGTTCGACGTCAACGCGGTGCAGGAAACCATCCAGATGTGCCGTGCGGCTCGCAAGCCCTACGCGGTCGTGCTCAACGGTGCGCCGGCGCGCCGCGACGAATCCGAAAGCCCGATCGTCACCATCGCCCGCGAAGCGCTGGCGAAGTTCCGTGCTCCGGTGTGGGGCGGCCAGATCACCAACCGTTCGGATCTGCTGATGGCGCTGAGCCACGGCGAGGGCGCGCGGGAATATCAGGCCGAGAGCCGTGCGGCTCAGGAAATCGCAAGGCTGTGGGCGGCGATCGAACGTTCGGTAAAGGCTATTCGCGGCACGGCGTCGGCGTCCGGCGCAATGCACAAGCAGGCGGCGTAATTTTTCATAAATCATTCCCCGGACGAAAAACGCGCGGACATCCGCGCGTTTTGCGTTTTTGGGAAGATGACTTGGTAGCTAGGCCACCATCAGCATGTAGAACACGATCACCGGCGACAGAGTGAGGATCACCGACCAGATGCCGGCGGCCCAGAGAATGTCCTCGGTGGTAAAGCCCTGCTGTTCAGCGTCGTAATGCGACGCCACTTCGTTATGACTATTCACAAACGCCCCCGCGATTTCTTCGCTTATGGGCGTGAACGCTACATTGGATGTTTTAAAAATCCGGGTCGCAGTCTCGCGCGCTTTCGAACACAGGTGCTACCACGAGTTAACCATCCGGACGTGCGCTTGCCTCACGCCAGCCAGACCCGAAACACCAGCACCGGCATCAGGCCGAGCATCACCGCCCAGAAGCCGAACGACGACACCACCACAATTCCCCGCATGAAATCGGCTGACGCGAAGACGTCTGCCGCCGTCGGGCGGATGCGTTGCCCCATGATCATTCCCCCATTTGAAAAGACTTTGAATGAAGACGATAGGCGCGTTTGCGTAAACGAGCCGTGGATGCACCATGCGGCAGCAGCGAAGGCCGTTCGGGCGCAGTTAACCACGCACTCCGCTCTCTCACTCCCTCTCCCCGTACTTACGGGGAGAGGGTGGGGTGCGGGCTATCAGCTACGCCGCGACTTGCATCCGTCGCTCGATCTCGCGGTCGAGCTGGACTGCGAGTTCGCTGCCGACTTCGACCATCGGCAGGCGCACTTCGGGGCTGTCGATCAGGCCCGCGCGCCACAGCCAATACTTCGCCGGTGCGGGACTGGGCTCGGTGAACAATAGGCGCGTCAGGTCGGCGACCTCCTGCCAGCGCGCCAGCGCCGCATCGTGATTGCCGTGCTTCAGCTCGGCATGGACAGCCGCAAACGTCGCGGTCTCGAGGTGGGCTGACAGCACGATGCCGCCGTCGGCACCGTCGCTGAGCGCCTCGAAATAATTCGCATCCTCGCCAGTCAGCACGCGAAAGCCCGCAGGCCGGTCGCGCAGCAGCGCGATGGATTGCTCGCGGCTCGCGCCGCAATCCTTCAGGCCGATGATATTCGGATGCCCGGCAAGCCGCAGCAGCGTCTGGTTGGTGATGTTGACCGAGGTGCGATAGGGAATGTTGTAGAGCGCGAGCGGCCAGGCGGCGTGATCGGCGAGCGCCTCGAAATGCGCCAGCAACCCGCGCTGCGACGGCCGCACATAATACGGGCTCGCAATCAGGTAACCGTCGATCGGCCAGTCCGCGGTCTCGTCGAGACGCTCCTTCAGCCGCGAGGTGTCCGCGCCTGACAATCCGAGGCAGACCGGAATCTTGCTGTGGGCGGCGGCCAGCTCGTCCCGCACGATGGCGACGAGGCGTTCAAGCTCCGCGTCGCGCAGCGTCATGCCTTCACCGGAGGTCGCCCCCAGGATGAAGCCGTCGACGGCCTGTCCGCTGTAATGCCGGGTCAATCGGCGCAGCGACCTCTCGTCGAGAGCGCCGTCGCGAAACGGCGTCACCAGCGGCAGCCAGAGCCCGTGCAATTGTTCCTGTAGTCCGGTCATGTTCCATCTCCTTCTCGGGAAAAATCCTGAGACGGGGGCGCACATGAAAAAACCCCGTCCAAGCGGCGGGGTTTTCGAAGTTTCGGCTCGCGATGACGAAGGCTGTTAGCGCGCGCAAAATTCCGAGGTCCCCAGATGGGGGCCTTTTTTCGAGGCGACTGCCTTCGACGAGATTGCGCACGACTTCGTGATCATTCGCAAATGATGCGGGGTAAGCATGGAACTGTCAATACACGTGGAGGGCGAAGGCCGGATCTGCCAAAAAAAAGCCGGGCTCGATCGAGCCCGGCTTAAGGTATTGGCCACGTGAGGCCGACACAATCACCTTCCAAGAGGGATTACTGAACTCCCGCGCCACTGGAGGAGGGGGACAAATGCGCAACGCGAAGGCTCAGCGTGAAAACATTATGGGCTAGCCTCGCGCCCTGCATCAAGCGTCCAAGCCGCATGTCAGACATGCGGAAATCAGGACGGCCAGCGCTGCGCCTTGCTCACCACGAAGTCGCGGAACACTTGCACGCGTGCGACCGTCTTCAGCTCTTCCGGATAAACAAAATACGTATCGAGCTGGATCGAATCCGATTCGCCGAACAGCTGCACGAGGCGGCTCTGTTCTTCGATCAGATAGTCCGGCAGCGCGGCGATGCCGAGGCCCTGCTGACAGGCGCGCACCAGGCCGAGAATGTTGTTGACCCTGAAATAGGCTTCGCGCGGACCCGAGCCGTTGCGCCCCGCTTCGACCAGCCAGTTGCGGTTCTGAAGATGCGGCGCGAAGTTGCCGTCGGAGAGCGTGATGATGCGATGAGAGTCGAGCTCCTCCAGCGTACGCGGCGTGCCGAAGCGCTTGATGTAATCAGGCGAGCAATAGGCGTGGAAGCCCATCGCGAACAGCTTGCGCTGGATGAGATCCGGCTGCGTCGGCTTGCGGGTGCGGATCGCGACGTCGGCCTCGCGCATCGACAGATCGAGCTCCTCGTCAGTGACGATCAGCGAGATCCGGATTTCCGGATAGAGCGCGGTGAATTCGCCGAGCCGGGGGATCAGCCAGTTGATGCCGACGCCGGGCGTGGTGGTGATCTTGAGATCGCCGCTCGGCCGCTCGCGGCTGTCGGTCAGTTTCGCGCGCGCCGCCTGCAGCTGCATGAACACGTCATGGGCGGTGCGGAACAAGAGATCGCCCTGTTCGGTGAGGATCAGGCCGCGCGCGTGGCGGTGGAACAGCGAGACCGAGAGTTCTTGCTCCAGTGCCGACACCTGGCGTGACACCGCCGATTGCGACAGGCCGAGCTGCTCGCCCGCGTGCGTGAAGCTGCCCGCTTCCGCCGCCGCGTGAAACACCTTCAGCTTGTCCCAGTCCATATCCGTGAATCCGTCGCGTGTTCGTGCCATGATGCCTATTCCGCTGCCGCGCGCTCGCTGGCGCGCAGGGCCAAAAATCGTTCCGCCTCGAGCGCTGCCATGCAGCCGAGGCCTGCCGCCGTGACCGCTTGACGATATGTCTCGTCGGCGACGTCGCCCGCAGCGAACAGGCCGGGGACCGAGGTGGCGGTCGAGTTCGGGGCGACCTCGACATAGCCCGACGGTTTCAGCTTGATCTGGCCGGCCACGAGCTCGGTCGCCGGGGCATGCCCGATCGCGACGAAGACGCCGTCGGTCGGCACGTCGGTCAAGGCGCCGGTCTTGGCGTTCTTCAGCCGCACATGAGTGACCTTGTTCGGGTTCTCGGTGCCGCAGATCTCGTCGACGGCTGAGTCCCAGATCACCTTGATCTTCGGGTGCTTGAACAGACGCTCCTGCAGGATGCGTTCGGCGCGGAAGTGATCGCGACGATGCACGATGGTGACCTGCGAGGCATGGTTGGTGAGGTACAGGGCTTCCTCGACCGCGGTATTGCCGCCGCCGACCACCACGACGTTCTTGTTGCGGTAGAAGAAGCCGTCACAGGTGGCACAGGCCGACACGCCGCCGCCCTGGAATTTCGTTTCGGACGGCAGCCCGAGCCAGCGCGCCTGGGCGCCGGTGGCGAGGATGACGGCGTCGGCGAGATAGACGTCGCCGCTATCGCAGGTCAGACGAAAGGGTCGCTGCGAGGTGTCAAGCTTGGTCACCAGATCGGTCTTGATCTGGGTGCCCACATGCAGCGCCTGCTTCTCCATCTGCTCCATCAGCCAGGGGCCCTGGATCACGTCGGCGAAACCCGGATAGTTTTCGACGTCGGTGGTGATGGTGAGCTGGCCGCCCGCCTGGATGCCCTGGATCAGGATCGGCTCGAGCATCGCGCGCGCGGCGTAGATCGCCGCCGTGTAGCCGGCGGGGCCGGAGCCGATGATGACGACCTTTGCATGGACAGCGGCGGACATTTCGACAGATGCCTTTCACGGGGGACTGCAGCGCGGGCGCGGAACGTGCCGGGAGGCCTCGCGGAGGCGCTGAAATATCAGAGGTAATCTAAGCCTTCTGGTGAGCTATGCAAGAATTGCATTCCCTCTCGGCGGATTTTTCCAACAAGGAACAAAAGTCGATTGCGCTGCACGCGCAATAAAATTGCGCCGAGTGCGCGGTCTGGGCTATGAGGATTGCGACAGACCCACCAATACCGCCGTAAAGGCCAGGAGTTCCAATCACGTGTCGCGGAACCTAGACGAGATCGACCTGAAAATTCTCACCGAGATTCAGGCCGACGGTCGAATCACGAATGTCGAGCTGGCCAAGCGCGTCGGCATTTCGCCACCGCCCTGCCTGCGCCGCGTCCGGGCGCTGGAGGAGGAGGGGTATATCCACGGCTATCGCGGGCTTCTGGATGCGCGCAAGCTGGGCTTCGACGTCACGGTGTTTGCCGCGGTGCACCTCTCCAGCCAGGCCGAGGCCGATTTGCGCGCCTTCGAGGAGTTCGTCCGCGCCGAGCCCCTGGTGCGCGAGTGCTGGATGCTGTCGGGCGAAGTCGATTTCATCCTGAAATGCGTCGCACCCGACATGGCCACCTTCCAGGATTTCGTCACCCATTTGACCGCCGCTCCACACGTCCGCAACGTGCGGACCTCGTTGGTGCTGCACAATTCAAAATACGAGGCGGCTGTGCCGCTCGACGTGAGGGCAAGAAGGTAGCGTCTCCTCCGTCATTGCGAGCGGAGCGAAGCAATCCAAGCGGTCTCCGGAAAGACTCTGGATTGCTCGCTGCGCTCGCAATGACGAGCGGTGAGGGATCATCCCACCTCATTACCAGCAACACCCAGCAACAAAAAAGGCCGCGCACTGCGCGGCCTTTTTCAAATCACATGCGACGGCAAATCGTTACCGCCACTCCACCTTGGTGATCTCGTAAGCCTTGGCGCCGCCGGGTGCGTTGACCTCGACGGTTGAGCCCTTCTTTTTGCCGATCAGCGCGCGCGCGAGCGGCGAGGTGATGGAGATGCGGCCCTTCTTGGCGTCGGCCTCGACCTCGCCGACGATCTGCCACACCGTCTTCTTTTCGGTGTCCTCGTCGACCAGTGTCACGGTCGCGCCAAACTTGATGGTGTCGCCGGACAGCTTCGAGATGTCGATGATGTCGGCGCGCGCGAGCTTGTCCTCGAGCTCGGCGATACGGCCTTCATTGTGGGACTGCTCTTCCTTCGCGGCGTGGTATTCCGCGTTCTCCGAAAGGTCTCCGTGCGAGCGCGCCTCGGCGATATGCTCGATGATCCGCGGACGGTCCTCCGACTGGCGCTTCTTCAGTTCTTCCCCGAGCGCGGCAAAGCCGCCCGCGGTCATCGGTACCTTTTCCATCTCTTCTCTCGTCCTTCGGTCGCGCGCGCCCTGACATGCCAGAGCGCACGCAACTTGATTCGTCAGTCTGTCCGGGGGCTCAACGCGCTTGCCGCCGAACGTTCATATGGGCTTGGCGCCGGAACAGAACAACCATATGGCCGGACAGTTCCTCCGGCCATAGTGGCTTCATCGCCAATCACTTAGCGGAAGGTCGGGCCTTCCGCTCGCGATCAGGTTTCCGAAAAGTAGCTCTGCAGGGTCCGAACCTCAAGGTCCCCGCCCAGATAGGCGCGGATGCCCTGCGCGGCCGCCACGGCCCCGGAAAGAGTGGTGTAATACGGCACTTTATGCAAGAGGGCCGCGCGCCGCAGAGAACGGCTATCGGCGAGCGCCTGCGGGCCTTCGGTGGTGTTGAAGACGAGCTGGACATCGCCATTGGTGATGGCGTCGACGATGTGCGGCCGGCCCTCCAGCACCTTGTTCACCTTCTCGGTCGGGATGCCCTGGTCGGTCAGGAAGCGGGCCGTGCCGGACGTCGCCAGCACCTTGAAGCCGAGCGAATGCAGCTCGCGGACGGCCTCGGTGATGCGCGTCTTGTCGCTCTCGCGCACCGAGACGAACACCGTGCCCTTGCGCGGCACCCGCGTGCCGCCGCCGAGCTGGCTCTTGGCGAACGCCACCGCGAAGGAGCGGTCGATGCCCATGACCTCGCCGGTCGAGCGCATCTCGGGGCCGAGCACGGTATCGACGCCGGGGAAGCGGGCGAACGGAAACACCGATTCCTTCACGCCGACATGATCGAGGTTCGCCTTCTTCAGCTTGAAATCGGCAAGCTTCTCGCCGGCCATGATGCGCGCCGCGATCTTCGCAACGGGCGTGCCGACCACCTTGGCGACGAAGGGCACCGTACGCGAGGCGCGCGGATTGACTTCGAGCACGTAGATCTCGCCGTCCTTGATGGCGTATTGCACATTCATCAGACCGACGACGTCGAGGCCGAGCGCCAGCTCGCGGGTCTGCCGCTCCAGCTCCTCGATCATCTTGTCGTCCAGCGAGTGCGGCGGCAGCGAGCAGGCGCTGTCGCCGGAATGGATGCCGGCTTCCTCGATGTGCTCCATGATGCCGACGATGAAGGTGTCCTTGCCGTCGCAGAGGCAGTCGACGTCGATCTCGGTCGCGTCGGACAAATAGCGGTCGAACAGCAGCGGGTTCTTGCCGAGCACGGTGTTGATCTGGCCAGTCTTGTCGTTCGGGTAGCGGGCCTTGACGTCCCCCGGCACCAGCTCCGGCAGCGTGCCGAGCAGGTAATCGCTGAGCTGGTTCTCCTCGCGGATGATTTGCATCGCGCGGCCGCCGAGCACGTAGGACGGGCGAACCACCAGCGGCAGGCCGAGATCGGTTGCGACCAAGCGCGCTTGCTCGACCGAATAGGCGATGCCGTTCTTGGGCTGCTTCAGCCGCAGCTTGTCGAGCACCCGCTTGAAGCGGTCGCGGTCTTCCGCCAGGTCAATGGCATCGGGCGAGGTGCCGAGGATCGGCACTTCGGCGGCTTCCAGCGCACGCGCGAGCTTGAGCGGGGTCTGACCGCCGAACTGCACGATCACGCCGTGAAGCGTGCCGTTCGTGCGTTCCTTCGCGATGATCTCCAGCACGTCCTCGGCGGTGAGCGGCTCGAAATAGAGCCGGTCCGCAGTGTCGTAGTCGGTCGACACCGTCTCCGGGTTGCAGTTGACCATGATGGATTCGTAGCCGGCGTCGTGCAGCGCGAAGCAGGCGTGACAGCAGCAATAGTCGAACTCGATGCCCTGGCCGATGCGGTTCGGGCCGCCGCCGAGAATGATGACCTTCTTCTTGTCGGACGGCGAGCTCTCGTCCGCAGGTGCGCCCGCGAACGGCGCCTCGTAGGTCGAGTACATGTAGGCGGTGGGCGAGGCGAACTCGGCCGCGCAGGTGTCGATGCGCTTGTAGACCGGGCGAACGCCGAGCGCGTGGCGCTTCGCCGTGACCTCTGCCTCCGTCGTCTCCGCGATCACCGCGAGCCGGGCGTCGGAGAAGCCCATGGCCTTGAGCGTGCGCATGCCGAAGGCGTTGCCCGGCAGGCCGTTCTTGCGGACCTTCGCTTCCATGTCGACGATGCCGCGCATCTCGCTGAGGAACCACGGATCGATCTTGCAGGAATTGAAGATCTCCTCGTCCGACCAACCGAGCCGCATCGCCTGGGCGACCTGGAGCAGCCGGTTCGGCGTCGGCGTGCCGAGGGCGGCGCGGATCGCATTCTTGTCGTCGTCGCGGCCGAGACCTTCGATCTCGATCTCGTCGAGGCCGGTGAGGCCGGTCTCGAGTCCACGCAAGGCCTTCTGAAGGCTTTCCTGGAAGGTGCGGCCGATCGCCATGACTTCGCCGACCGACTTCATCGACGTGGTCAGCGTGGTGGAGGCGCCGGGGAATTTCTCGAAGGCGAAACGCGGCACCTTGGTGACGACATAGTCGATTGTCGGCTCGAACGAGGCCGGCGTGGCGCCGCCGGTGATGTCGTTGGCGATTTCGTCGAGCGTGTAGCCGACCGCAAGCTTGGCGGCGACCTTTGCGATCGGAAAGCCGGTGGCTTTCGAAGCCAGGGCGGAAGAGCGCGACACGCGCGGATTCATTTCGATGACGACCATGCGGCCGTCTTCGGGGTTGACGCCGAACTGCACGTTGGAGCCGCCGGTCTCGACGCCGATCTCGCGCAGCACCGCCAGCGAGGCGTCGCGCATGATCTGGTATTCCTTGTCGGTCAGCGTCAGCGCCGGCGCCACCGTGATGGAATCGCCGGTGTGCACGCCCATCGGATCGAGGTTCTCGATCGAGCAGACGATGATGCAATTGTCTTTCTTGTCGCGCACCACCTCCATCTCGTACTCTTTCCAGCCGAGCACGGATTCTTCGATCAGCACTTCGTTGGTGGGAGACGCATCCAGGCCGCGCTCGATGATGTCGAGGAACTCTTCCTTATTGTAGGCAATGCCGCCACCGGTGCCGCCCATGGTGAAGGAGGGGCGAATGATTGCGGGCAGGCCGATCTCGGACAACGCCATCAGCGCCTGGCCCAGCGCATATTCCTGGTAGCGCTTGCGGCGGTCGTTCTCGCCGAGCGTCCATTGCCGCTCGAGCTCTGCGAGCGCCGCGCCAGAGGCCTTTGCGCGTTCGGCCTGGTACTTGTCGCGGAAGGACTTCTTTAGGGCGGAGGCGTTGGCGAGCCGTGACTTCGGCGTCTCGAGCCCGATCTTGGTCATGGCCTCGCGGAATAGCTGGCGGTCCTCGGCCTTGTCGATCGCGTCCGCGGTGGCGCCGATCATCTCGACGTCGAACTTGTCGAGCGTGCCTTGCTGGCGCAGCGACAGCGCGCAGTTCAGCGCGGTCTGTCCGCCCATGGTCGGCAGCAGCGCGAAGCCGCCGGGAATGACGTGACGTTCCTTCTCGATGATTTTCGCGACGATCTCGGGCGTGATCGGCTCGATATAGGTCGCATCCGCCAATTCCGGGTCAGTCATGATGGTGGCCGGATTGGAATTGACGAGGACGATGCGATAGCCCTCTTCCTTCAGCGTCTTCACCGCCTGGGTGCCCGAATAGTCGAACTCGCAGGCCTGGCCGATCACGATGGGGCCGGCGCCGATGATCAGGATGGTGGTGATGTCTGTACGTTTGGGCATCAACTCTCGCCGAAGTGGAATTTGGGCACAAAAAAAGGGCGCGCCTGCTGCGCGTCCCTTGGCCGAGAGCGCGGTGGTCCCCCCTCGCGCGCGGGGTGGGTCTTAGACCAGTTTTCGGGACGGCGAAACCCCGAAAAACGCCCATCAACCGGCAATTTTGACCGGTTTTGGCCGGGCCTGCCAGCCCCGGGCGAGATGCACCAGAACAGCCGCCGAAACGCTCAGTCCGCCGACCCAGCCGAGATCGGCCGGGCTCCACGCCGCAAGCACGGCGCCACCCAGGGCACCGCCGATCGCAAATCCGAGATACATGGCCGAGGCGTTGAGCGAGAGCGCGATCATCGAAGCCTGCGGCTCGATCCGGATGATGCTGGCGACCTGGGCCGGGTAGAACGCCCAGCCCGAGATGCCCCAGAGGAAGATCGCGCCCAGCACCGCATAATGCGCCTGTCCCGGCATCAGCTTCAGGACCAGCGAATGCAGGATCAGCGCGCTTGCCATGCCGGCAAGCCCGAGACCTGCTGTGGCGGGCGTGCCGAGCCGGTCGGCCAGGACGCCGCCGAGCATGTTGCCGATCGCGGCGGCGCCGCCGAACACCAGCAGCGCGAGGCTGATCTGCGACGCATCGAATCCAAGGCCGCGCAGCGGGATCGCGAAATAGGTGAACACTGTGAAGCCGCCGAGCGCCCATAGGATCGTGATCAGAAGCGCGGTCAGGACATTGCGGTGACGCGCCACTGCCAGCCGATCGCCGAGCGAAGCCGTGTTGCGGGGCAGGCCGCGGGGCAGGCCGAGCAGGAGGCCAGCGAGCGCAACGGCGCCGATCAGGGCGACCATGGCAAAGGTCGCGCGCCAGCCGAGCAGGCTGCCGACGAGATTGCCGAGCGGAACGCCGATGACGGTCGCAACCGTGAGGCCGGAGGTAACCAGCGCCACCGCGCGGCCGCGTCGCTCCGGCGCCGCGACGGCCACGGATACGGCCAGCGCGGTCGGCATGCACAGGCCGGAGCCCAGCGCCATCAGCATGCGCGAGGCCAGCAGCAGGGCGTAATTCGACGCCACCATCGCCGCGAGGTTTCCGGCGATGAAGGTCGATAGCGCCAGGGCCAGCACGGTGCGGCGGTCGATATTGTTCAGCGTCACCGCCAGGATCGGCGAGCCGACCGCATAGGTGAGGGCGTAGGCCGTGACCAACTGCCCGGCGGCGGGGACGGAAATCGCCAGGTCGGTGGCGATCGACGGCAAAAGCCCTGCAATGACAAAGCCTTCCGTGCCGATCGCAAAGGCCGCCAAGGCCAACCAGAATACGCTCATCCGAGGATTCCCTATGTTCAATGTTTATTGAACTATCGATGGGACGGTCAGGAGTCAATTGGTTCAAGAACTATTGAACATCGAAGCCATTTCGCTATGGTCTCCGACATGAGCCGCACCCCACCCCACCCCACCCGCGCGCAGATCGAACTGCCGATGGTTCTGGATTGCCTGAGCGATCCGATCAGATTGGCGATCGTGTATCAGCTCGCGCAGCAGGAACGTGTCAGCGGCGAGCTGTGCTGTGGCGATTTCAACGGGCTCAGCGGCAAGTCGAATCTGGCCTATCACTTCGCCAAGCTGCGCGAATGCGGCCTGATGCAGACCCGCGTCGCCGGCACCAACCGCTTCGTGCGGCTGCGCCGCGAAGATCTGGACGCACGTTTTCCGGGCCTGCTGGATGCCGTCATCACCTCCGCGGCAAAGGATGCCGACCGGCTGCGACTTGTGTCGGAATGCGAAGTGGTCGAGATGGAGTGAGGATTGGACGGCTTGCGTGGCCGCGCCACGCGTAGCCCCGTGAGGGGCGAAGCGTGGAGACCCGGCCTGGATTTGAACCAGGATAAAGAGCGATGCATCGCCCTCGCGTAACGCTTCCGCCACCGGGCCGCGGCGATCATTACCGATCGAGGTGCGACAAGCCACCTCAGGCAGACGTTATGCTTAACGGACCCAGGAAGCCTAACGAATCCAGGAAGTTTACCGAACCCAGGAAACTTACCGAACCAACGGCGGCCGCGCGACGAACGTCATGCGCCAGCTATTGTGGCCGATATTGCGGTGAGCGCGCTGGACCGCGAAGTCGGCTGCCTTGAGCCTGGCGGTGATCTCCGCCTCGCTGTAGCGCTGCAGCCCGATGCGCGTGCGCAGATGACGGTAATCCGACAGTGCGGTGCTGATCAGCCCGATCAGTGCATCTTTCAAAAAGCCGTGACGCAGGCCGAAGCTGAGCAGCGCCGTGACGTCCCTGAACATGCCGACATTGGGCTGGAGGATGTCGCCGAGCACCAGCTTCCCGGAGGGTTTCAGGATGCGGCGGAAATTGAGGAGCGCGCCGTCGAGCTCGTCCGGCGTCATGTATTGCGCGACCGAGTTCATCACGACGAGATCGATCGACTGCTCCTGCATGTTGTGGACGTCGTCGAGCGAGCGGACGCGGATTTTCGTGTTCGGGGCAAACCGGGCGATCAACCGGCCGCGCACGCCGGGCGCGGGCTCGGCAAGGATCAGCTTGCCGCAAGCCGCCGCGACCTGGCTCGCCGACAGCGCCTCGCCGCAGGCATAGTCGAGCACGGTCGCCTCGGGCGAGGAGATGTAGCCGATGATGTCCCGCGCGATGATCTGAAAGTGCAAGTCGCGATGCAGCTTGCTGACATAGATCGTATGCGTCGAGTCGTAATAATCGATCCAATCGTCCATGGTATCCGAGGGCCCCGGCCAAACGGTTCCGTTGAAGGAACCGGCGCTGCCCGCCTGCGTTAGGGGTGCGGCGGCGCGCCGTCAATGTCCGCGTCCTAACAGGAAGGTTTCTCGTGAGCAAAGCCCCACAAAAGGTCTCGCCCGACCTCGACACCCCCACCGATCTGTCGTCCCAGGCAGTCAACAAGGTTTCGGAGGCACTCAACGTGCTCCTGGCCGATGCGTTCGCGCTTTATCTCAAGACCAAGAATTTTCACTGGCACATCAGCGGCCGGCATTTCCGCGACTATCATCTGCTGCTTGACGAACAGTCCGACCAGATATTCGCCACCACCGACCAGCTCGCCGAGCGCGTCCGCAAGATCGGCGGCACGACCCTGAAGTCGATCGGCCAGGTCGCGAAACTCCAGACTATTAAGGACAACAACGAAGACTACGTCCCGCCGCGTGAGATGCTGCGCGAGCTGATGCAGGACAACAAGCATGTCGCCGCCGCAATGCGCAAGGCGCACGACGTGTGCGACGAGGCCGGCGACGTCGCCAGTGCCAGCATCCTCGAGAACTTCATCGACGAGACGGAGCGCCGCACCTGGTTTTTGTTCGAAGCCACAAGACAGGAAGGTGCGAACGAGGCGTAGGATAGGTCGTAGGGTGGATTAGCCGCAGGCGTAATCCACCACGTCTGCCTCCGCGGAAACAGAAGAGGTGGGTTACGCTTCGCTAACCCACCCTACATCACCTTGCTTGCAGCTACCGCCACAACCGCATCAACGCCCCGTCCTTCCCCGTCACCGGATCGGCCGGCGGCAGCGCGACGTTTGGAATCGTCTTCAGCGCCTTGGCGTGGTTCTCCGGCGTTGCCCGGGTGACCTCCATCTTCGCGCCCGGCGGATAAGCGCCGATCACGCAGAAATCCTCGCTGGCCTTGATACGTTGGTGACCTGTGCCGGCGGGCAGGATCGCGACGTCGCCGGCCTTGATCTCCAGCTCCTGGCCATGGTCGCCGCCGAAGCGCACGCGCGCGCTGCCACGCGCAACGCCGAGCACCTCGTGCACCGTCGCATGATAATGCAGATAGTCGAAGACGCCATTGCGCCACGTGCCGCCCCAGCCGTTCGCTTCGAACAAGCGTTCGATCGTCTCTTCCGGCCGTCTGGAATCGAGCTTCACCGCGGCCTGGTAGACCAGGAAGGGGAGGATATTGTTCGGCACGAGCCCGTCATCCTCAAACACGATGGCGAGCGGCTCGGCATTGTCGCGGACGACGGACATGGCGGGCTCCTGCGTGAGCGTAGTAGGGATCAACGAAGGGAGCTAAGCGGCGTTCCTCGTGCGCTGTCAGTGCGGGTTGGCGCTGCGCCCCGGAACAACAAAAGCCCGGGAGAAGGCCCGGGCTCGATGTCGTCAAAGCAGTTGCAGGAGAGCGCGCGATTTACGCGCTCTTCTTCTGCCGCATCAGGTCCGCAAAACGCTGGAACAGATAGTGCGAGTCGCGCGGACCCGGCGAGGCCTCGGGGTGGTACTGCACCGAGAACACCGGCTTGCCGTCGAGCTGGATGCCGCAATTCGAGCCGTCGAACAGCGAGATGTGGGTCTGCGTCGCGCCGGTCGGAAGGGTGCTCTCGTCCACTGCAAAGCCGTGGTTCATCGAGGTGATCTCGACCTTGCCGGTGGTCTCGTCCTTGACGGGATGATTGGCGCCGTGATGGCCCTGGTGCATCTTCTTCGTCTTGGCGCCGACCGCGAGGCCGAGCATCTGATGGCCGAGACAGATTCCGAATGTCGGCGTGCCCGACTTGATCACGTCCTGGATCACAGGCACGGCATATTTGCCGGTCGCGGCCGGATCGCCGGGACCGTTCGACAGGAACACGCCGTCTGGCTTCATCGCCAGAATATCTTCAGACGACGTCGTTGCCGGCACCACCGTCACCTTGCAGCCGACGCCGGCGAGCAGGCGCAAAATGTTGCGCTTGATGCCGTAATCGATGGCGACGACGTTGAACTCAGGCTTGTCCTGACGGCCAAAGCCCTTGTCCCACAGCCACGGCGTCTCGTCCCACGTGAAGCGCTGGCCGGAAGTGACCATCGGCACGAGGTCCATGCCTTCGAGCCCCGGCCATTCGCGCGCTTCTTCCTTCAGACCGTGCAGGTCGAACTCGCCGTCTTTGGCGTGCGCGATCACGGCATTGGGCATGCCCTTGTTGCGGATCAGCGCGGTCAGTGCGCGGGTGTCGATGCCCGAGAGGCCGATGATGCCGCGGGCCTTCAGCCACTGGTCGAGATGCTTGGTGGCGCGGTAGTTCGAGGGATCGGTGATCGCGGTGCGCAGGATCACGCCGCGCGCGCCGGGCGTTGCGGCCATGTTCACCGTCTCGATGTCGTCGTCGTTGGTGCCGACATTGCCGATATGCGGGAACGTGAAGGTGATGAGCTGGCCGGCATAGGAGGGATCGGTGAGGATCTCCTCATAGCCGGTCATGGCGGTGTTGAAGCAGACCTCGCCGACGGCTTGTCCTTCGGCGCCGAGGCCAAAGCCTTCCAGCACCGTGCCATCGGCAAGCACCAACAGCGCGGTCGGTTTGTGGTCCGGCCAGGCAGGATCGTTGTCATGTTGTGTCATGAGCCCGGTTCATAGTCTCCGCGGGCGCCGACGTCAAAGCGGAGATGCGCCGATTCACATGCGTTTTTGCATATTTGACAGGTCGCCTTGGGCCCCTAAGCTCGGTGGCATAATTTCCGGCAAATTCCGGGGCTTGGGAGGCAATAATGGACCAGACGACGCCGATTCTGCTGGTTCCGGGATTAGCCTCCTCGGCCCGGATCTACGCGCCGGTCATCCCGGCGCTCTGGCGGTTCGGCGCGGTGATGGTCGCCAACCATATTCGCGACGACAACATGGCGGCGATTGCGCGGCGGGTGCTGAGCGAGGCGCCGCCGCGCTTCGCGCTCGCCGGCCATTCCATGGGTGGCTACATCGCGCTCGAGATCATGCGCCAGGCGCCCGAGCGGGTGGCAAAGCTGGCGCTGATCAACACCCAGGCCCGGCCCGACACGGCGGAGGCGACCGCGCGTCGCCGCGGTCTGATGGAGCGGGCCCGGCGCGGCGAGCTCCGTGCGGCGCGCGAGGAGATGTTTCCCGAACTGGTGCATCCCTCGCGCCGCGACGATGCCGGCATTCGCCAGCTCGTACACGAGCAGGGCGATGACGTCGGCGTCGAGGGCTATCTGCGACAGCAGACCGCGATCATCGCGCGGGTGGATTCACGGCCGACGCTTGCGACGATCAAATGCCCGACGCTGGTGCTGACGGGCGATGCGGACAATACGATTCCCAACGCATTCTCGAAGGAGATGGCGGAGGGCGTTGCCGGCGCAAGGCTCGTCGTTTTGGAGAATTGCGGACATCTGCCGCAGCCGGAGCAGCCCGCGGCGACGGTGCGGGCGTTGGTCGAATGGCTGGGAACCCCGGTTGTCTCAGGGCCGCGAACGGCCTAGATCAGGCGTCGGATATTCTAGGGGAGCACGACCATGCTGCGCGACGACATCAACAATGCGGTCAAGCAGGCCATGAAGGCCAAGGAAGAGCGCAAGCTGTCCACGCTGCGCATGGTCAACTCGACCATCAAGAACGCCGACATCGAGGCGCGCGGCAGTGGCAAGCCGCCGCTCACGGACGCGGATCTGCTAGGCGTGTTTCAGAAGATGATCAAGCAGCGCCAGGAGTCGGTGGAGCTCTACGAGAAGGGCGGCCGTGCCGAGCTCGCCGCGCAGGAGCGCGAGGAGATCGCGGTGATCTCTGCGTATCTGCCGAAGCAGATGTCGGACGACGACGTCAAGAAGGCGATCTCGGACGCGATCGCCGAGACCGGCGCCGCCGGCATGAAGGACATGGGCAAGGTGATCGCCGTGCTGAAGACGAAGTACGCCGGCCAGATGGATTTCGGCAAGGCTTCCGGTTTGGTGAAGGCTGCTCTGACGGGCTAGACGGCCGCGCCGAAAGATTTGCCAAGAGCTGACAGACTATCATCCCGTCGTGCCCGGCCTTGTGCCGGGCATCCACGTTCTTCAGAATGAAGAGAAAGAACGTGGATGACCGGGACGAGCCCGGCCATGACGAGAACCTCCGATGAGCAGGGCCTCTCCGATGACCGCCATCAAACCGTTTCGCATCGCCATCAGCGACGATATCCTCACCGACCTCAAGTCGCGCCTTGCTCGCACGCGCTGGCCGGAGGCGGAGCTCGTCTCCGACTGGAGCCAAGGTGCGCCGCTGGCATCGATCCAGGAGATCTGCACCTACTGGGCTGATGGCTACGACTGGCGCGCGCGCGAAGCAAAACTCAATCGCTTCGAGCAGTTCACCACCGAGATCGACGGGCTCGACATCCACTTCCTGCATGTGCGCTCCAAGCATCCGTCGGCGCTGCCGCTGATCATCACCCATGGCTGGCCCGGCTCGATCGTCGAATTCCAGAAGGTGATCGCGCCGCTGGTCGATCCTGCCGCGCACGGCGGCGATCCTGCCGATGCCTTCCAAGTCGTCTGTCCGTCGCTGCCGGGTTTTGGGTTCTCCGGCAAGCCGAACACCACCGGCTGGGGCGTCGATCGTATCGCCGCGACCTGGGCCAGGCTGATGGACCGACTCGGTTATATCAGGTATGGCGCGCAGGGCGGCGACTGGGGCTCGGCGGTAACGACCTCGCTCGGCATGCAGGACGCCGAGCATTGCGCCGGCATCCACATTACGCTCGCCTTCAACGCAGCACCGAAGGTCGAGGGCGAACCGACGCCGGAAGAGAAGCGCGCGCTCGCCGGCCTCAAGCATTACGTCGACCTCGATTCCGGCTATTCGAAGCAGCAATCGACGCGGCCGCAGACACTCGGCTACGGCTTGACGGATTCACCGAGCGGGCAGGCGGCCTGGATTCTGGAAAAATTCTGGGCCTGGACCGATTGCAACGGTCATCCCGAAAACATCTTCACCAAGGACGAGCTGCTCGACAACGTCATGCTCTACTGGGCGACGGAGACGGCGACCTCGTCCGCGCGCCTCTATTGGGAAAGCTTTGGCAAGCGCCGGACCACGCCGGTCGTCAAGGTGCCGACGGGCGTCGCTGTCTTCCCCAAGGAGATCATCACGCCGGTGCGGCGCTGGATGGAGCCGAACTTCCACAACATCACGCATTGGAGCGAGATGGAGAAGGGCGGGCATTTCGCCGCATTCGAGCAGCCGGAGCTGTTCGTGCGCGATGTCCGCAAGTTCTTCGCGACGGTGCGCTGAAACGCAATCTGCGTCATGCCCGGGCTTGTCCCGGGCATCCACGTCCTTAAACTGAGGTCAAACAAGAACGTG
Organism: Bradyrhizobium sp. F1.13.3; assembly: GCF_040548265.1. Taxonomy (NCBI): domain Bacteria; kingdom Pseudomonadati; phylum Pseudomonadota; class Alphaproteobacteria; order Hyphomicrobiales; family Nitrobacteraceae; genus Bradyrhizobium; species Bradyrhizobium sp. F1.13.3. Next base: position 179,304 of record NZ_JBEPRI010000006.1, on the reverse strand, counting down.
GATGGCCGGGACACGCCCGGCCATGACGACGCCGCCGGGAAACGACCATGCTCACCGAAGCCAGCACCTACGACGAACTCTATGGCAATTTCCGCTGGGAGATCCCGGCGCGCTTCAACATGGCGGAGGCCTGCTGCGATCGCCATGCTGACGGCACTGGCCGGCTGGCGCTGGTCTATGTCGACGAGAACGGCGCCATCACGCGCACATCCTTCGACGAGGTCGCGGAGATGTCGCGCCGCTTCGCCAATGTGCTGAAGGCGGATGGTCTTGCCCGCGGCGACCGCGTCGCGGTGTTCCTGTCGCAGTCGCTGGAGCTGCCGATCGCACACATGGCGGCGTTCCGTTCGGCGATGATCTCCATTCCGCTGTTCGCATTGTTCGGCGAAGACGCGCTGGAATTCCGTCTGTCGAACTCGCAGGCCAAGGCGATCGTCACCGACGAGGGTGGCTGGGAGAAGCTTTCGAAGATTCGCGACCGCCTGCCGGAGCTGAAGAATGTCTACATCGTTGGCGAACGAACGCCGGCGGGCACGACATCGTTCTGGAATTCGGTCAAGGCTGCATCGCCCGACTTCACGCTGGTGGACACGTCTCCGGACGATCCCGCGCTGATCATCTACACCTCGGGCACGACAGGCAATCCGAAGGGCGCACTGCATGCGCATCGCGTCGTGCTCGGACATCTCCCCAATGTCGAGATGTGCCACAACTTCCTGCCGCGCCCCGGCGATCTGATGTGGACGCCGGCGGACTGGGCCTGGATCGGCGGCCTCATCAACGGCCTGTTCGCGTTCTGGTATCACGGCATTCCCCTGGTCGGTCACCGCGCGCGAAAGTTCGAGCCGCAGGCGGCGATGCAGATGATGGCCGATCTCGGCGTGCGCAATGTCTTCCTGCCGCCGACCGCGCTGAAGCTGATGCGACAGGCCAGGGTGACGCATCCGGGCGTCAGGCTGCGCAGCATCTTTACCGGCGGCGAGTCCCTCGGCGGCGAGATGCTCGGCTGGGTGCACGAGACTTTCGGCATCGACGCGCATGAGGTGTTTGGCCAGACCGAATGCAATCTCGTGATCGGCAGCAACGCGAATCTGTTTCCGATCCGCCCCGGTTCGATGGGCAAGGCGACGCCGGGTTTCGACGTTCGCATCGTCAACGACAGAGGCGAGGAGCAGCCGCGTGGCCAGCGCGGCATCATCGGCGTGCGCCAGCCCTGTCCTTGCACGATGCTCGAATATTGGCGCAATCCGGACGCCACGGCGAAGAAATATGCCGGCGAGTTCCTGCTCACCGGCGATCTCGGCGTGCAGGACGAGGACGGTTACTTCTGGTACGTCAGCCGCGAGGACGACGTCATCACCACCGCCGGCTATCGCGTCGGCCCGTCCGAGATCGAGCACACGCTGATGAAGCATCCGGCGGTGGCGATGGCGGCGGTGGTCGGCATTCCCGATCCGATCCGCACCGAATCGATCAAGGCCTGGATCGTGCTGCGCCCGGGCTTTGCCGCCGGCGACGCACTCGCGCGCGAGATCCAGGAATTCGTCAAGGTGCAACTCGCCGCCCACGAATACCCGCGCTTCGTGGAGTTCGCGGAGACACTGCCGATGACCGCCACCGGAAAGGTGCTGCGGCGCGAACTGCGGACGAGGGGGTAGCTTCCTGCAATGGCAAAGACGTCTCAAGCCGCGGGGCTTCACCGCGCCTCACTTGCGAAGCTGCACGATCTCGATGCGGCGCTGGAGCTCATGTATTACGGCTGGCGCGGGATGACACTCGAAGCCGATGCGTATCTCGCCAAGCAGGGACTGTCGCGCCCGCACCATCGCATTCTCTACGTGGTGGCGCGCCGGCCCGATATCGCGATCGGCTCGCTGATCGAGATCCTCGGCATTTCCAAGCAGGCCCTGAACCGGCCGCTCAATTTGTTGCTGGAGCGCAAGCTCCTGACCTCGAAACGCTCGCCCGAGCAGCATCGCTCGAAGCTGCTGCGCCTGACCGCCGCGGGGCAGCGCATCGAGCAGCGTGCATCGGACCACGAGCGCAAGGTGCTGCGCGAGGCGTTCGATCGCGTCGGAGCGACAGGTGCGGCTGCGTGGATGGGCGTCATGGAGGCGATCGCCGACACCAATTGACAATTCTTGAAGTCAACATGGTTGACATGAGGAGCGGGCTTTGTCACTTTCCTGGCCGACGAGCCAAGGGAGGGCTCCGCCATGCGTCTTTCGGATATCGTCCTGCTCCTCAACGCGTTCTGGTTCGGCGGCGCCTTCATCCAGTTCAGCATTGCGCAAGCCAACACGCTGAAGATTCTCGTGCCGCGGGAAGAGCGCGCCAATCCGATCGCGCCGACATTGTCGGCCAGCGTGGCATTCCTCGGCGGCATCAATCTGCCGATCGGCCTTCTGTCGCTCTATCTTCTGGCAGCCCGTCCGGTTTTCTTCCAGCCGGTCGAAGCGCAGCTGGCGCTGTTCCTGTTCTTTGCCGCCTGCCATTTCAGCCAGTTCGCCTACAACCTTCCGGTCCTGCTGCGCGGAGGACGCGTCGGGGTGGCTTACTGGCCCGTGTTGAAGGGCCCGATGCTCAGGATCTTCGTCATCGACGCGGTCTTGTTCGTGGCCAATCTGGGTGCGGCGCTTCTCCTCGCGTCGCGCTCCTGACTACCGCGACGGCTTCGACAGCGCGGATCGCAGCATCGCGGCGAGGTCTCGCCGCCGGAACGGCTTGGTCAGGATGCGGGCATCGCCGATCCCGTCGGGCGCCTTGACCGGATTTTGGCTGTAGCCGGAAGTGAAGAGCACCTTGAGCCCGGGCCGCAGCTGGATCGCTTGCCTGGCTAGCTCCGGCCCGAACATGCCGCCGGGCATCACGACGTCGGTGAACAGCAGGTCGATGTCCCCGGGCTGGCGCAACAAGTCGAGCGCCTCCGGGCCGCTCGCCGCCGTGATGACGCGGTAGCCGAGCGTCTTCAGCTCGCTTTCGACATAGGTCCGAACCATGTCGTTGTCCTCGACGACGAGAATGGTCTCGCTTGCTTCGCGCGTGACGATCCCTTCGGCGGGTGAGGGGGTCTCGTTCGGCGGCGTTGCCAGGCGGGGAAAGAACAGCCTGACGGTGCTGCCTTGTCTCGGCGCGGACTGCATCTGCACCAATCCGCCGGACTGCCGCACAAACCCGTAGACCATGCTCAGGCCGAGCCCCGTCCCCTTGCCGACCTCCTTGGTGGTGAAGAACGGCTCGAACGCCCGGCTTGCCACCTCGGCGGTCATGCCGCTGCCGGTGTCGGTCACGGCCACCATGACATAGTCGCCCGGTCGCGGCTCGCCGTTGACGTCAAGGTCGGACTCACCGAGCGAAGCGTTGCGCGCCTCGATGGTCAGCCTACCGCCCAACGGCATGACATCGCGCGCGTTGAGCACGAGATTGAGCAGTGCCGTCGTCAGCTGGCCGGGATCGACGCTGGTCAACCCCACATCCGGTTCGAGCGCGAAGGCGCATTCGATGTGCTCGCCCAGCGGCCGACGCAACAACTGCTCCATCTCCTGAATCTTCTCGCTAATGTCGATGTCCCGCGGTCTCAGGGGTTGCTTGCGCGCGAAGGCGAGCAGGCTCCGCGTCAGGTCGGAGCCGCGCTCGGCCGCTGTTGCGATGTCGCCGGCGATCCGGTGCAACTCCGTGTTTCCCGCCAGCCTGTCGGCAAGGTGCTCCGAATTGCCGAGAATGACGGTGAGGAGGTTGTTGAAGTCATGTGCCACGCCGCCGGTGAGCTGGCCCATGGCCTCCATTTTCTGGGATTGGCTGAGCTTCTGGTTGAGGTCCGCGATGGCCGCGCGTTGCTGCTCGAGCGACTCGGCGGTGCCATTGAGCAGGGTCATCAATCCGCCCAGTTCGCCGCGCGGATGGGGAGGGGGAATTCGCGCGCTGAGATCGCCGAGCCCGAGCCTCTTCGCCATGTTGGCGAGCCGCCCGACCTGGCGCCCGACGCTCACGGTTGCGAGGATCCATACGCCGGCCAGCAGCAGCAGCAAGGCCACCGCGAGGATCGCCATGTCCTCGTAGAGCCGGCGATTCGCCGCCGCGACCAATCCGTCCTTGGACCGTCCGACCAGGATATGGAGGCCGGCATCACGGATCGAAGGCGAGGGGGCGACGGCCCAGACCTGCGTGCGGCCGTCGCGATCGGTCACTTCTTGATATGCATCTTGATCGGGAGCCGTCGCGAAGCGGAGCAGGTCGGATCCCGCAATCGACGCGCCCACGGGCGCGCTCCAGCCGGCTGTCGAGGGGGCGACGAGAACGGTGCCCTTGGCGTCGATGAGCAGGATATCCTTCTCGGCGAGCAGCCGCTTGTGGTGATACTCGGCGAATTTGCGCAGGTTGAACGAGGCAAGCAGCACCAGCTTCAGCGCGCCCGCCTCCGATCGCACCGGATATGCGATCTGGAGCACCGATATTCCGGTCAGCCGGCCGAATACCGGCTCAACCACGACGTTGCGCGAGACCAGGGCCTGCTTGAAATAGGCGCGATCCCTCAGGTCGAGGGTGCGGTTGGTCCGCGGCGAGTCGCAGAACAGACTGCCGTCCGGGTCGATAGTCAGGATTCCCGTGAACTGAGGGTATTCCTCGCGCACATCGGACAGAAACGCCGAGCACGCCGCCTTGTCGCGCGTGTCGAGGTCGCGCGCACGGGCCAGACCGTAGTGAAGCTGCGCAGTGCCCTGAATCTTCTCGCCCAGATCGCTGGCAATGTCGTCGGCCGAAGCCGCCAGATTGGCCAGGGCGGCGTAGATTTCACTGCTCCGGTTCTGCACGAAACGCAGCCCGACGAGGCTCGCCGGCACCAGCATGGCCGCGATGACGAGTATCAGTAGCCGGGTACGCAAGCTCATCGGTGGGACGGTCCATTCGGGTCATCGCGCGCTCGTTCAAGGACCCAATTTGCGGCACCACCCTCAGCTCAGTCCATAGGCATCGGGCCGAAAAAGTCTCCGACGGGGAAAGATTTCGAGCCGCGTGCAGCACGGATGAGCTTCCCGAACGAAGCGACGCTGACGGCGCGGTGGTTTCCCCGGGTCTGCGCCGGCGGCTTCGGGATACCGTCGTCCGGCCGTCAACTCGCGCGTGCGGACCGGCCGCGGGGACGCTAAGATCGAGGCCAATCCGCGCGCGACGGAGATCGCGCCGGCCAACGAGGAGGAAGCTGATGTCCATTTCGGGCAAGGTCGATCCGGTGGTGCGTCCCGTCGCGGCGACCGACATCGCCGAGGCGCTGGTCGAGGGCCTGCGTGATTTCCAGGCGCTGCCGCTGTACGGCCTCTGCTTCGGTGCGCTCTACGCCGCCGGCGGCATTGCCATCATGCTGTGCTTCACCGCGTTCGGCATGGTCTATCTGGTCTATCCGCTGGCCGCCGGCTTCGCGCTGCTCGGGCCATTCGTGGCGATCGGGCTCTATGAAGTCAGCCGCCGTCGCGAGCGCGGCGAGGCCATCTCGCTCGGCGCGATCTGGTCGGCCGTGCGCGCGCGCAGCGAGATCGGCTGGATGGCCTTCGTCACGCTGTTCGTGTTCGTGGTCTGGATGTATCAGGTGCGGCTTCTGATCGCGCTGTTGCTTGGCCTGCATGCCTCGTTCTCGAGCCTACAGGAATTCATGACGGTGGTGCTGACCACGAATGAGGGCTTGCTGTTCCTCGGCATCGGCAACGCGGTCGGCGCGGTGCTGTCGCTGATCCTGTTTTCACTGACCGTGGTGTCGTTTCCGCTACTGCTCGACCGCGAGGTCGATTTCGTCACGGCGATGGTGACGAGCGTGCGCGCGGTCGTGGCCAGCCCGCTGCCGATGATTGGCTGGGCCGCGGTGATTGTGATGGTCCTGATCGTCTCCGCGCTGCCGTATTTTCTGGGGCTGGTGGTGGCGCTGCCCGTGCTCGGGCACGCGACCTGGCATCTTTATCGGCGGATCGTGGTGCCGGTGGCGTAACAGCGAGCCGGACGCAACGGCAGCGAGCTATTCGCCCGTTGCCAGCCGGCGCTCGCCTGATGAGGTCAGTTCGAGTTCACCGAGGCGCCTGATCGCATAACCCAGGTTGGTCAGCCGCTCGCCATGCGCTTGCGGAATTTCGCCTTGCGCCTTGCCCTTGCCGATCTCGGCCAACGACGCAAATTCATCGGCGCTGAGCGCAACGCTGTTGTCTGTCATCAGGCAACCTCGTCGGTCCATACCTTGAAATTGACCAGCTTATTCGGACCGAAGGTCTGGGTGATCGGGACGTCCGCGGCATCGCGTCCTTGTGCGATCAGCACGCGGCCGATCCGCGGCGTGTTGTTGCGGGGATCGAACATGTGCCAGCTTCCTCCGAGATAAGCCTCGAACCAGCCGGCGAAATCTCCCACAGCCCAGGGCTTCGGCGTGCCGATGTCGCTGAGATAGCCGGTGCAGTAGCGCGCCGGGATGTTCATGCAGCGGCAGAACGTGATGGCAAGGTGAGCATAGTCGCGGCACACACCCTTGCCTTCGTCGTAGGCCTCCCGCGCCGTCTTGGTTGCGCGCGCGTGCTCATAGCCGAAAGCGATGTGACGATGAACGAAATCGCAGATGGCCTGGACCCGCGCCCAGCCCGGCTGGGTGTGCTCGAACAGTTTCCATGCGATATCCGACAGGCGATCGGTCTCGCAGTAGCGGCTGCCGAGCAGATAGACGAGCGTGTCGGCCGGCAGCGCCTCGACGGCGTGCTGAGCCGCTTTCGGGAACACCGGGTCGGGCAGGCCGCTGTCGCTCACGACGCCGTCGCCGGCAAGGCGAAAGGCGCCGGCCGGCGCCACGATACGGCTGCACCAATTGCCGAAGAGGTCGCGATAGGGAGTGATCGGCACCGAGGGTCTGGTGGTCACCAGGTCGGGCACGATGACATCGGAGGCGCGCGTAAAGTGCGTGCCCAACACCATGATCATAGGCGTGGGCTGCGGGAATTCGTACAGCATCTCAAATCCGACGCGGAGCTTCATACGATTTTCCCTTGGCTAAGCTCCCAACATGGCTACGAAGCCGCCGATCACAAGGCTTCGACGGCTTATTCGATCGCGCACGGCATTTGGCGCCTCAAAAGCGCGGCGCGGGCGAGAAAACGATAGCTAATTGCGGCGATTGCGCGCACGGTGCCGATAATGTCGGAAAGACCTGTCGTCTCTGCGCTATGCAGCGCCACGACTATTCGCGCGACGTGAAGCGCCTCATTTCCTCGCACCGGCGGAGCCGACTCATCGCGACGTCGCAACAGCGGTCGTTGCGCAGATTGCCCGCTCCAGCGGGTGAGTTGGACGCGGCAGCGCGTGCCGCGGACCTCTGAAGGTTTCACCGCGATTCGATCATGAGATCGAACGCCAACCGAAAGCACCAGATGCAAGCTCTCTCCCCACGACACGTCAAGACAGAAGAAGCGCTCCGGCTCGGCGTCGAGTCGGGCTGGTACGCGATCAAGGTCAGCGGGACCTTTGTCTCGGGCCCGCACGATTCGGAAGCGGATTGCAGTCGCAAGATCGACGAAATCAATCCGCCGGTGAAGAAGAAGCGATGACGGCGCCGGGTTCGCCCGCTACGGCGTCTTGATACCCATCGCCTTCAACGCTTCCAGCATCTGCGCCGGCGGCGCCATCTTGATCTGCGGCGCCTTGCCCGTTTCCAGCAGGCTCTTCAGCCCTGACAGGATTGCGGGCCAGCCGGTGCGGCCGCCGGAAAGGATGTCGTCGCTGAGCGGGCGGTCGTGACGTTCGCTCATGGTGAGGCGGACGGCCTCGCCGGCTTGTTCGATCTCATAAGTCACAAGCGTCGTGCCGAGCTTTGCGACGAGGTCGGGCCAGTTGACGTTCCACGTCACCGTCAGCTTGTTCGGCGGATCGTATTCGAACACATCGCCCGAGATGTGTTCCGAACCGTCGGGCGCGCGCACGATGAATTTCCCGCCGAGTCTTGGCTCCATCTCAACTGCAAAGCCGGAAAAGTATTTGCGGCTGAACTCGGCGGAGGTCAGCGCCTCCCACACCTTGTCCGGCGTCGCGGCGATGTAAATCGTGTAGACGGTGAGCGGCTTGAACTGATCGAGGTTCATCTTGCATCGAATCCCTTGTTGAGGGCTGCGCGCGGAATGGCCAGCACCTTGCCGCTTTCCAGCAGGCTCTTGAGACCGGACAGGATCGCCGGCCAGCCGTTGGAGACGGCGCCGAGATATTTGCCGTCTTCGACGAAGCCGTCATGCAGCACCGTCAAACGCACGAGCGAGCCGAACGGTTCGATGGTGAACACGACGCGGGATATCGGCTCACCGCGCAATTCCTCGTATTTCTGGTGCTTGAAGCTGTAGGACAACCGCCGCGGTGGATCGGCCTCGAGGATCTCGCCGGAATCGGTGGTCTCGCCGTCCAGCAGCAGCGCGAAAGGGGAGCCGATTTTCCAGTCGGATCTGACCTCGGCGCCGAACCAGTATTGCTTGCTGAACTCGCTTGATGTCAGCGCCTCCCACAGCCTCTCTGGCGTGGTCTCGATGTAGGTGACATAGACGAATTGCGGCTTACTCATCGCGCTTCTCCAACCGGCGTTTCAACTCGCCGAGTGCGGCGAGCTTGCCGCGCTCGAATTTCTTGATCCAGCGTTCGCCGATCTGATGGATCGGAACCGGATTGAGATAGTGCAGCTTCTCGCGGCCGTGCCTGAGCGTAGTGACCAGATTGGCCTGTTCCAGAATGGCAAGGTGCTTGGTCACCGCCTGGCGCGTCATCGCGAGACCTTCGCAGAGCTCGTTCAGCGTCTGGCCGTTCCTGGCGTGAAGCCTGTCGAGCAGCGACCGTCGTGACGCATCGGCGAGCGCTTTGAAGACCTCATCCATGGCGACGATAATATGCAACCATATGGTTGCATGTCAAGATGGTGGTGCGGCGCGCGATGCTCGTGTTCCTGCAGACGCCGGAGATGAAGACGTGGGGCTGCGGCGCTGGACGGACATTGAGTGTCATGCATTAATGCTCCGAACCGCTCTCAGCGAGTCCTCCCCATGATGTCTCTGCAAGCCTATCTCGCCTTCCTTGCCGCCTGCATCGCGCTGGCGCTGCTGCCGGGGCCGATCGTCACTCTCGTCATCGCCAACGGGCTGCGCCACGGCACGCGTGCGGCGCTGACCAACGTGGCCGGTGCGCAGGCCGGCCTCGCCATCGTCATCGGCATCGTCGCGGTCGGCCTGACCTCGCTGATGGCGACCATGGGCTACTGGTTCGACTGGGTGCGCTTTGCCGGCGCCGCCTATCTGGTCTGGCTCGGCATCAAGCTGATCTGGGCGCCGGTCGAGGGCGTCAATGTGGACGAGCCGCCAGCGCCGCCGCGTGGCGGATTCTTCCTGCAAGGTTTCCTGGTGCTGCTGTCGAACCCGAAGGTGCTGGTGTTCTTTGGCGCCTTCATCCCGCAGTTCATGGACATGAACCGCGACCACTTCCCGCAGGTCGCGCTGCTGGGGGCCACCTTCATGGTCACTGCGGTGATGACGGACGCGCTCTACGCCATCGCGGCCGGGCGCGCCCGTAAGTTCTTTTCGGCTCGCCGCACCCGCATGATGTCGCGCATCTCAGGCGGCTTCATGATCGGCGGCGGCATCTGGCTGGCGCTGACCAGGGCGAAATAACCGGCGTTGAGCTAGTCGACCAGCCTCGCCGCCCGCAGCTCCAGCTCGATCTCCGCAAAAATCCGCGCCAGCCGCTCGGCCCATTGCTGTTGGCCGGACTGGTCGGCGATCAGATCCTGGCGGATCTCGATGCCTGTGTTGACGAGGCCGCGGGCTTCGCCGTGGACGGGAATAGTGTAGTCGGTGAGGTCGTTCACCGCGTAGGGCTCGTTGTCGCCGACGACGAGATCGCTCTCTCTGCGCAGATGCCTGAGCAACAGCTGCGGCAGCACGGTGTCGCGATTGTAGAGCGCGCCGATGTGCCAGGGACGCGCGACGCCGGCGTAAACGGGGGTGAAGCTGTGCAGCGACACCAGCACCGTGGGCCGCTTGTCGTGCACGCGGCGGCCGATCGCTGCATCGATACGGCGGTGATAGGGCTCGAAAATCTCGCGCCTGCGCGCTTTGCGCTCCTGCTCCGAAATCCCCTCGTTGCGCGGGATCGCGGTTGCTTCGGAAATCACGGGAATCGAGCTCACGGCGGCGGGCGGGCGGTTGCAGTCGATCACAAGCCGCGAATAGCGCTGGGCGATCAGATGCGCGCCCAGCATCTCGGCCAGCCGGTCGGCGACACCCGCGATGCCGATGTCCCAGGCGATGTGCCGCGTCAGCTCGCCTCCCGCGACGCCGAGATCGCCCAGCGTACGCGGCAGCACCCGTCCGTAGTGGTCCGAGGTGAGCAAAAAAGGCGACGTCCCTTGCGCATTCACCTCGTGCACCGGAGGGACGTCACCCTCGCTGAGGAGTTGATTGGTCGCCTCGATTGTGTCTAAAGCCATCCTGATTGCCTAATGAAACAGCAGTCACCCGAAGAATCGGGCGGGATTGCTATAGATTGGTCCGCCCGACATCACCATGATTGCCTGACGATGCCGCTGCTGACGATTCATCACAAGACCGAATATCGCTACATCCGCCCCGTGGCGTTCGGCGAACACAGGATCATGCTGCGTCCGCGCGACGGGCATGATCTGCGGGTGCTCGACTCCAGGCTCGAGATTTCGCCCGAGCCGATGTCGCTGCACTGGATCCACGACGTGTTCGGCAATTCCGTCGCGATCGCGAATTTCGACGAGCGCGCGGCCGCGCTGGTGTTCGACTGGCACGTCACCGTCGAGCACAATCCGGTCGAGGAGTTCGCGCTGACGCCGGACGATTCGGCCTATTTCTATCCGTTCGCCTATGAGGACGAGGAATTTCCCGACCTCGTCCAGTACATCACGCCGCAATATACCGATCCCGAGGGCGAGATCGCGGAATGGGCGCGCGGCTTTCTCGACGAGGACGCGCCGACGCCGACCTTCAAGATCCTGAGCGGCATGACCCACGGCATCCGCGAGCGGTTCAAGTATCGCAAGCGCCACGAACTGGGCACGCAGCATCCGCTCGACACCTTGCAGTCCGGCACCGGAACCTGCCGCGACTACGCGCTGTTCATGATCGAGGCGCTGCGCCATCTCGGCTTCGCCGCACGATTCGTATCCGGCTACATCTTCCTGCCGGAGGATATCGCGCAGCGCCATGTCGGCGGTGGTTCGACGCATGCCTGGGTGCAGGTCTATCTGCCGAGCGCGGGCTGGATCGAGTTCGATCCGACCAACGGCATCGTCGGCACCCGCGACCTCATCCGCGTCGCGGTCGCCCGCGATCCGCGCCAGGCGATCCCGCTGCACGGCGTCTATATCGGCCCTGCGGGCGCGTTCGAGGCCATGGACGTGACCATCAGGGTGGTGTCGGACGAGCAACGCAGCGACGAGGAGCTGGAGGCGGAGGTTTCGTAGATCGGCCGCGATTTGCGCGCTGCTGATTGACGGTTATAGAAGGCCATGACCTCCAATCGTCTCTTCGTCTACGGCACGCTGATGCGCGGCTTCGACCATCCGATGGCGCGGCTGCTTGCGGGCCACGCGGATTTTCTCGGTGAAGCGACCTGCCGCGGCCGGCTCGTTCTGGTGAAGCATTATCCGGGGCTGCTGCTCTCCGATGTGCCGTCCGACCGCGTCCACGGCGAACTCTTCCAGCTGCGCGTGCCGGACGAGCTCCTGCGCGAGCTCGACATGTACGAGGCCTGCGGTGAGGGCTTTCCGGAGCCGACCGAATATCTGCGCCAGCTGGTCGACGTGACAGGGGCGGACGGCGCGACGGCACCGGCCTGGACTTACATCTACAACTGGCCGGTCACCGATCTGCCGCGCATCGAATCCGGCCGCTTCCTCGATCACTAGGCCGACAGCACTTCCTTCACCGCGCGTACGTCCACCTCGCGCTCGACATAGCTCCACTCCTCGGTCCGCCTGAGCATCGCCACCAGCTCCTCGAACAGCGAGGCGTGCGCGGGCGCGAATTCGAACCAGGTCAGGAAATCGAAGGGCCCGCCGAGGTCGCGGCAATGATAGAGCTGGCGCGCGATCGCGGGCAGGAAGCGCAGGCTGCTCGCGATGTGATGCGATTTGTCCTCGAAGATCCTGCGGCGCTCCTCCTGGGTCAGATCCCACCAGGCCTGCGACTTGCGGATCGGGATCAGCGCCGCGCTGGTTGCTTCCAGCCGGCCGAGGCCGGCCTGCACGGCCGTGAGTTGCTGCTTCTCGGTGCGCTCGGTGTAGCGCAAGCTGCTCGCGACACCGACGAGCCGCCAGGCATTGCGCGAGGGCACCAGCGGCAGCGCGATGGCCTCGCTGTCGGTGACCGACAGCGCCGGCATGAAGGGGAGGGGTTCGCCCGTCACGGGCGAAATCGAGGTGATGCGCCAACCCCCGCTCTGGCCGCCTCGGAAGGTCCTGAACATGGCCCATGGAAGCGTGGAACCGGGGCGGGTTCAAGGCCTCTGTCACTCCGGGCTCAGGCTCCGCCCGCCCTGGAATGACGGAAGGGCTGTGAACAGCGCGTATAAGCCTGACAAACCTGACTTCTGGACGGGTCGTCCCTATATCCCTGATCCCTTCGCCCGACTCACACGGTTTCGCGTTACACAGAGCCCATGCGCTTCACGCCCCAATTCCTCGACGAGCTGCGTGCCCGGCTTTCGGTTTCCGAGGTCGTGGGCAAGCGCGTCAAGCTGAAGAAGGCGGGGCGGGAATGGAAGGGGCTGTCGCCGTTCCAGCAGGAAAAGACGCCGTCCTTCTACGTCAACGACCAGAAGGGCTTTTACCACGACTTCTCCTCGGGCAAGCACGGCGACATCATCAGCTTCATGATGGAGACCGATGGCCTGCCGTTCGCGGAGGCCGTGGAGCGGCTCGCCAATATGGCGGGCCTGCCGCTGCCGGCGGTGACGCCGGATGCGGCGCGTCAGGAGCAGCGGCGCCGCTCGCTGCATGACGTGATGGATCTCGCCGCGAAGTTCTTCGCCGAGACGCTGGCCTCGCGCGTCGGCGCCAAGGCGCGCGGCTATCTCGCCGATCGCGCCATCTCGCCGGCGACGCAATTGCAGTTTCGGCTGGGCTATGCGCCGCCCGATCGCTTCGCGCTGAAAGAGCATCTCGGCAAGCTCGGCGTCTCCGTCGACGACATGGTCGAGACCGGCATGCTGGTGGCCGGCAACGACATCCCGGTGCCCTATGATCGCTTCCGCGATCGCGTGATGTTTCCGATCACGGATTTGCGCGGTCGCGTCATCGCCTTCGGCGGGCGCGCGCTGGAAAAGGACGTTCCGGCCAAATACCTGAACTCGCCGGAGACGCCGCTCTTCCACAAGGGCGACAATCTCTACAACCACCAGACGGCGCGCAAAGCCACCCATGACGGCAGCGCCCTGGTCGTGGTCGAAGGCTATGTCGACGTCATCGCCATGGTCACCGCGGGCTTTGCCGGCAGCGTGGCGCCGCTCGGCACCGCGCTCACCGAAAACCAGCTCGCGCTGCTCTGGAAGATGGCGGACGAGCCGATCCTCTGCTTCGACGGCGACCGCGCCGGCCAGAAGGCGGCGTATCGTGCCGCGGACCTCGCCTTGCCCTTCCTCGCGCCGGGCAAGAGTCTTCGTTTCGCGCTGCTGCCGGAAGGGCAGGACCCGGACGATCTCGTGCGCTCCGGCGGTCGCGGCGCGATCGAGGAGGTGATCGCGGCGGCGCGTCCGCTCGCCGAGATGATCTGGTCGCGCGAGCTCGAAGGCGGCAATTTCGCCACGCCCGAGCGCCGCGCCGCGCTGGAGGCGCGCATCAAGGAGCTCTCCAACGGCATCCGCGACGAGGTGGTGCGGCGCTATTATCGGCAGGATCTTGCCGAGCGGCTTCAGCGCGCCTTTGCCCCCGAAGGCGGGCGCGGCGGCTTTGGCGGCGGCCGGGGCAATTTCCGCCCCGGGCCCGTCGGTCGCCAGTTCCAGCCCCGCGGTGGGGGAGGCGCGAATCGATTCGGCGGTCAGGGATTTGGTGGCCGCCGCGGCCCGCCCGGTCCGATCCAGCTGCCCTCCGGGCCCTACCAGGCGGCGAGCGCGCAGCTGGCGGCAAGCCCGATCATGCGCGGCCAGCGCAGCGCTATCTCCCGCCGCGAGGCCCTGATCCTGCAAATCCTGATCAACCACCCATGGCTGCTGCACGATCATCTCGAGGAAGTCGCGGCCCTGGAGCTCGCCCATCCCGAGGTCCACAAGCTCCGGGCCGGCATCATCGCGGCCTTTGCCAACGACCATCACCATTCGCCGGACCCCGGTGAGCTCGCCGAGAAGATGCGCGGCGACCTCGAGAAGGGCGGATTTTCGCAGGCTCTTCAAAGGGTTGATGGCGGCATCACGACCGCGGCGGTGTGGGGCGCCCGCGAGGGCGCCGCGCGGGACGACGTTCTCTCCACCTGGCATCAGCTGGTCGCCTTGCATCGGCAGTACCATTCACTACTTAGAGAGCTGAAAGACGCCGAGATGGCCTTGGGGGAGGATCCCAGCGAGGCGAACATGGCGTGGCTGCGCGACGTCAAGGCTCGGATAGGCGAAGTCGATGGCACCGAGGCCCTGATCGAGGGTTTTGGCGAGCTGTCGGGCCGGTTCCAGAAGAGCGTGTGATGAAAGAATCATGCGGACGGCCGGGACCGGAACCGCTAAAAGACTCGCCAAATCCGAGGTTTGGCGGCAAAAACAGGGTTAATCGAGGCTTAACGGTCTTGTAGCACTTTGGCCACCAGGCGGCCGCAGGCAGAACAGACGCGTCAGGAATGAATCCGCGCAATTGCTGTTGGCACTACACCTGCATCCGCTGCGACAAAGAGGCTCTACGAAGCGTTAGGCAAATCCGGCGAGTGAAAGGTCGGGGGTGGCGACAAGAGGTCCGCGCCGCCCTTTCCGTGTCGAGATCTGACGAAGCGAGAGCATCGAGCAACAGGTTCAAGTGATTTCACGCGGGCGCGGCGAACGGGCGAACGTCTGTGTGAAACGCGTTTAGGAGCAATGGATGGCCACCAAGGCAAAGACGCTGCAGGCGAAGGACAAGGAAAAAGACGACAAGGCAGCGGACGCGCCGGAGAAGGACTCCCAGGACGCGCCCTCGCCGTTGCTCGATCTGTCCGACGCGGCCGTGAAGAAGATGATCAAGCAGGCCAAGAAGCGCGGCTTCGTGACCTTCGATCAGCTCAACGAAGTTTTGCCGTCCGACCAGACCTCTCCCGAGCAGATCGAGGACATCATGTCCATGCTCTCGGACATGGGCATCAACGTCACCGAAGCCGACGATAGCGAAGGCGAGGAGGACAAGGACGAGAGCGGCGAGGACGAGACCGACAACGAGCTCGTCGAAGTCACCCAGAAGGCCGTCACCGAGGTCAAGAAGAGCGAGCCGGGCGAGCGCACCGACGATCCCGTGCGCATGTATCTGCGCGAGATGGGCACCGTCGAGCTGCTGTCGCGCGAAGGCGAAATCGCGATTGCGAAGCGCATCGAGGCCGGCCGCGAGGCGATGATCGCAGGTCTGTGCGAAAGCCCGCTGACCTTCCAGGCCATCATCATCTGGCGCGACGAGCTCAACGAAGGAAAGATCTTCCTTCGTGACATCATCGATCTCGAAGCCACCTATGCCGGGCCCGACGCCAAGGCCGGCATGAACAATGCAATGATCGCGGGTCCCAACGGCGAGAACGGTGAAGCGGCGGCCGAAGGCGGCCAGGTCACCGGCGCTGCGCCCGCGCATGTCGCGCCGCCCGCAGCACCGCCGGCGCCGACCCCGTTCCGCGCCGCGCCTGCGCCCGGCAATGCCGGCGAGGCCGCGAAGGATCCCGCGGAGTCCGCCGCCGAAGCGGACATGGACGAAGACGACGAGTTCGAGAACCAGATGTCGCTTGCGGCGATCGAGGCCGAGCTCAAGCCGAAGGTCGTCGAGATCTTCGACAAGATCGCCGACAGCTACAAGAAGCTGCGCAAGCTGCAAGAGCAGGACATCCAGAACCAGCTCGAGAGCACCTCGCACGGCCCCTCGCTCTCGCCGCACCAGGAGCGCAAGTACCGCAAGCTCAAGGACGAGATCATCGTCGAGGTGAAGTCGCTGCGCCTCAACCAGGCGCGTATCGACTCACTGGTCGAGCAGCTCTACGACATCAACAAGCGCCTCGTCTCGCATGAGGGCCGCCTGATGCGCCTTGCCGACAGCCACGGCGTCGCGCGCGAAGACTTCCTGCGCAACTACACCGGCTCGGAGCTCGATCCGCGCTGGCTCAACCGTGTCTCGAAGCTGTCGGCCAAGGGCTGGAAGAACTTCGTCCATCACGAGAAGGACCGCATCAAGGACCTCCGCCACGAGGTGCATCAGCTCGCGGCGCTGACCGGCCTGGAGATCATCGAGTTCCGCAAGATCGTGCACTCGGTGCAGAAGGGCGAGCGCGAGGCCCGCCAGGCCAAGAAGGAGATGGTGGAAGCCAACCTCCGTCTCGTGATCTCGATCGCCAAGAAATACACCAACCGTGGCCTGCAGTTCCTCGACCTGATCCAGGAAGGCAACATCGGCCTGATGAAGGCGGTCGACAAGTTCGAGTACCGCCGCGGCTACAAGTTCTCGACCTACGCCACGTGGTGGATCCGGCAGGCGATCACCCGATCGATCGCCGACCAGGCGCGCACCATCCGCATTCCCGTGCACATGATCGAGACGATCAACAAGATCGTGCGCACCTCGCGCCAGATGCTCAACGAGATCGGCCGCGAGCCCACTCCTGAGGAATTGGCCGAAAAGCTCGGCATGCCGCTGGAGAAAGTGCGAAAAGTCCTCAAGATCGCCAAGGAGCCGCTCTCGCTGGAGACGCCCGTCGGTGACGAAGAGGATTCACACCTCGGTGATTTCATCGAGGACAAGAACGCGATCCTGCCGATCGACGCCGCGATCCAGTCGAATCTGCGCGAAACCACCACGCGCGTGCTGGCCTCGCTCACCCCTCGCGAAGAGCGCGTGCTGCGCATGCGCTTCGGCATCGGCATGAACACCGACCACACGCTGGAAGAAGTCGGCCAGCAGTTTTCGGTGACGAGAGAGCGTATTCGTCAGATCGAAGCGAAGGCACTGCGGAAGCTGAAGCATCCGAGCAGGTCGCGGAAGCTGCGAAGCTTTTTGGATAACTGAGCGCGAACATCGATCCAAAGCAAAACGGCGGGCCCAAGGCCCGCCGTTTTTGTTTTAGCTTCAGCTCTCGCCCCGTCATTGCGAGCGGAGCGAAGCAATCCATCGCGCGGCATGTGGAGACGTGGATTGCTTCGCTCCGCTCGCAATGACGTGGATAGGGCTGAAACTTACTTCTTCTTCGCGCCGACTCGCTCGAGGTTCTTGATTTCCATCGGCGGGCGGCCGGATTTTTCGGCGATCTCGCGGTCCTGCTCCATGATGAAGGCGCGGGCCGGCTCGTCGCCGTCGAGGCCGCCGAGCAATTCGGCGGGCACGCGCCGGTTTGAGCGTTGGGAGCCGTCTTCATAGAAGACGTTGAAAAAGGCGAATTCGCCCTTGGGATTGGTTCCGGGTTTTTTGGCCATGGCCGGCTTTTCGTCGATCAGGGGGCCATAGTCAAATGACTTTGGCAGGTTTCCGGTGGCCGGTTGCGCGCCCTGCAGCGGCAGAACCGGCTGCGCGATCGATCGACGAACCCGTTTGCGAGGCGCCTGGATGTCGGGCGGAAGCGTCCAACGCTTCGTAAAACCCGATGCGCTCCTTCGAGGAGACCCTTACCTCACCCTTGCCTCAACAAACGGCGGGCCGCGAAGCCCGCCGTTTATTTTGGTCTTCAGCGTCGCCCGGGGCTGGCGGGGCGACAACCTAGAATAGAAGATTATAACTCGCGCCATGCCGTGGCAAGGCAAATCGTTGACGCTGCGATGTCGCAGCGAGCGCGTCAGATATGCAGTGGTCGCGACATCGCGTTTTGCAAAGCAATTGCTTGGATATTTCCTGCTCTCGCAATGCAGCGACCGGTACCCACCTTGTCAGAAAGCGCGTTTCCCTGCACGTATTCCCGCATGCGTGCAGAAGTTGCGCTGACTAACATATGTTAATCCGTTCCGCACTTCACGCTGTCCCATCACCATCGCACGCGCCGTTCTCACGGCGCCACCAGCTCCACCCGGCGGTTCAACGCACGGCCGGCGTCCGATGTGTTGGATCCGACCGGCGCCAGCAAGCCGACGCCAGCGGTGCGCAGCCTCGTTTGCACAATTCGAAAACTCTTCACCAGCTCGGCGGCGACGGCTTCGGCTCGGCGCTTCGACAGGTCGAGATTGTACTCATAGGCGCCCTGGCTGTCGGTGTGGCCGACGATGAAGACGTTGAGCTGCGGCTGGCTCGTCAGCAGCTTTGCGATCTGCTCCAGCGTCGGCCGGCTTTCCGGTTTGAGCACGGCCTTGTCGGTGTCGAAATAGATGCCGTAGAGCGCGATGTGGCCGGTCTCGCCAAGTCCCTTCGCCATCGCGGCGGCGTCCACCATCTTGTTCGCGATGGCGCCGAGCTCGGCGACGGTGACCTGCGCGGTGATGTCCTGATTGTTCTGGCTGACGAGGACGCTGGCAAAGGTCTCGCGCCCGCCCTCGATCTTGCGGCCGGCGTAGTAACGATAGTTGAAACCATCGACCCACATCTGCGGCACCGGCAGCGTGTCGATGGCTTCGGTAAAAGAAATGGCCCCGCAGGAATCGGTGTCGCAGGCGGGCAGGGTCTCGAAACCGGCTTTGGCAAGCTGCGTCTCGAAATTCGCGACACTTCCGGGATCGAGGGGCCGGGATTGGTGCGATAGGCGATGCGGACAATGCGGCCCTCGAGCCGCCGCGCATCGACGGGCTGGCCGTCCTTGAAGGGAGCCGCCTGCATCCGCGCCGCGTCAAAATCCTTCATCACATAGCCGGTGATGACGCTGCCGGCGAACCGGCCGATGCCGGGATAGTCGCGGCTGCCGGCGACATCGCGCGTCTGTGCGGAAGCGGCCATCACGGTGAGGGAGAGCAAGGCGAGGGCGGCGAGCACCCGGCGCGACATGGTCATGGACATCTCGATCGGTTGGGGAGGGGGCGAGCGCATTTGATTTGTCGCAGGCAGGCAGCGATCGGTTCTGGCGAGGATTTGCCGCTTTGACGCGAATCCGGTTCCCGGGCATGATCGCGCGCTGCTTCCCCCCGCTCATTGTTCAAAGGATTTCCCCATATGCTGCGATACGCCCTGGCCATCGCCTTCATCGCCTGTCTGGCCAGTGGATCGGCGCAGGCCGCGCGCTGCGGCGGCGACTTCAATAGCTTTGTCGCCAGCATGGCCTCGGAAGCGCAAGCCGCCGGCGTCTCGGCGGGCGTGACCAGCGCGGCGCTCAGCGGTGTGCAGCAGGACGGCGCGGTGCTCGCCTTCGACCGGCGCCAGCGCTACACCTTCAACAAGAGCTTTGAGCAGTACGTCTCGACTCGCGTCGGCCCCGGCCGCATCAATGGCGGCCGTGCGATGTTGCAGCGCCACGCCGCGCTGCTCTCGCGCATC
The DNA here is from genome assembly GCF_040548265.1 of Bradyrhizobium sp. F1.13.3. Classification (NCBI taxonomy): domain Bacteria; kingdom Pseudomonadati; phylum Pseudomonadota; class Alphaproteobacteria; order Hyphomicrobiales; family Nitrobacteraceae; genus Bradyrhizobium; species Bradyrhizobium sp. F1.13.3. Next base: position 159,698 of record NZ_JBEPRI010000006.1, on the reverse strand, counting down.
GAGCAGCAGTTCGGCGTGCCCCGCTATATCCTGGTTGCGATCTGGGGGCTGGAGAGCGATTTCGGCAAGGGCGACATCGGCAAGATGCCGGTGATCCGCACGCTGGCAACGCTCGCGCATGATTGCCGCCGCACGGAGCTGTTCCAGGGCGAGCTGCTCGCCGCGCTGAAGATCGTACAGCGCGGCGACCTGCCGCTGCGCGACCTGATCGGCGCCTTTGCCGGCGAGATCGGCCAGACTCAGTTCCTGCCGTCGTCCTACATCAAGTATGGCGTTGATTTCGACGGCGACGGCCACGTCGATCTCCGCCACAGCGTCCCCGACGTGCTCGCCTCGACCGCGAACCTGCTCCACACCAGCGGCTTCAAGATGGGCCAACCCTACGGCGAAGGCACCGCCAATTTCGAGGCCATGCGCGAATGGAACAGGGCGGTGATCTATCGCAAGACGATCGGGTATTTTGCCGATCGGCTGGCGGGGCAGTGAGGGGCGTGATGCCTCTCCGCCGTCGTCCTGGCGAACGCCAGGACCCATTACCCCAGGCGGGAATCGTTACAACGACTCGCAGTCACGTGCTGAGTAACTGCCAGTCTTCGCCAAACTGAATTCGGTGGCTATGGGTCCTGGCTTTCGCCAGGACGACAGCGGCGGGTGTGGCGCCTGGCATCGTGCAATTCGACGGCGCCCCTCACTTCGTCCCCTTCGCCATCCTCTCCAGCTTGCGCTGCAACGGGGCCCAGTACGTTGCCGGGCGGAAGCGCTGCAGGAGATCCATGAAGCGGGCGTCGTTGCCGATCAGGATGCGCGGCTCGTTTCTCTCGATGCCCCTGATGATGCGCAGCGCGGCATCTCGCGGCGTGGTCTTTGCTGCGTTCTCGAACCGCTCGATCGATTGCGACCGGCGCGCATTATCGGTGACGCCGGTCCCGGTGCGCGAATTGCGGGCGATGGCGGTGGCGACGCCGCCGGGATGCACGACCGACAGCCTGACGGGGCTGCCCGCCATGGCAAGCTCGTGCCGCACGCTCTCGGAAAAGCCGCGCACCGCGAATTTCGCCGCGGCATAGGCCGACTGTCCCGGCGGGGCGATGATGCCGAAGATCGAGGACAGGTTGACGATGTGCGCCTCGCCCATCGTCTTCAGATGCGGCAGGAAGGCGCGCGTGCCGTGCACCACGCCCCAGAAATTGATGTCGAACAGCCAGTCCATCTGTGCCTGGTCGATCTCCTCGAACGAGCCCATCAGCGCCACGCCGGCATTGTTGACGACGATGCCGAGCGCGGGATGCGTGGTGGTCGCCTCACGCGCGAACTGCGCGATGTCGTCGGGCTCGCTGACGTCGACGCGATGCAGGCTGACCTTGCGCGCGGCTCCGATCTCGGCCGCGAGCGTCTTCAGCCCGGACTCGTCGCGATCGGCGAGCGCGAGATCGCAGCCGCGCCGCGCAAGCTCGCTCGCGAGCGCCCGGCCGATGCCGCTTGCCGCTCCGCTGATGGCGGCGGCGCCGCGGATCGATGTCATGATATCCCCCGTCAAGCCTTCGAGCGGAACTATGCTTTACATTTTTTCATATTGGAACCGAACCGCATCGCTGTTCCCACCTTAACGTACGTTACTTCATGAAGACAGGCAGCATTGGGAGCCGCCGATGGGACAAGCAAAGCCGTTTCGAGCCACCGCACTGATCGTTGAAGACGACCTCATGCAGAGGGAGATGCTCAGCCTTCTTCTCGAAGAAAGCGGCTATGACGTCATTCAGTGCGAGAGCGCCGAGGCGGCCGAGCTGGTGCTGGAGAAGAGCGCCGGGGCGCTTTGCCTGATGATGACGGACGTGCAGCTTGCCGGCCGCATGAACGGCGTCGAGCTCGCGCATGTCGCCAAGGACCGCAACCCGAAGCTCGACATCGTCGTCACCTCCGGCCGCCCCTTGATGCAGCCCTTGCCGAACGGCGCAAAGTTCTGGGCCAAGCCCTGGGCGCCGCTCGACGTGCTCCGCGAGGCCGAGATCGCGCAGCTGTCCTGACGGTCGATCTGGCAGGCCGGCTTTCACGGTCCGCGGCGCGGTGATAAGGTCGGTCCATGACCTTGTCCTTCCTGCTCACCTCGCTGATCGTCGTCGCCTCGCCCGGTACCGGCGTGCTCTACACGCTGGCGGCAGCGCTGACCCGTGGCTCGCGCGCGAGCATCGCGGCCGCGTTCGGCTGCACGCTCGGGATCGTGCCGCACATGACGGCCGCGATGCTGGGGCTCGCCGCCGTGCTCCACACCAGCGCGCTCGCCTTCGCCGCGCTGAAATGGTGCGGCGTCGCCTATCTGCTCTACATGTCATGGCAGGCGCTGCGCGAGACCGGGGCACTGGCGGTCGACGGCGAGATCCGCGAGCGTTCGGCTGGCCGGGTGATCGTGACCGGCTTCCTGATCAACATCCTCAATCCGAAGCTGTCGATCTTCTTCCTCGCCTTCCTGCCGCAGTTCATCGCCGCGGACGAAGCCCATGTGCTGGCGCGGATGCTGGAATTGAGCGGCGCCTTCATGGCGATGACGTTTGCGGTGTTCGTGGTCTACGGCCTCTGCGCAGCCTCGGTGCGGGAGCGCGTCATCTCCCGCCCGCGTGTCATGGCCTGGCTGCGCCGCAGCTTTGCCGCCGGCTTCGCCGCGCTCGGCGCCAAGCTGGCGTTCGCGGAGCGGTAGCGCTTTCCACCTCTCGAGCGGTCGTCATGCCCGGGCTTGTCCCGGGCATCCACGTTCTTCGTGCCGTGGCGTGGGCGTGGATGGCCGGGACAAGCCCGGCCATGACGCTGCGGAAGATTCCGCCCCTCCAGCAACCGCCCAATAAAAGAGCGGGCCTTGCGCCCGCCGTCTTCAAACTCACAATTCCTGCCCGACGCCCGGGCGGAGCGAGCTCCACCCGGGCAAAGAATAAGAAGCCTCGTTACTTCTTCTTCGCTGCCTTCTTGGCCTTCTTCTTCGTCGCCTTCTTCGCCTTCTTCGCTTTCTTAGCCATAGGATCCTCTTCAGGGTTAATGGTGAAACGCGACACGAGGGATGCTCGGCGGAGGGCCAGCCTCGCAACATCCTCGACGACAAGCTCAGCAGATTCGCGCGCTTCTGCCCCGCGCTGTCACATCCGTGTCATCGCGTTATCCACAGCTCAGATGCATTTTCGGGTGATTTTGGCTCGCGAATCCACATCGCCGGCCATGCCTAACGATCCGACAATGCGCCGGCCGTTCATGAATCCAAAACCAAAGGCATGTTTTCGCGGATCGCAGTGAGACTCCGTTAAGCGCGTCGGTCGCATTGTCCCCGCAACAAAACGGGGACGGGGTCATGAACGGACAGCTGGCAGGGACGGAGGGCGCGATGCTGCGCTTGTGGCGCGCGCCATGCTGAACGTGCCGACACTCTGGACCGTATTCGTCGTCAACTTCCTGGCGCTCGGTCTGATCTGGGCCTACGTGACGCGCTCCTATCCGAAATTCGCGGCCGCGCGGTTCTGGATGGCATCGTGCTTCGTCGGCGCGATCGGCACGATGGCGGCCTTGATCCGCCTTTTCGTCGTCTCGCCTGTCCCGCTGCTGCTCGGAGCCGTCGGCATCATCGCGGCGAGCAGCCTTGCCGCCATGGGCATTCAGCGCTTCTACGGTCGGCCGGTGTCGTGGCGCGTCATGGCCGCGACGGGAATTCTCAGCCTCAGCGGCGTCGTGTTCTTCATGGTCGTATTCGATCACATGCAGCTGCGCATGCTCAGCTACTCGCTCGGCCAGGCGCTGCCGCTGGCGCTGTCGCTGCGTTTGCTGCTATCGCCGCCGGAAGGCCGTGCCAGCCCGGGAGCCCGGCTCTCCGGCATCGTGATCATCATGATCATCGCGATCTTCGCGGCCCGTGCGATCGGCAATCTGCTCGGCGGCGATTTCTCGTCGGTCGCCGGAGGGCAGTCTCATGCCGTCATGGTGCTGGGCCTGCTGTTCCTGTCGATGACGCTCAATTTCGGCTTCCTGCTGATGGCGATGGACCGCCTGCGCAACGAAGTTGCCGACCTCGCGCTGCTTGACGATCTCACCGGTGTCGCCAACCGGCGCCATCTGTTGCAGCGGCTGGGTGAAGAATGCGCCCGCTCGGAGCGCAGCAACGAGCCGTTCTCGCTGCTGGTGATCGATCTCGACGGCTTCAAGACCATCAACGACACCCATGGCCATGCCGCGGGCGACGCCTGCCTGCAGCACTTCACCCTGATGGCGCAGACGCGCTTGAGGCCCGGCGACATGCTCGCCCGCACCGGTGGCGACGAATTCTGCGTCGTGCTGCCGTCGTCGACCTTGCGCGAAGCGGCTGCGATCGCCCGACGCGTGCTCGAGGTCTGCCGCCAGGATGCCGTCAACTGCACCGGCATCGACATTCCCATCGCGATCTCGATCGGGGTGGCGCAGTGGGACCGTGGCGTCGGCCAGTTTCCGGATCGCCTGATCGCACATGCCGACCACGCTCTTTATGCGGCCAAGAAGAACGGCAAGAACGACTTTGCCGTCCACGATCCGGCGCCGCCGCTCATGCCTGACCCGATCGATCCAGGTGAGGCCTTGCGCAAATTCGCGTAGGGGCGTGCTAACGTCGGGTCCGCACTGGACCCGCATGATGATCTCTCGCCTGCTCGCGACCATTCTCGCCGCCCTCGTTCTGATCGCACCTGCCGCCGCGGCCGACGCCGAACTCGCAAAGCTCGCGCGCGCCTCCGGCACGCCTGACATCCCCGGCCTGAAGATGGTGTGGCTGGCGCCATGGGGGGACGTCGGCAACGCAAAACCCTGGCGCAACATCATCGTGCACCAGACCGAGGGACCGGCAGGTTCGGCGCGCGGCGGTGCGCAGGAGCAGGCTAAGAATCCCACGCGTCGCGGCGTCACATTGTGGGTGGAGACCGACGGCACCGTCTATTGGGCGGTGGCGGAAAACCTGGTGCCGACCCATGGCGACGGCGCCAACCGCAACGACAACAAGTACATCGATAACAAGCCGACCTATCGCCAGGTGGTGCGCCACAATTCGATCGGCGTCGAGTTCGCCGGCAACTATCCCGACGTCACGACGGGCCCGACCGCGGCGCAGGTCGCGGCGTGGAAGATCCTCGTCCAGATCCTGCGCGCGCGCTACGGGATCCCGCTCGACCGCGTTTATGCGCACAACTGGATCGACTACAAGGACGCCCGCTATTGCGAAGGCTGCTGGCTCGCGACCCTGGCGCGGGTTTGGGGGGAGTAGAGTTAGCGAGGCGCCGGCGGTGCGCTCTTCCCTTCTCCCCTTGCGGGAGAAGGTGGCGCAAAGCGCCGGATGAGGGGTTGTCTCCGCGAATGACGATGTGAGAGATGCGCTCGCGGAGGCGACCCCTCACCCGTCTCGCTTCGCGAGCCACCCTCTCCCGCAAGGGGAGAGGGGAAAAGCAACTACACCGGCTCCGACATCCAGCCGAACAACCGCCGGATCAAGCCCGGCCGCCGCGGCACTTCCGGCGGGTCATCCGCCGCGAGCACGCGCTTGAAGAAGTAGTCCAGGAACACCATGTCGTTCGGCTCGGTGACCGTGAATGTCTCGTCGCCGAAGTAGACGCTGTAATTGAAGAAGAACGGACCCATCAGCGGGATCGTCGCGGTCGAGGCATAGTCCTTCGAGATCACGAACTCCGACGGCTCGAGCCCGTGCTCGCGCATCGCCTGCTCGACCAGCGGCAGCTTGCGCATGAACTGGGCGGAGAAGCCGCCGACGGTGGATTGCAGGATGATCGACACGGTCTGTGTCCGTTCTCTTGAGGCTGTCAGTCCAATGTTTTTGGTCGGCCGACCGGCAGTGGGGGTTCAAGACGCCTGGCCCGCGTCTCCAACAACATGCTGCACCTCACACGCAAACAAAAAAGCCGGCGTTGCCGCCGGCTTTCTGTCTCTTGTCGATCCGCCAATCTCTGGCGCTAAAAACCCCGCGCTTAGAGCGCGGCTTCCAGCGCGGCCTGTTCGGCCTTTGCGATCGTGCCCTTGACCGCGGACTGCACCTTCTCGAAGGCGCGGACCTCGATCTGGCGGACGCGCTCGCGCGACACGCCGAACTCGGCGGCAAGGTCTTCCAGCGTCATCGGCTCATCGGCGAGGCGGCGGGCCTCGAAGATGCGGCGTTCGCGCGGGTTGAGCACGCCCATCGCGCCGTTCAGGGCGTCGCGGCGGTGATCATACTCCTCATGCTCGGCGAGCATGGCTTCCTGGTTGGGCGAATTGTCGACCAGCCAGTCCTGCCATTCGCCGGCTTCGCCGTCGTCGCGGATCGGAGCATTGAGCGACGCGTCGCCACCGAGGCGGCGGTTCATGTCGACCACGTCCTGAGCCGTGACGCCGAGACGCTTGGCAATGATGGCCACCTGGTCGGGGCGGAGATCGCCTTCGTCCAGCGCGGAAATCTTGCTCTTCGCCTTGCGCAGGTTGAAGAACAGCTTCTTCTGGTTCGCGGTGGTGCCCATCTTCACGAGCGACCACGAACGCAGGATGTACTCTTGAATCGACGCCTTGATCCACCACATCGCGTAGGTGGCGAGACGGAAGCCCTTCTCGGGCTCGAACCGCTTCACCGCCTGCATCAGGCCGACATTGCCTTCCGAGACGACCTCGGAGATCGGCAGGCCGTAGCCGCGATAGCCCATGGCGATCTTGGCCACGAGACGGAGATGGCTGGTGACGAGTTGGTGCGCGGCGTCACGATCATCGTGCTCGCGCCAACGCTTGGCGAGCATGTATTCCTGCTGGGGTTCCAGCATCGGAAACTTGCGGATCTCGCCGAGGTAACGGGAAAGGCCGGATTCGCCATTAAGGACCGGCAGGGTAGCTGTACGGGCCATAGTGCGCCCTCCAAACAGGTTCAGGCCCCCGATAGCGGCGGGCCAGGCAGACGACCGCTTGGTTAAAGCCGATCGGTGCTGCGATGTTCCGCGTTGGTCTTCAACGCAAGCGCAATATACTCCATCGGGAGGCAAAAAGGGAAGGATTGCTGACGTCACGTCCCCGTGTGGCAGCTATAACTTTTTGTAATGTAAAGCATTTCTGAAGCGGCCTGCGTCATAGCGCCGCTTTCAGGGCCCCCTGGAGGAGAAGCAAATCCTCCGGCAGAGGCGCTTCCCAGTGGAGTAATTCTCCAGTCCTCGGGTGCTCCAATACCAGCAGGTAAGCATGCAGGGCCTGCCGCCCCAGCGCGGCCAGGACGGCCTGCGACTCGGGGCCGAGCTGGTTCGCCTTGGTCTTGAAATGCGGGCCGTAGACGGCATCGCCCATCAGGGGGTGGCCGATATGGGCGAGGTGGACGCGTATCTGGTGGGTGCGCCCGGTCTCGAGTTCGCAGGCGAGCAGCGTCGCGATCGGCTTGCCGTCGCGCCCGTTAAAACTCTCCAGAAGCTCCCAATGCGTCACGGCCTCGCGGCCGCCCTGGCGTACCGCCATCTTCTCGCGCGCATGCGGGTGGCGGTCGATCGGCGCGTCCACGGTGCCGCAATGGCGCCCCGGCAGCCCCCAGGCGAAGGCCATGTAGCCGCGCCGCATCGGCCCGGTGCGGCCGTGATCGGCGAATTGCGCGGTGAGCGAGGCATGCGCGAGGTCGTTCTTGGCGACCACCATCAGCCCGGTGGTGTCCTTGTCCAGCCGGTGCACGATGCCGGGCCGGCGGACGCCACCGATGCCCGACAGCGATGAGCCGCAATGGGCGATCAGCGCGTTCACCAGCGTGCCGGTCTCGTGGCCGGCCGCGGGATGCACCACCAGCCCTTTCGGCTTGTTGAGGACGACGATGTCGTCGTCCTCGAACACGATATCGAGGGCGATATCCTCGCCTTTCGGCTCCGGCGGGGCCGCTTCCGGCACGTCGATTGTGATCGTATCACCGGAGGCGACGTGATAAGCGGGGTCCCGGATCGCGGCGTCCCTGAGGCTCACCGCGCCCGCCAGAATCAGGGCTTTCAGCCTCGATCGCGACAGCTCGGCAAGGTGCACCGCCAGCACGCGGTCGAGCCGGGTCGAGCCCTCGGAGCCTTCGACGACAACCTCCAACCTTTGCGCAGAGCCAGAATTTTCCATGACGACGTCTGATACCGTTGTTCCCGAACCGAGCCCCGAGCAGGCCGCGCTGTTCGCGCGGGTGCGGCGGATGATGCTGATCGCGGGGTTGACCACGGCGCTGGCAATCTGCGCCGTGCTGATTGCGGTGGGCTACCGCCTTTTCAAGTCGGAGGGAAGGGCGCCCGAGCCGGCCGGCGAGGTCATTGCCACCCTGCCCAAGGGCGCCAAAATCGTCTCGAGCGCCGTCGCCGGCGACCGCCTCGTGATCACGCTCGACATCGGCGGCGTCACCGAGATCCGTACCTTCGACGCCCATACCTTGCGGCCGGCCGGAAAGCTGAAATTTGCCAATGAGCCGTGAGTCCGGCCCCGGAACTCGCCGCCATCGTCGTCCTGGCGAAGGCCAGGACCCATAGCCACCGAATCCGCTTGCATGAACGAGATCGTCGCTCCGATCTGCTTAACCATCCGCATTCGAGCTAATGGGTTCGGATTCCGCCGGGACGACGCCAAGCAGAGTTCCAAAACCCCGCGATCCCCGCTTGCCGCCGGCAAAATTCGAGGCTATGTCCTCTCCCTCACGCTCCCTTCGTCTAGCGGTTAGAAGGCGTATATACCCCACTCGACCTACCATGTGTGTAAGTTCAAGGGCTTAGCACTGGTAGACCTACCAAACTGGAGTGTGACCAGCCTACTTCGGTTGGTTTGCTGAATAACCGAAGCTCCGTTCGTCTATCGGTTAGGACAGGGCCCTCTCAAGGCTCAAAGAAGGGTTCGATTCCCTTACGGAGCGCCATTCATGGCGGTCAGGGCCGTTCGTAGCTCTTGACGATCTTCTCGAGTGCGCTGACGAAGCCCGGGTCGGCGACGACGCGTCCGTCGCGCAGCTTGACCCCGTCGTGCTTCGTCCGATCCATCTGTTTCGCGGTCATCCGTCGTGGATCCACGAATTCGCGGAGCGCTTCGATCTCCCCCTCCGAGAGGACGAGATCGGCGCCTCCCGCCGCGAGAACTGCGCCTTCGATGCGCAGAGGAGTCTGCTTCTCGATCTGCTTCAGAGTGTCGAGCTGACTCTTCAGACTGCGGTTCTCCGCAACGATGAAATTCATCCGCGCGCGCAGGATCGGATTTTCGATCATCCCGAGATCCCCCTCTCGCACGTGGCCGACGTCGACGAGCGGCCGGTTCGGAGCCTCGAGAGCCTTGATGGCCACCGCAACCTCGTTCCACCTTCTATACAGGGATTGGTACGGATTTCCGGCGGGACGTTTGTTGCGGATGGTCTGCTCCTCCAGGCGGTGCTGCGCATTCGTCGCTTCCGCTTTGTAGTGCCTCAGTACCAGGGGAATGCTCAGATCGACTTTCGCCTTGCACACGAGCCTGCGGCAGACGAGATGGAAGATGCGCAGTCTCGCGCGCATCGACTCGGTCGTTGCCTTGACGAGTAAGGATTCGAAATGCCGATCGGCGTCTTCGGCCAGCTTTTCGACGGCGATGTTCGTCATGCAAGGCTCCATGCATCGGGGAAGGAAAGTCGGCTCGGGACTTTCCAGGGATCAATCTCTCCTCCGGGCGCCGTCACGCTCCGACCCTGGCGTCCGTCGTGCTCTCGCGCAAGGGACGCTTCGCTTCTGCCCTTGCGCGCTGCGCGCGCCGGCGCCGGACGGGCCGCGCGACGGCGGCTCCGGGGATCAATCGAAACAGATGCAGCGGGCGCATCCGCTTTCCCCGTCAGGCCGGCCATCTCAGTCCACTCCTCCGGAGGTCGGCCGCCGCGAGACGGGCCACGGCCTCCTCGAGCACCGTCGGGTCGCCGACGAGAACGACCTGGCGTTCTCCACGGGTCACGGCCGTGTAGATCCAGGAGCGATCGAGCAGACGGTTCGGATAGATCGGCACGATTACTCGCGGCGCGCTCGATCCCTGGCACTTGTGGCAGGTCACTGCGTAGGCGTGATCGAGATCCACGAGCTGCTCGACGCCTAGTCTCTTCGGCTCCTTGTCCCCGTCGAACAGGACGTCGACGGTCCGTTCGTCCGGAGCCGTCGCCGTGACGCGGCCGAACAGGCCGTTGAATAGTCCGAGCTTGTAGTCGTTCCGGCCGTAGATCACGGGCTCGCCGACCCCGAACCGCAGGCCGAAGAATCCCCGCGTGACAACCGCATCCGTACCTGCGGCGACGGCATGACGTCGTTCGTTGACTTGGCGCACCCCGGCGGGGCCTCCGAGGGTGGATGTGACTACCAGGCCTTCGTCGCCGAACTCCGCGCACAGCCCGTCGATCGCGGCGGCGATCTCGCGGCCGGGCGCATCGAACATGAAGATTCCGTCCGTTCTGCCGTGATACGCCGCCAACGTGGGCGTACGGCCCTCCCGGATCAGCTGCGCGGCGACGGGGATGCCGGTCTCCGCCGCCTGGCGATGGATGCGATGGAGCCTCTGGGTGATCGACCGGTCCGAAACGAACCTGTGGTAGGCGAGTCCGAATCCGACCGGCGGGAGCTGGGCCTCGTCGCCGACCATCAGAACCCGTCCGCCGGGCGGTAGTCGCCTGGTGACGGCATGCATGATCGGGACGTCGATCATCGAGGACTCGTCGAGGACGAGCAGGGTGCGCGGTGTCAGTCGGCAGAGACCTTCCAGCTTGGCGCGTTGCTTAGCCGTGTCGGGATCTTCCGGGTCGGCGCCGTCGAGGTCTCCCTCCAATTCGTCGCGTTCGGACAACTCTGCGAGCGTCCGGGCGAGGGTCCGCGCCAGCCGGCCGGTGGAACGAGACAATCGCAGGGCGGCCTTGCCCGCGAGCGCGCACAACACGACCTCGCCGCCCCTTCGGACGGTCAGGTCGCACACCACCTTGCACGTGGCGGTCTTGCCGGTGCCGGCGCCGCCGGCCAGACAGGCTACGGGGCGCGAGAGGATGGCGGCCACGGCGGCTCTCTGGTCGGGCGAGAGGGGACGACTGAAATCTTCGACCTGCGAGATGACGTCGGACCAGCCGCTCGCGGACATCGGCGGCGGCGGTGCGCCGGCTTCGATGAGGGCGTGAAGCTTGGCGACGAGATCATCCTCGAGGCCGGCTGCACCAGGCGCCCGGACCAGGTCGCCTGCAAGCAGCACGGCCCCGTTCAGCGATGCCATGCGTAGCCACTGCGCCTCGTCCGCGGCGCCGCCGAGCAGCGTCCGCATCTCTGCCCCGAACGCGGAGACCGGGGTCGCCGTGTCGCCGCGACGGAGCATCCGCTTGACGACCTCGTCCGCGGCCCCCGTGATCCGCCTTACGTCCTTGGCCGGATTCGCGCCGTCCTCCCGAAGCAACCGTCGGCCGATCGGGTCGAGCCGGTGCCACGACAGCAGAGGCACCATCGTGTAGGGATTCGAGGCGAGCCGCTCGACAGCGCCGTCGCCGAGTACGCGGTGCAGGCGCCGCGCGACCGCGACATCGTCCACGCCCTGGCGCGCGAGCCATTCGACGAGGGAAGCCTCGCCCGCGGCGGCCCGCCAGGCGGAGACCGCCATGACCGCGAGCCGCTTCGCGAGCAGGGGGCGTTCCGGTGCGAGGACCGCCGAGATATCGTCGATCGCACCCTCGTCGCAGAGGATCTCCGCCAGATTGGCTCCGAATGCCCGCCACAGCCGGTCTGCGCGTTCGGTGCCGATGCCGGGCACGTGTTCGGCGACGAACCGCGAGATCATCCTGCCCGACGGCATCACTCGATGGCCGGAAGCTGCCGTTAGCTGCCTGCCGTACGACGTACTGGCGATGGTGCCTACGATCTCCCATGTGTCGCCGGGAGCCGGCAGGCCGAGAAGCCGGTCGAAGTTAGCCAGCACGCTGACCGGCTCGACCGCAATTCCCGGCTCCACGATCTTTCCCGCGAAGATCATGCCGTAGGGACGTTCGCTGACGATGCGCTCGACGGTCACCCTCAAGACTTCAACTCCGCGGTCCGGACGACCTGACCCGTCTCCGCGAACATGCGGAGCTGCTCGCGCAAGGCTCCGATCTCGCGACGCTGTCGTTCTATGACGGAGGCCTGTTCGGCCGCGAGCTTCTCGAGATCGTTGGAGCGGGCCTCGGTCCGCCGCATGCGGGCGGCGACTTCCTTCTCCATATCCTCGACGGTCAACCGGGCTCCGATGGGCTTGAGCCCCTGCTCGATGGCGACGGCGTTGACCGTTGACCTGAGCTCCGGTCGTTTGAACAGATGCTGCACGCGCGCGGCGCCGATGCCGGACGCCTCGGCGAGGGCGAGCACGTTGACCTTGCCGTCGCTTGTCGCCGGCAGCGTCGGCAGGCGGGCGGACTCGGGCTGGCACAGCCAAGCCCGGATCCGTTCGTTCAGATAGGCTCCGAGCGTGTCGGCCAATTCGTTCAGGATCGAGGCTGTCATCCCCTGCCCCTCCGTCCCTCGATGATCCGCGTCGTCGCGGCGGCGGGTGCCAGACGCTGTATGGGCCGTCCGATGGCGGCTGCGGCCGCGCGTTCCAGCTTCTCCTGTAGCCCCAGATCGGTGAGGGTCTTGCGGCCCTCGATGAGGTTCTGCGCTTCGTTCGCGCCGACTTCGACGAGCAGCATTTCGGCGAGAGCATCGGCGGCCCTGCGGCGCTCCGAGGGACTCAGCGCGGAAAGCGTGATGGGAACGTAGCCGTTGCTGTGCAGCACCCTGTTGAGGAATTCGTCGCGCTCCGCCTCGAATTCGCGGGAGGCGACCGATGGGAACCAGCGGGAGGCCTGAACGACGGCATCGATCAGTTCGAACCGCGTGGATGGGCGGGCCGCGATCTCTGGAAGGCCGTCCGCCCCCAGCAGCATCGGGAGCAACGCGGTGTCGTTCGCGTCCCCATCGCGTGCGATGGCGCGCACCTTCTCGATCAGAAAAGCGGTCGAATGCAGGTCCGCCAGCGCTTCATAGCGTGCGTCGGTGCGGGAATTGAAGAGCTCGTTGAGGATCGCGATGCGATCGATCAGGGACCTCGGCGCATCCCGGTCGAGCGACAGCCTCTCGGCTTTGAGCTCGTCGGCCTCGGCTTGGATGCCGTCGATCTCCTTCGACAGGCTGTCGGCCTTGGCCAGGACGGCCATGGCATGGACCCAGAGCGGGATCAGGAACGGCAGCCCCGTGACGAGGAATCTGCATCGCACGCAATTGCGGGGCCCGCCGGGCAAACGGCCGTAGATGCGGCGGTCGTTCGCCGCCGCCTTGTCCTTGAGTACCTCTCTGCCGACGTGGCACAGCGTGGCGCCGTTGGGACAGATGCCGATGTCCATCCGGCTCCATGCCCCGGGCTCGTCGAACATGCCTTTCGCCTGGCCCAGGCCGTCGTCCGTGAGGCGGGCGGTCATGCGCATCGCCTCGGTCATGCTGGCGCTCTTCAGGAAGTTGGCGAACTGCTCCCTGGCCTCCAGCAGGACCTTGGTTCGCGCGCCGTTGAGTATCTCGTTGACGTGCGCGGGATCCATCTTGGTGTATCGAAGCGTCATGAGGATGGTGGCATGACCGGCCACCAGCTTGCTCAGGATTCCGATCGGGACGCCGGCCAGATGCAGCGCCGTGAGGGTGGACGACCTCAAGCCGTGAAGCGTGAAGATCGCCGCGCTCGGCCGTTCGCTGTCGTCGCGCTCGGTGATGATCCGCACGGCCGAATGCGGGTCTTCCGCGCGAAGGCGCCTTTCGAGTTCGTCCAGCGCGTCCAGGAAGAACTGGCGCAGCGTGGCGTAGCTGGGCGGCATCTCGCGCCCGCGGCGGACTCCGATCGTCTTGGGGTAACGGAACAGGTAGAAGATGTCGGGCAGCATCGCCCGCACCACCCGGCTGGGCTCCTCCTTGAACACGTGGGGCGACAGATCGCCGTACGACAGAGGACAGGCCACGGGATTGTACTTCTCCTGCCATTTCCGCATGGCCGCGAGATTCTCCAGGACTTCGTCGTTCTGCCACGGGATCTCGTAGCCGCTCGTCTCGTCGAAAAGGCTGGCCTGGTCCTGCGTCTTGTTGCTGTTGATCCAAAAGCCCGCGATGGTGCCGATGTCGGTCGCGATCTCGCGGAAGACTCCTCGGAGCCCGTTCTTCGCTCCCGTCGCGGTCCAGTGACCCGCATGCGGTCCCTCGGCGTCGCGCCAAGTCTGCGACGCAGCGTCGTACACCCTTTCGTCGCCTTCGCCGCTGTCCAGGCGCCGCGCCTGAACGCTCCGCAACGGCAGGCAACACAGCAGCAGAAGGAGGCGCGGAAGCACCTCGCAGAAGACGTGCTCGATCTTGCCGGTCTCGGGGTCCGTCCAGGCGAACCAATGCTCGGGTTTTTTGGTGAATTTGTTCGTGACGGATTTCGGCCATGCGAAATCGTCGTCCGCGATGATGGACTTCAGGATACGGACGTAGTGCGTCGGCATCGGGCGCGCCGCCACCTCCGCTCTGGTCGGCGGTAGTTGAAGAGCGCTGCGGAATAGGTCCGCCTGATAGCGCGTCCAGCCGAGTTCGACTTGGCCTTCGCCCTGCCTCGTCGCGAAGTCGTGGCAGTACCACTCGGCGAATTCCATCAATTTGGCCACTGCCGTGTTGCGGCTCCGCGGCGTGCTCCAAGTCGGCGCATAGGCGAGCAGCTCGTTGAGCCCGGCTTTCGAGAACACGTGATCCGCCGACGTCCTATCGACGGGGCGCGTGGCGAGAAAGGTGGTCAGCAGCTTCAGCGCCGGGCGGCCGTGACTTTTGGTCTTGGTCAGGCATTCTTCCAGGAACTGCTCGAAAGCCCGGTCGAGCCACGCGAGATGCGGATGGGTCAACAGCACGGAAGGCAGCCGGGGCCCCACCTTGGTCCGGCGCGGCGGGTTGAGGAAGCTGACGCCGTACATCGCGTCGTCCAGCAGGGAGGCCATGTACCGCGTGAAGCGCGTCAACGTGCGCCTCTGCGACTCCCCGGTCCAGTCCGCCCAGGCGCCGTCGACGCGGCTGACGTCGACCAGCGCGAACATCCTCTCCTGGCTGATCTCCGCGATGTCGGTAACTCCGATCGTGGCGAGCTTCAGGGTCACGAACACGCGCCAGAGTTCGTGGCTCCGGTCCCCGACGAGGCTCGGCAGGAATTTGGCCTTCTGGAACGGTTCGGACTCGATGATGTCCTGCCGGACGCGGATCAGTTGGGGATCCGCTTCGAGAAGCACCTGCCTGAACCGGTTGCTGTTCACCTTTCCCAGGACGGACTGTTCGAACTGCACGCCGAGGGGAAATAGAACGACCTGCTGCAGGTGCAATTCGAACAGTTCTTCGAGAACTTCGGTCAGCGTCTCGCCGTCGCCTCTCTCGGAAGCCGTTCGGTACGCCTGAACGAGTTCGTCGACCAATGCCGCGGCCGCCTCCGGGTCCTGAACGTCCGGGACGATGGCGAAGCGCGACAGCGACCGATTGAACCAGGCGTCGTCGATGGTCGCGTCCGCGATGAAGCTGAAATCACTCATGCGAGCCTCCGTGGGAGAGCGAAAGGCGAAGCCGGATCAGTTCCTGCGTGGTGTCCTCCGCCAACGGCGCTATCGCGACCCGCTTGGTCGCGGCCATTTGCTGGGCGTGGCGCAGGGCGGCGTCGACGTCCTCGGGCAAGGGAGCGGTGTAGATGACCTGCGAAAGCAAGTTGATGTGGTGCAGACCCTGCCGGATCACGTGCGGGTGCACTCCGAGCTTCCGCATCGTATGGCCGTAGAGGTGTCGCAGGCCGTGCGTGGTGGTGCCGGCCCTCTTCGAATGCTCCAGCCCCAGTCTCAGGACGGCGGCTTCGTGGTTGCGTTCGTAGGCCCTTTCCGAATACGGCTCGCCCGGCAGTCCGGTGACCGGATTGACCTCTTCGGACACGAACAGGAAAGGATGGTCCCGGCCGCCGAGCCTGAAGCGTTCGGCCATGATGGACGGCCGCACGAAGCGGCAGTAGCCCTGGTACAGGGTCCAGAAGAGCGCGCCCGCGGTCGGGTCGATCCAGAAGATGCAGGCCTGAAGATCGTCGTTCAGCGCCATGCCCTTCCATCCCACGTGGTAGTGTCCGCGAGTGACCAGGTTGCGCGGACGCAGGCCGTACGTTTCGGCGAGCATGTGCTGCCGCGTGCCGCGGCGGCGCGAGCCCGAGACGGGATCGATCCACTGGACCGAGGCCTGCTCCGGATGATTGAGCACGACGAAGGCGTGATCGGGCTGCCCCGGGTGTTCGATCACATCGCTCTCCCACAGGTGGAGTCCTTCCGAGCGCCGCAAGCCGCCCCAACCGTCGAGCAGCGCGATCATGATGTCGCGGGCGCAGTATTCCAGGAAGACGTTCTGGCCGGCGACGGCGCGGGGGCGCCTGTGGCCCTCCCAGAGCAGCCGTTCCGCGAACGCCGGCGGGAAGTGCTTCGCCGGGCGCATCTCCCTGCCCTTGTCGTTGCGGCCGAACTCGACGTGGCTCTTCTTCCAGCTGACCGGCACCCTCTTGATGTGCTGGAGCATCGAGATGCGGCGGAGCCGGGACCAGACGAGGAGCCGCGTCGCGTGCTCGCCCGTGCCCGGAACGAGCGGCGTCGTCGTGGGTGCGACGGGAGACGTCGAGTCATCCTTCGACGAGCACCATTCGGCGAAGTCCTCGACGTGGCGGACCAGGCCCTCCGCCCGGACCCGTCCCACCGCAGGCCACATCAGGGATCGTGACGCTGGGTGCTTCGCGTCGAGAGTTCCCTCGAGCAGCGCGTAGGCGAATTCGCGCAACAGAACGGTGGGTGCCCAACCGGTGTCCCCGTGCGCCACGCAGAAGTCCCAGAACAGGCCGAGTCCGCGGGCGGCATGGTCCTGCCACGACCGCGAGCGCAACCTGAACTCCCGCTGATACTGAACGAACGGCAGGTAGATCTCGGCCGTGCCGTCGGGGCGGCGCAGCACGAGCACGCGCGCGGTGAAGCTCGCGTGCAAATCGTCGAACTCCTTGACGGTGGAGGTGTGATGGAGCGGGAGCGGGAACGCTTTGGCTCCCTTGAGACGCGAATTGTCCATGCATGTCGACGGCCCGGCGAGGCACGACGGTCCGATCGCCGGGAAGCTCCCGCCGTCGGGCAGCCGTTGCCATGTCGATGGAACCGGCCGAAGGCGGCCTTGGGCGCTTGCTTTCCGGAGCCCGCAAGGCATAGACTCCGGGTGGGGTGGTTTCGCAGGCGCCTCAGGGTTCCTTCGGTTCCATCGGAAGAGCAGCTCCGCGCAAACGGGGCTGCTCTTTTTCGTGGGCGGTCTTCTCCTTTCTCTTTTCGGGTTTCGCTCCCCGCAACTTAGCCCGAAAATTACCGGGAGTCGATCGGGGTCATGGTCTAAGTACCTGATAACAAACGAATCCTTGGAATCTGGTTTGATCTTTTCAAGGATTCGTTAATCGTACAGATGTTCGGCGAAGCCCGGCGGACCGTCCGTTCCGGCTGCGGCGATCGCCCGGCAGGCGTTCCCGAGGACCTTCCAGACGTCGCCTTCCGTCCGCAGGTGCTCGACGACGCAGGACGAGAAGCTGGCCGCGGTCGCGATCAAGCCGTCGCCGTCCTCGATCGTGTCGACCGCGTACTCGCAGAGCGAATGCGTGGTCGACACCTGCTCGATGCGCATCGCCGCCACCGGGCGGCGGCGCGTTTCGTCGCCGTCCGGAACGATTTCAATGGTAACTGCGAGCATGCTTCGTCCTCCCGGTCTGAAGGTTGTAGGAATCGATGTGTTCGGCCGGCGTGCCGAAGGCCTCGAAGATCTCGCGCGCTTCGGCACCGCTGAGGTGGCGGCTTTCCATCAGCCGCTCGGCCATGGCGAGCAGAGCCGCGCGGTTGGCGCGGACGATCGAGAGGGCGCGACGTTCGAGACGCCGGATGTCGCGTTCGACGACCCGTCGCAGATGCCTGTCGGTCCGCAGGACCGCGAGCGTTTCCGAGAACGGCGCCAGGTAGGTGCGAGAACGACCGAGGCCGCAGACGTGCAGACCACCGATCAGCCGGCTCACCAGGGCCATGTCGGACAGGTCGTCCCCTCCTGAACCCATACCCGGCTCGTTGAGGTAGATGCGCTCGGCCTGCCGGCCGGCCAGCAGCATCGTGGCGCGGGCTTCCACGGAAGTGCGGGTGGGGAGATCGTCGGTCGGGGGTTGGATCACCGTCCGCCCAAGGGCGCCGCCCTGGTCGGCGATGACGATGCCGCGTACCGTGCCCCAGCCGATGGCCAGGGCGGCCACGGCGTGCCCGCACTCATGGACGGCGATCCGGAAAAGGCGGCTGAGAGGAATCTCCACCTGCGGCGCCAGCACGGTCTCGAGGTCGCCGAGGCGCAGCGACCTTTCGGCCGTGCGGGCAAGCCGGCGCGCGTCGCGGACCGCGCGCATCACTTCGGCGGGAGTGGTGCCCTCGAGCAGATGCGCGGCCCGCTCGATTTCGCCTACGGTGAGATCGCCGGCGACGTGATAACCGAGGATGTTGATGATGCCGGCAAGGTCGGGCCGCCCGAGTTCGATGACGCGCTCCAATCGTCCGGGACGAAGCAAAGCGGGGTCGACATGACCGATGTGGTTAGTCGTGGCGGCGACCACGATTCCGTCCCTGGCGTTCGCCATCGCCCCGTCGAGGGTGGTGAGGAAATCTGCAACTACAGGTTGCCAAAAGTCAGAATTTCTACCTGAAAGATTGGAGCGATTTGGCAGCCCGTCGACCTCATCGAGTAGCAGGATCGAGGGCCCTCCGGCCGCCGCCGCGGAGGCCAGCGTGGATCGCCACGCCGAGACGACACCCCCCAAATCGCCGGAGGATTGCGCAAAAAGTTGGCCGATCGACGTCGCTATCAGCGGAACGCGGCAGGCCAGTGCGACGGCCCGGATCCCGACCGTTTTCCCGACCCCGCTTTCGCCGTGCACGCATATTCCGCGGCTCAGTGCCTGCCAAGGTAGCAGACCTTGTCTATACAACTTTAGGTCGCGGGAGAGCTCGAGCCCCCAGGTGCGAAGAGGGCCGTACTCGATCGCGGATTCGAGATCCGGAAGCCGTTCTCCGGCGTCGACCGTCCGCCGGCTGGAAGCAGACCTCAGGCGGCCGGCCACTTCGGTTGCGGTCGAACCGCGGCGGAAGCAACTGGCGATCGCGTGGAAGTCCAGACCTGCGCAGAGATCGTCCGGGAGGACGAGCCGTGCGGGGCAGCCACAGAACAGACGCAGAGCGCGTCGCAGGACGGGGCTGGTGGGGGGCGGGATCCGGACCGTTACGTCGGCGACGGTCGTCAGGGCCGCCGGGAGTATCTCGATCGAAGCCGCGATGCCGACCGCGCAATGCCCACGGGTAAGGACGGCGGTGACCTCGTCGTTGCCGACGATGGATTTGTCTCGAAGCTTCTGCGAGCCGTCACGGGCGAATGCAGACCAACCGTTGCCGAACTCGGCCATGAAGAACCGTTCCGTGGCCCGCACCCAGCCCGGGTCCGGCACCAGGACGACCACCGCCAGGCGGTCGCTGGCTGCGATCCGGGCGCGTTGCGGCTTCGTGATCGCGTTTTCGAACGCTGCCCGCAGGAGGGCGGTTTCCGCCGGCGGGAGAGGCGGTCCCGAAACTGGCGGGGCCTCGAGCGACGCCTCCTCGCTGTCGGGCAGATCGACATCCGGCTGATCGTCCGCAGCGACCGGCCCCGTATATGTCGCGGTGGTGTGGCGAAACGAGTTGGTCATCGGCGCGCTACCACCTGCGTGTCCGGACCGAGCGCCTGGTCGGAGAGATCGAGACAGATCTGGTTTGCGCAAGCCAGGGCGAATATCGCGGCCCCGCCGTCGGGCTCGGCGCCGAGCTTCTTCAGCAGCCGTCCCAGCCTGGTGGGACCGACCTCGTCGAGGTGCTGCAGCACGCGGCACCGGAACGAGAACGGGACCGGATGGTTGCGGCAGCGCCACACAGCGCGCGAACTCGAGAAGCGGGGCTGCTGCATGATCTGTGCGGAGGAGAGGACTAGCGACGACAGGCCCAGTTGCTCCAGCGCGATCAGGAACAGGCCTTCGTCCTCGATGGTGCGCAGAGGCCGCGCAGCGACGATGTCGAGATGGAAGCGGCCGTCATCCCTCTCGAGCACGATGGCCTCGACCGGGACCACGGTAGTCGGCGAAAGAGCGGCCGTCGCGCGGTAGTCGATGGCGCGGACGCACGGGTCCAGGCTCGCCTGAACGAGGGCGTCCTTGACCAATCCTTCGGCGCCGGGAATCGCCGCGCGGCACTTGACGGAGGCGAAGCTCGCGGGAGCGGCGAGGGCGGCACGAAACATGACGAGAACTCCGTACGAAGGGAAAGGCAGACGTCCGATGGCCCGGTCTCAGATCTCCACCGTGAAGAAGGGGTCGAAACCGGGATTGTCGCCACCGGGCCCGTAGCCCCGGCAATTGGTCACCACCCGCGTGAATCCGATCGTCGCGTCTGCGGTAGTGTGGAGGTGGCCATGGACCCAGAGTTCCGGCGGCCGCAGCGGCCCGCGCGTGTCGTCGCCGGCCTGCGGCCACATCAAATCGCTCATTTCCGAATAATACGAGGCCGCGAGCACCGTCTCGTCGGACTGCGGCACGGACCCCGGCAGGCGACGGGCGTAAGGGCCGGGATGGACGCAATGATGCGACACCACGGCCAGCGGCCCCGGGCGGGGCCGACGCATCTCGGTCTCGAAGAACTTGCGGGCCGCCAGGTGCCGAAAGAGCGTGTGCTCGGGCCGCAACGGCTTACGGTAGCCGGCCGTCCGGATGCGCCGGTAGTCGTTCATGTGCGCGGCGGCGACGGCCATGGCACGGCGCCGGTCGCCGAACAACGAGAAGTCGGTCCAGGTCGTGTCGCCGATGAACGTCACGTCGCCGATATGAAAGCGATCGCCCGTCGACATCACGTGGACGTTCGAGCCTGCCGCTGCCTCGTTCGCCTTCTCGAGGGCGCGGTCCAGATCGCCTTTCCAGAATTCGTGATTGCCGGCGATGTAGAGCACGGGGACCTCTGAGAGGCGCGTTTGCAGCCAGCGCACGCCGCGGAACATCGGGCGCGTGAGATCACCGGCGACGATGACCAGGTCGCAGCGGGGCCGCGCGGCCCGCTGGGGCAGATCCCAACCGGGCGCGGTTTCGAGGTGAACATCGGAGAAGATCCACGCACACACGGGCCGTCGGGCGGGGCGGGGATAGTGACTGGGCTCAAACTCGGTACCGTGCATGACGCTCGAACGATGTTCTTGATTTGTTCCAAGGCGGCAACGAAGCACAGCGCATTCCGCGCTGTCAATCGATATCTATGATTTATATATATCATTCATGGTTATCGAGGATATCTGGTGGGTTGCGGGCATGCCGTGTACCTTGGCTTGTAGAAGCGAGTCGGCCACAAGCCGCTGCGGGACGCAGATCGAGGGCGCGGATGGCGAAAGCCAGCGAAGAAAAGATCGATAGGAAGAAGCCGGGCCGCAAGCCGCCCCCTGGTGCCGAGAACCGGCGACAATTCCTGGCCGTCATGGATGCCGATGTAATCAAGGCCATCAAGGTGGCGGCGGCGGAGGAGGACAAGACGGCCTCCGAGTTACTCGAGCAAGCGGCACGCGAACTTCTTCAGCGCCGCAAGCCCGCGCGCGTCCGAAAGGCATGATGGACACGACATGTCGGAGCGCGACGTCATCTTCATCAGTCATGCGACGCCCGACGACAACGAGTTCGTCCGTTGGCTGGGAACGAGGCTGACGGGACTCGGCTACAAGGTCTGGGCCGACATCTTCGATCTGGCGGGCGGCACCCCGTTCTGGATCAGTATCGAGGACGCGATCCGGAAGAAGGCCCTCAAGGTCGTTTTCGTGGTCTCCAAGGCAAGCTGCCATCCCGACCGCAGCGGAGTCCGGAACGAGATTTCCGTGGCCGACACCGTTAGGAAGGTACTGAAGGATCCCGAGTTCATTATCCCGGTGAGGATCGACGACGTCGGGTTCGGCGATCTGCCGATCCAGATACATCAGCTCAACACCATCGACTTCACCAGCG
Organism: Bradyrhizobium sp. F1.13.3; assembly: GCF_040548265.1. Lineage (NCBI taxonomy): Bacteria > Pseudomonadati > Pseudomonadota > Alphaproteobacteria > Hyphomicrobiales > Nitrobacteraceae > Bradyrhizobium > Bradyrhizobium sp. F1.13.3. The sequence continues at coordinate 137,618 of NZ_JBEPRI010000006.1, read as the reverse complement.
GGTGGGGAGCCAAGCTCGCGGACCTGGTGGACACCCTGACGAAGGCTTGCGTCCCTCGCGTCGTCACCGATCTGACCGCCGAGTTCGATCGCTGGAGGCAGGCGTCGGTCCGCTCGGACGTGGTCGTCGAGCGCGGCGAAGAATCGCTGCTTACCAGCATCCTGCCGATCGCGCGGCTTCCGGAGGAGATCTCGTTCTACGAATACGACGGCGAGAACAGGAAGTTCGAGGAGGCCGTCAAGAGCGTTCCGCACCCGGTCGCCTGGCACAACCGTCTCCTGGTGAGCTTTGCGGCTGCTCACGAACTTCAGGGGCATCTGCCGGCGGAGTTCACCTTGGCGCTGCGCGCCAGCGTCCCGTTTTCCGACTTTCTGCGGGGGTCTCTTACGGACCCAATCGGTCCCCATCGGCGGGATGCCAACAACGCAGCCGTCCGGATGCTGCGGGAGTCCTTCGAAGCGCATTTGGCCGCCCGCGGTCTGCTTCGGCACGAAGCCTCGGCCGGCACGGTCATGTTCTTCCCCAAGGATCTGCTTCCGGACGACCGCGTGATCTACACCAACGCCAAGGGCCGCCAGACCTACAAGCAGGTGGTCGGTTTCAGCAAGGTGCTCAACGCTCATTGGCATCTCGCGATGCGCTCCGTGATCAGGCTCGACGACGCGCCGTCCGTCCGCCTGCGCCCGTTCGTCGTGTTCTCGCGGGACGGCAGGGAGCCGCTCAAGGACGCCGACGAAATGACCAAGCTTCGCCGGCGCTTCTGCAAGAGCTGGTTCAATCACGTATGGCGGCCCCTGTTTCAGGCATTCTACCAGTTCTTCGGCGACGGGGCCGACGCGGTCCGGATCGACCTCGGCGAGCACCGAAGCTGGGCCGTCGCCGGCGACGGTCTGAAACTGCTCGGTGCGATGCGCATGCCGCTCGATCTCGGCGTCCTCGATAGCGACACCGAACCGGATGAGCCGGACGAGGACGATATCGCCGAAGACGAGGATGGCGGGGCGGACGAATGACCGGATCATGGCGCGCCATCCACATCGACGAACCGAGGCTCGCCTTCGGTCACGACCAGACCGCCGATCACCCGAAGGACGGTCTGTTTCTGTTCGGACCGGTGGCGTCGAACCAGAATCCTGCGCGCATGGACGTCGGCGTGATCGCGACGCCGGCGGGCTTGGAAAAGTATTCGAAATGGGTGGCATCGATCGAGAGGTTCATCGACGTCCCGCCGCCAAATCCCAAGCGCAAGCGGAACGACGCCAACACGTTCGTCTGGCCGGGTTTCCAGGCGGTGTACGGTGCGGCCTGGCCCAGCAAACCCTTCGCGACATGCCTCATCGACGCCGGCGAGCTCAGCCGCCGCATCCTGGGCGCCGACCGGCACCAGGCGATCTACTCGGCCGTGGCGCTGTACGAAGAAGCGCTGCGGAAGTACCTGCGCGAGGAGGACGCCCGACCGGCTCTATGGTTCGCGGTAGTGTCGGACGAGGTGTTCAAATACGGACGCCCCCAATCTTCGGTGCCCGTGAAACTGCGCACAGCCGGGACGCGACGCCTCGGCATGAAGGCGGCCCGCTCGATCCTGACCAAAGGGTCGATGTTCGAAGAGGAGAGGGCGGCCGCCGCGGTGTATGAATATGAATTGAACTTCCACAACCAGCTCAAGGCGCGGCTGATGGACACCAGCCAAGTCGTCCAGGTCGTCAAGGAGGCCACGCTGGACCCACCGGTGCTCGCCGAGAACGCGCGATCTTCCATGCAGGATCCCGCGACCATAGCCTGGAATCTGTCGACGACCAGCTTCTATAAGATCGGCGGCAAGCCTTGGCGGCTCGCGGAATTGCGCGACGGCGTCTGCTACGTCGGTCTTGTCTTCAAGCGGATCGAACGGCCCAGCGGACGCGACAACGCATGCTGCGGCGCGCAGATGTTTCTCGGCTCCGGAGACGGCCTTGTATTCCGCGGGGCCGTCGGGCCCTGGTACTCCGAGACCCGGGACGCCTTCCACCTCGACCAGGATCAGGCGGCGAAACTGATGGAGATGATCGTCCGCTCCTACAGGGACATCCACGGATCGCCGCCGACCGAGCTGTTCGTCCACGGCAAGACCAACTTCGATTCGAACGAATGGGCGGGCTTCGCGAGTGCCGTTCCCCACAGCACGAAATTGGTCGGCGTGCAGATCCGCGACATGGCGGACGTCAAGGTTTTCCGCTATGGGGCGAATGCGATCCTGCGCGGCACCGCTGTCGTGACGTCGGACATGTCGGGCTATCTGTGGACCCGGGGCTATATCCCGCGGCTGAGGACCTATCCGGGGCGGGAAGTCCCGAATCCGTTGACCGTGGAGATCAGGCAGGGAACGGCCGACATCGAGCAAGTCATGAGGGACGTGATGTCTCTCACCAAGCTCAACTTCAACGGGGCCGAATATTGCGACGGCCTGCCGGTTACCTTGCGCTTCGCCGATCTGGTTGGCGAAATCCTGACGGCGGGGCCTATCACGCCGCACGCGCCGCTCCCGTTCAAGTTCTACATCTGAGGAATTCCAGCAGCCAAGGACGGACGAGCGTGTTCGTGCGAGCGCGAGTCAGTCATTCACTTTCCAGGGATTCATCGCCCTGCATAGGCGCCGCTTCATCGTCCCCAACCGAAACTGCTACTCGCGTTTCGACCGCCTGAGAGACCAGAGTGAGGGCTGCGAGGCTTCCTTCCATGATCTTTCGGGCGCATTCCATGCAGTATCTGTCCCAGCCTCGACCGGCTCGGACATTGAGCCGCGTATCCCCCTTCTTAATGGGATGCCGTGAGCTCGCTTGACACTTGTGAGCTCGCTGAGCGGTGTCGATCTCGACCCTGACGAGGAGTGAACGGACCCTACCCACGGAAAACCTCCGCGACTGCCCGACGCACCACCCCATCGAAGTCTGCCTCGATCCGGTCGAGTTCTTCGCGCGAAAATTCCCCACGCTTACCAGACCCGCGACCTGCTATCGCGTTTGCCTGCCGGTCGATGGCGGATTTTAGCACCACATAATTGCTGATGCCCCGATGGGCTCGGTCCAGCGTCCGACCTTCGGGATTAACGCCCTTTTCAGCCAATATTCGTCCAGCTTCCGTCGCGACCCGAGCATCCAGCCCGGTGCGAGCCGCTTGCCGCTGGCGCTGCTTCGTTACCGGAACCGGTTGAAGCTCCTGCATGGCTTCCCGAACCTGGTCCGGCGTGTAGCCCCTACCTTGAAGCAGACGGAGCGCCTCGATGGCATCCTGATCGTGCAAGAGCGGAATCTCCTGCATTTGAACGCCGGTCTGCCCCCTTACTTCCATTCCGTCGAGCGTATCGCGTGGCTGGGGTTCGATTTCGATCTCGTCGCCCGCGCCGAAATCCAAACCTTCGACCGGCAGCAATTGGTCAAAGAATTCCTGGTCGGCTTGCGAGTAACGCTGGAAGTCTTCCCATCGACTGGCAACATTGGCACCAGCGTGAAAGACCACTACACCGCGGTTTCGCGGACTACTGGGATCATTCTGGTCGACCACTCGCATGATACGGCCTACGAACTGCACAAACGGCGAGAGGCTGCCAAAAACGCTGAACACGGCAGCTACCGCAAGCTTCGGGTGGTCGAATCCTTCGCCGAGCTTTCGCACTTGGACGATGACGTCAAGCTGATCGGCATCAAGCCTGCGCATGACTTGTTCGTTTGCCTTGCCGTCTTCTCTCGAATGGACAAAATCCGCGCGTCGGCCCCGAGCCCGGTAGGCCAGGACGATCTGGTGACAGTGAGCGAAATTGAGGGCCGAGGCGATGATCTTCAGGGTGCGGTCGCCGCTTTCGGCGCGAAGGCGGTCCAGCTCCCGGATGGAGGCGTCGACGATTGTGTTCAGCGTTTCGGCCGAAGTCACGATGCTACGACGGAAGTCGGCGTCCTGTTCGCCGAGCCGCCTCACCTCATCCAGGCTTACCTCGAGCTCCTGTCCGTCTTCGTTTCGAACGTAACGCAGCGTTCGCGGATTTAGCACCACGGCCTTCAGGCGTTTTACGTAGCCGGCCCGGATGGCGGAGACGATCGGGTAGGAATACAGGATGCGGCCAGCCATCAGTTGACCGTCGGCCCGGAGTGGCGTCGCCGAGAAATTGACAATCTTGGCCGCCGGGAATTTCTCCTTCAGCGTGGTCCAGGTCGCCGCTACGTTGTGGTGTCCCTCGTCGAACAGGATGAGATCGAAAAAGTCACTTGGGAGGTCCTGTAGCCAGCGGTTGTCGCTGCCCTGAAGCTGCTGAATGTTGGTGACCACGATCTCCGATTCGTCGAGGTCCGACCGGTTCACCGTTGCGCCGCGAATTTCAACTGGCTCTGGATATGGCCCCTCGTTGAGGACACCTCTCGCGGGGTAGAAATGGCCATTTGCGGACGGGTCGACGTCTCGGAACAACTGTTTAGCGATGGCGACGTTCGGCGCCACTACTAAAGTGCGGGCCGAGCGGAAGGCGAAGGGCGCAATTGCGATGGTCCCGGACTTGCCGCAGCCGACCGGCAGAACGATCCCGACTTCGCGCTCGTCCGATATCTCTTGGGCAAAATCGGCCAAGTGCCGATAAGCCTCCCGCTGCGGGTCGCGAAGTCGATGGTTGCCATCAATATGCGGCGATCGGTTCTCAAATGGGGATGGCATGGCGCCCTTCGCTCAGGAAACGCCCAGTATCGCGACGTCCGACCCGATTCGCCAACAGGTGTTTGAGGTCGGTACACTAATATCTAGCGTTGCAACGCGGATCACCTCAGAGCCGACTCTCCGACATGTAGCCCTATTCCGAGCGTTCGCCCCGGGCGGCTAGTTCGCCACCGGTTGGGTCGGTCCGCGGCTTTACGTTTCGCACCGCTTTTGCCGCTTCGCTGTCGACTCTGAGAGCGAACGATTCGGGCTTTGCCTGCAGCTCTTTGTAGAGCGTATGAACGATGGCCTGATAAACTTCGTGCAGCAGTTCGTTGGTGTCGCTGAGGAGTCTCCCCGTCAGGGTGATGCCTTCGTCAAAGACGGTTTGGATCAGATAAATGGGCGGGTCGCCGTCCTTGTTAGACACGTCGAACGGCTGTGTCGTCATTCGCATCATCTCCTCGTCCGAATGGGCCATGATCGTATTGCGCATCTCCACGAGGCGCGCATGCAGCGCCCGCTTTTCGTCGGACAGCTTTAGGCCCGCCATCTTCATCGTGAGCGGCATCGTCCCGCCGCGCGACTGGGTGAACGGCCTGGTGTACGCGACCACCAGCGTGGTTTCGAAGCAACGGAAGCGGCGGAGTTCGACTTTGGAATAGCTCGCATCCTCATCGCATTCGTAAAGGAATTCGCAAGCGCTCAGGGCCTGCTGTAGGTCGTTCTGCGAGTACAGGAGGCGCCGCCTGCGGGCATCCGCATGCAACGTCGCCTTGTTCTGATCCGGTGGTGCGTACATGATTGATGATTTGCCTTCCTGCACGACATCACGGCCCGCGAATTGTGCCGCGGCAATTGTAACAGCATAGTTCATGCTCGTCGCCCGAGCTTAGGACGGGTGGAAGTGAGCTGGTCGCCAGGCCGTGGGTGACGGCAGGCGGATGGCAGGCGGGCCGGACCGACATCTGCCGGTGTTGGATCGACGCCGAGGCCCTAGAGGAGACATTATGGCCGTCGCCGGCCATAATCGCTAACCTTCGGATCGAAGCTCACTGAGACTGCAATAGAGGAGGGGGCGCTCTGTCGGCGGCCGGTCAGGCCTCGCCCGGTCCGGAGAAGATCGACGCGGGGGGCGTAGTGCGCGGAGCCGGAAGTGGGCGCTCGATGGGGTTCACAGGCCGCGAGCCTCCCTTGACGTCGTACCGCTTGGCCAGATCCAGCAGCCGTCGCCTGGTGAACGGGTCGGCCTTCTCGGCGATGGTCCGGACCCGTTGGGCCAGACCCTGATAGAATTCCTGCTCCATGACGCACCCCCGCAACATCACTGCCCTGAGTTGAACGGCCTGCGACAGCGGAGTCAAGAAGCGCTGGCGTGCCCGGACAACTTTCCGCGACCTGCTTGAGTCCGTTGCGTCGGCGGACCTACACTAGCGATTGCAGGGGAAAATCAGATGGTGCTGCTCAAGGCGTGCCCGGAGTGCGGCAGGCCGATGACGGCTCTTCCGGACGAAGCTCGGAAGGGGCGGCTCCGCTACGTCTGCGCCAAGTGCGAAGGCGACCCCCTGCGCGACCCGACCGCACGCAAGTGGGTGGAGAGCCCGCTCCGCCCACCAGAAAAGTAACGCGAGCCGCGCTGGCACTTGCGCGCTTGCTGCCGCTTTGGGAACGAGCTTGGCCAGACCCGGTTGATGTCATGGGCCTCGGTCGATCCGGAGGCCTGCGTGGCTCCGCCTCAGCCCCCCCAAAAGCCCCCCAAGGCGGGGCTACGCTTGTTAGGCCGCGCCCTTGCCTGGCCGACTTCCGATTCCAACGCGCGTTCGGCCGCACTCTAGTCCGGACTCCCTCTCGCCTGGGGTCGGGCCGCGACCGTTCAGGTCGCCGGCCCAGCCGGATCTTCCTTGAGTCCGCGGGCCACGATCTGGAGCGCTCCGTCCGGAAGCGGCCGCTGCAGCTTCAAAGCTTCGTCGGCAGGCGCGGTCATCCAGGTCTCGACCTCTTTCGGCGTCGTCAGGATCACCGGCATGGCCTTGGGGTGGATTGCGCCGACTTCTGCGTTAGGCCCCGTCGTCAGGAACGCGTAAAGGTCGTTGGTCGTCTCGCCTTCCTTGACCTTCCGCACCGACGTCCAATTAGTCCAGATGCCGGCGAAGCAGGCGAGGGGCCGGCTTTCGTCGAGCGCGAACCAGATGTCACCGCCTTCGGCCTTGTTGAACTCGCTGAACGAGTTGAACGGCACCACGCAACGGTTCTCGACGCCGAGCCAGCGCGTCCAGTGTTTGCTCTGCACGTTGCGGATGTTGGTCGTGCCGGAGTCCGGCTCCATCCGGAGCAATTCCTTGAAATCGACGGTCTTGCCTTTGGCTTGCAGCTTCTCGGCGCGCTTCTTGGTGGCGTCCATCAGCGCCTTTGACGACGACGGCATGCCCCAGCGCGCTGTGGCGAGCTCGCGGCCCTCGGCGCCCGGCCGAATGATCGGCGCCTTGTAGTCGGGAAACACGCCTGGCATCGGGGGCAGGTTGCCGACGTAGCGGTTGACCACTCGGAACAGGGCGCTGATGGCGGCCTGGTTGGTCGTGATCGAGTAGAGATTACACAAGGTCGTCAGGTCTCCGGATCCGGATGGCGGGCCCGTTGGGCAAGCTGCAGCAACGTGGCCGGCGGCCGTCGCCCCGCCTTAGCACACTTACTGCAGCGGAGACGGCTTGCGAGGTCGTGGACGAAGGTGGTGGGCGGATGGCGGAGCGCGGCCATGTCGACGTCCCGCTTGGTCCTGCAGCGCGAACATTCGATCTCGATCCAGGGATACCCGCCGTTGATGGCCTGGTCGATCATCGGCGAAGGGTCGACCGGCGTACCGAGTGCCCACAGATGTTCGTTATAACTTTCACAGGCCAGCTTGTCCGCTGTCCGGATCAGAGCCTCGCCCTTGGCCCGGGCTTCGGCCGACTGCGCGGCCAGAATAGAGGTCATGGCGCGGGCGCGGCCGAGCTCCTTGGCGAGGGCCTTGCGGTCGCCTCCGGAAAGTGGCGTCCGGTGATACTTCGGCGCCATCGAGCGGCGCCTAGGTGGGATCCGGCTGGCCTGCAACGCTCGGAGCCATGATGGACCTCGCACTGATCTTCGAACTGCTGATCGAGGATCGCGAGAGCCGAGCGCTGGCTATCCTGCTCCGAAGCGAAGGACTGCGTCTCATCGACGATCTGAATGGACTGATCGGCCTCGAGCCAAAAACTGATGACACCACTGCTGCGGCAGTGCCTCGGGTGTGCGCCCGCCTGAAGGCGGCAGGCTACAAGCTGCGTTCGCCGATCGACGCAGCGGAGTTCGCGGACCGGCGGCGAAAGCACGCTGGCCGGGTGCGCGCCGCTGCTGAGCATCTTGGCACTATGGAGGCACCCCTGCTCAATTGATCGCCGGCCGCGGGTTCGGACCGCGGTTTGTTAGCGCACCTCAGTCCGGCCGGCACTCGGGGCATTGCCAACATAAGTTAATCGTCCTAGCCTTCCCCTCCGCAGACGTTTCAACGTCGGCGTGTTCCTTCGCAAGCGGCTTGCCGTAGAGAGAAGGTGATGATGCAGGCAGGCAGAATACGCCGATAGATGCGCTCGAACGGCGACCGATCCGAATGCGCCGATCAACGCGCGGTTAGACTGACCTTCGCTCCGAAAACCGACTAGAAATCTGCCGCCACCTCATGGGTGGCGCGACGACGACGGCGCGGAAGCGTCGGCGGACGGTTTCGGTCGACCAAAGAAAAAACATACGTCGCTCACGACGGGAGGACCGAATGCCGAAGATCGCAACGCATCATGCTTCCACGATTTCTGCCACATCCATTCCTCTCGCAGCCCGGCCCCAGAGATTCTGGGATTATTGTCGGTAGCGGTCGGGATGGTGCGATGACGATCCGGTTGACCGATCATCCTCCAATAGAATCCGCGGGCATGCTCTGGCTCGCCGGCGGCACCTTCCGCATGGGCTCGGACCATCATTATCCGGAGGAGGCCCCCAGTCATCGGGTGACGGTCGACGGATTCTGGATCGACCGCGCGCCTGTCACCAATCGCGAGTTCAAGGAATTCGTCAACGCGACCGGGCATGTCACCACCGCCCAGATCGTGCCGGACCCCAAAGACTATCCGGGCGCGCTTCCCGGTATGATCTTCGCGGGGTCGCTGGTGTTTTCGCCGCCGCAGCGGGTGACGAATCTACGCGACTGGAGCCAGTGGTGGAGCTTCCTGAAGGGTGCCAACTGGCGCCGTCCGTACGGACCCAAGAGCAACATCAAGGACCTCGACGACCACCCGGTCGTACACGTGTCGTACGCCGACGCGCTGGCCTACGCGCGCTGGGCGGGCAAGGATCTGCCGACCGAAGCGGAATGGGAGTTCGCCGCGCGGCGGCCTCGATGGCGCCGAGTTCGCCTGGGGCGAGGAATTCACGCCTGGCGGTGTCCACCTGGCCAACACGTGGCAGGGCGAATTCCCGCGGCAGAACCTGAAAGAAGACGGCTATGAGCGCACCTCGCCGGTGACGGCGTTTCCGCCGAACGGTTTCGGCGTGCAAGACATGATCGGGAACGTCTGGGAATGGACGTCGGACTGGTACTCCGCCAAGCATGAGGCCGATGCGCTGAAGGCCTGCTGCATTCCGGAGAATCCGCGCGGCGGTCTCGAGGAAGCGAGCCTCGACCCGAGCCAGCCAAACATCCGGATCCCGCGCAAAGTCATCAAGGGCGGCTCGCATCTGTGCGCGCCGAACTACTGCCGGCGCTACCGGCCGGCGGCGCGTCACGCGGAGCCCATCGACACCTCGACAAGCCACCTCGGATTCCGCTGCGTGAAGAGGACGGCGGCCGCGGAATAATCGTCAGTCCTCACAGTGGAGAAGGAGCCCAAGATGCCCGATGACACCACGGAGCAAGACAAGAACGAAGCGCAGTTGCAGGCGAGGGAAGATCGCGCCCATACACGTCGCAACATCTTGCTGGGCTCGTCGGCTCTGGTCGCGGCGGCGACAATGACTTCCGGGGCGTTGGCGCAGGCGCAGAAGGCGGCGCCGAGTCCCACGCCATCACCTGCTTCCAGCAACCGCAAGCCGAATATCGTCATGATCATGGCCGACGATGTCGGCATCTGGAACATCAGCGCCTACCACCGCGGCATGATGGGCGGCAGCACGCCGAACATCGACCGACTCGCACGCGACGGCGCGCTGTTCACCGATTACTACGGACAACAATCCTGCACCGCGGGACGCGCGGCGTTCATCACCGGGCAGACGCCGTTTCGCACAGGGCTGCTGAAGGTCGGCCTGCCTGCGGCGAAACAGGGCTTGCAGGATTCCGATCCGACGATAGCGGATTTCCTCAAGCCGCTCGGCTACGCGACGGCGCAAATCGGCAAGAACCATCTCGGGGATCGCAACGAATACCTGCCAACGGTTCACGGCTTCGATGAATTCCACGGGATCCTCTACCACCTCAACGCGCTGGAGGAACCCTACGACCCGCAATATCCGAAGGACGCGAAATTCCGCGAAAGGTTCGGCCCGCGGAACATCATCAGCAGCGTGGCCACCGACGCCGATGATCCGACGACGGATCCCCGCTGGGGCCGCGTCGGCAAGCAGAAGATCACGGACGCGGGTCCGCTGCCGCCGCATCCGGGCATGGATCCCGCCGCCAAGGTGAGCATGGAGGACATCGAGCCGGACCTGGTGAGGCGTTCGTGCGACTTCATGGACCGCTCGGTGAAGGCCAACAAGCCGTTCTTCCTCTGGCACAACTCCACGCGCTGTCACTCCTTTACGCACCTCTCCAAGCAGTGGGACGGCAAGACGGGCTTCGGCCTGTTTGCCGATGCGATGGCCGAACTGGACTGGGTGGTGGGCGAGCTGCTCGCCAAGCTGGACGCACTCGGGGTGGCCGACAACACGATCGTGATGTTCACCAGCGACAATGGTGCCGAAATCTTCAGTTGGCCCGATGGCGGCAATCATCCGTTCCGCGGCGAAAAAGGCACCGTGTACGAAGGAGGCTTTCGGGTACCGATGCTGGCCACGTGGCCCGGCGTCATCAAGCCGGGCACCATCATCAACAACGTCATGTCGGCCGAAGACTGGATGCCGACCCTCGTTGCGGCCGCCGGCGGCGATCCGGATCTGAAGAGCAAGCTGCTCACCGGCTACAAGGCGGGCGAGAAGACCTTCAAGAACCATCTCGACGGCTACAACTTCATGCCGTTCTTCGAAGGCAAGGTCACCGAAAGTCCGCGCCGGGAGTTCTTCTATTTCAGCGACAACGCCGATCTGATGGCGGTGCGCTTCAACGAATGGAAGATCACCTTCAAGACCATCGTCGGAAACCTGTTCTCCGGCAAAGAGGATTCGACCAACGTCCCGATCGTGACCAACCTTCGCGTCGACCCGTGGGAGCGCTATCAGACCGAGTCGACCTCCTACGGCGAATGGTGGGGCAAGAAGCTCTGGGTCATGATGCCCGCCACGACGGTCATGGGTCAGTTCCTCGCGACCTTCAAGGACTACCCACCGAGCCAGGTCTCCGGGTCGTTGAGCGTTGAGAAGGCGTTGCAGGCGCTGCAGCAGGGGGCCGCGAAAAACTGACGTCCGCCTCGACGAGGTCGTGATCAATCAAGCGATGGAGGTGGTGCTTATAGGGCCACCTCCTGATCGGGGCAACGAAGGTGGCACAATGAGTTGGAAGAGCGTCTCAAGCCTTCTGGTCGGGGGAATTCTTTCCTTCGTCGCCGGCGTCGCGTGGGCGCAGACCGATCCGCTGCCTTCCTGGAACGACGGCCAGGTCAAGAAGTCGATCACCGAATTCGTAGAACGCGTCACGGCCGAGGGTGGCGCGGAGTTCGTGCCGGCACCCGAGCGCGTGGCCGTGTTCGACAACGACGGCACGCTCTGGACAGAGCAGCCGTTCTATTTCCAAGGTCTCTTCGCTCTCGACCGCGTCAAGGCGATGGCTCCGCAGCATCCTGAGTGGAAGACGACGCAGCCGTTCAAGGCGGTGCTCGATGGAGACATGAAGGCGCTGGCCGGCGCGGGCGAAAAGGGCCTGATGCAGATCGTCGGCGTCGCCCACAGCGGCATGACCACCGACGAGTTCTCGAAGTCGGTGGTCGAGTGGCTCGCGACGGCGCGGCATCCGCGCTTCAACCGTCCCTACACCGAACTGACCTACCAGCCGATGCTGGAACTGGTCGGGCTTCTCCGGAGCAAAGGCTTCAAGACCTTCATCGTGTCCGCCGGCGGCGTGGAGTTCATGCGGCCCTGGACAGAGAGAGTCTACGGCATTCCGCCCGAACAGGTGGTCGGCTCGTCGGGCGTCGTGACGTTTCGGACGGACCCTGGCGGCAAGCCGTTCCTTCTCAAGATGCCCAAGGTCGAGTTCGTCGACGAGGGGCCGGGCAAGCCCGTCGGAATCAACCGTTTCATCGGACGGCGGCCGATCTTCGCCTTCGGCAACTCAGATGGCGACCTGCAGATGCTGCAGTGGACGACGGCCGGCGCTGGCGTGCGCTTTGCCGGCATCGTCCATCATACCGATGCCGAACGGGAGTACGCCTATGATCGGCAGTCGAAGGTGGGCAAGCTCGATAAGGCGCTGGATGAAGGCAGGGCAAAGGGCTGGACAATCGTCGACATGAAACGGGACTGGAGAGCGGTTTTCAAGCCCGAGAAGTGACAGCGACCACAAGAGAGTGACACTGCAATTGACGCTTCCCCCAACCTGAGGAGCAACCCGATGAACAGACTGATGCTGGCTGCTGCCGTATGTTGTGTCTCCTTTGCCGCGACGGCTGAAGAAGATTCCAAAACCGCCATCAAGAAATGGCGGGCGTGTGCCGACGCTACAGCGGTCCGATTTGCCAAGACCAATGAAGCTGCTCAAGTGGTCTCACGGCTGGCAATATTGTCGTGCCGCGCCGAGAAGCAAGCCGCCTGGCAGGCGATGTCCCAGGAAAGCGGCCCGCACTTCGCCGACGACTACGTCGAAACAATGGAGCGTCGCTACACCGATCTGCTTGCGATCGACGTCATAGAGATGCGGTTGAAAAAGTAGAATGTATCGAGCTGGACACGGCCGTCCGGCCGAAAGGTGCTTGATGATGAAATTCCAGGGATCGACTTGCTGGCGGATCGCCGTCGTCGCAGCGACTGCCGCCCTCGCATGTACTCCGGAGGAATCGCGCGCGGACGAAAGCGGGCTCTCGTTCTGGCTGCCCGGATTGTACGGCAGCCTGGCGGCGACGCCGACGACCCCGGGCTGGTCCGCGGCCGCGATCTACTACCATGCCACCGTGAACGCGTCCGGAGCCGCGGCCGCAGCGCGCGAAGCCCAGATCGGCAGATTTTCCCCGACCGTGAACGTCAACCTGAACCTGGCTTTGAGTGGCCAGGGCGATCTGATGCTGATCGCGCCGACCTACACCTTCGCAACGCCGGTGTTCGGTGGTCAGCTATCGGCGACGATGGCGGGCATCTATGGCCGGAACAGCGCCAGCCTCGCCGGCACGCTGACCGCCACCGCCGGTCCGCTCGTCACCACCAGGCAGGGATTTCTCGAGGATGCCCTCGTCTCCTACGGCGACCTCTATCCGACCCTGAAGCTCAAGTGGAACAGCGGCGTCAACAACTACATGGTCTACGCCGCCGGCGACATCCCGGTCGGCGACTACAACCCCAATCGCCTCTCCAACGTCGGGATGGGGCACGGCGCGATCGACCTCGGCGGCGGCTACACCTACCTCAACCCCGCCACCGGCGTCGAGCTGTCCGGCGTCGCCGGCTTCACCTACAATTTCAAGAATCCGGACACCCAATACCAGAGCGGCGTCGACTTCCACTTCGACTGGGGGGTCTCCAAGTTCCTGTCGAAGGAGGTGTTCGTCGGTTTCGTCGGCTACGCGTATCAGCAGGTCACGCACGACTTCGGTCAGCCGGAGGTGCTGGGAGCTTTCCGGTCGCGCGTTCTGGGCGTCGGCCCCCAGGTCGGATACGTCTTTCCGGTCGCCGACATGCAGGGCTACCTCGGGGTGAAGGCCTACGGAGAATTCGCCCAGTCCAACCGGCCCGCGGGCTGGAATACGTGGCTGACGTTTTCGATTTCGGAAGCGGCCCCGAAGGCCGTTACGCCGACGAAGCACCTGCTGACGAAGTAGGGAGGACGGCTTCAGTAGGGGCATCCGCAATGGCCATCATCGCGATCTTGTATGTGCTGGTCGTCTGGCTGGTCTTCGCCAAGCTGAGATGGCTTTCGTGGGGATGGGGCACCGGCACGGCAACCGTTCTGATCGGCCTCTTCATCGCAGCGCTTTTTGCAGGGGCCCTGAACTACCTCGCGCCCACCGGTCGGGTCGTCGTCATCAGCCGCGTGGTCGAGGTGACTCCGAACGTCTCGGGCCAGATCACCGCGATATCGGTGAAGGCGAACGCGCCGGTCAAGGCGGGTACGGTGCTTTTCACGATCGACCCCGCTCCCTACGACGCCCAGGTCCGCATCATCGAGGCACAACTGGGCTTCCAGGAGCTCCGGCTTTCCCAGATGAAGGATCTGCAGGCCAGCAGTTCCGGCCGGGCGTTCGACGTCCAGGAGCGCCAGTCCGAGGTCGACCAGCTCAAGGCCCAACTGGACAAGGCGAAGTACGATCTGGCGCAGACGACCGTGGTCGCTCCGGCCGACGGCTACGTCGCGAACCTCGCCTTGAGCAAGGGCGACCGGGCGACATCCTCGAAGGCGGTCCTGTCGTTCCTCGTCGCGGACGCCGTCCAACTGGTCGGCATCTTCTCACAGAACGGGTACCAGGCCATCAGGTCGGGCACCCGGGTTCAATTCGCGCTCTCGAACAATCCGGGCCATCTCTATACCTCGACGATCGGCGAGATCGTCAGTGGCGTTGGTGAGGGGCAGATCGCCGCGTCCGGAGAGCTCACCCGCCTCACGGCGTTGGCCCTGACCGCCGAATATCCCGCGCTGATCAATCGGCCCGAGGAGATCGATCCGGCCGCGTTGCGCCCCGGGATGTCCGGCACCGCAACCGCCTACGCGGCGAATTCGAGCCCGTTCGACTTCTTCGGGTGGGTGCTGCTCTACGGGAGGGCACTGGCGCTCTACCTCTAGGAAGGCGATCTTGGTACTAGATGGTAGGTCGAGGAAGGGGCATATAAGGACGCGGCCCTCTCAAGGCTGAAACAGGGGTTCGATTCCCCTAGGGAGCGCCATTCGCGTACGAGACTGGGCACTTCAAACCCCGGCCGTTCCCGCCTGAAGCCGCAACGAGCAAGCGCAGGAGCGAGCTTTCCACGGCTCGGCGCAGGCGCTCTCTTACGCGATCGTGCCGTCGATCGAGCGGCGGATCACCCGCTGCACTTCTGCATTCGACAGAAACAGATCGTGGTTGATGATGCCCCAGCCTTCCTGCGAGGCATCTACCACGCGCACACCGAGCCGCGCGATGACGGCCTTCTCGGCGGCGCCCACCCTGGTCATTCCACCTGCGATTTGTCCCGACAGCGCCAGTGCGCGATCGTTCGTCGCGGCGATCACGGTGATTTTGCCGGCAAGCGGACCGATGCGGTGGACCGCCGACGTGAACACGTCCATGTCGATATCTGGCGCAGCAAACACAACCGCGCCGATCTTGCTCGTAACTGTGTCGCCGTATCGGGCATAGAGCTGACGCAGGCTTTCGAGCGTCAGCATGGTTCCCATGCTGTGCGCAACGATGTGTACGCGGCCGCCGCCCGGAGCGGACACGAGGGCAGAGAGCACGCGTTCGAAATCGTCGCGGGACCACATCGCGCTGTCGCGGTCATAGGCATAGTCGAACAGCCCTGCCTTGGAAGGCCAGGAGAACGCCACGGTTCGGCCGCGGAACTTGATCCCATCCGAGAGATGAGCGGCATCCAGCATCGCCGTCTCGAATGTCTGTTTGAAGCCGTGCACATAGATAAGCACGTCTCCTCCGCCGGCCTGCGCGACCAGATCGCCAACGTCTGCCGATACCGGTTCGAGCCGATCAAGGCGCCAATCGCCAAATCCGACCGAGGCGAGAGAAAGTCGGCTCTCGTCCGGCGCCACCAGCTTCGCCCTCGCGACCGTCATGTTGGTTGCACGCTCCGGCCCGAACCAGGGTTTCGTGCGACCACCGTTGACGGGCTTGCGCGTGGTGGCGACGAGCAATGTGGGATCAAGGGAGAGCGATGACGCGTCGAAACGCGCCCCGGTCGCACCCAAGCCGGCGCATCCGCCGAGCGCAATGGCGGTCCCTGCCGACATAAATCCACCGAGGAGAGCGCGGCGCGAAATAGAATGGTGAGGGTCGCGTTGCAGAAGAGGTCGAGCGATCACACGAAACCTTTGGGAACTTTGTCCACCGTAGCGCCCCATCTAACTTCCTGAATGACAATGGGGGCGAGAAGACGGCGGAGCAGCTTCGCGGTCCATTGCATGGTCGTGGCGTCGGTCGTCTCCGGCGGTCGCGCGAAACAGCCGCAAACGCAAGTCAATCCCCGCCAGCAAAAATATTCCGCTTTACCGAAATTCGGAAATGTCGTATGTGTCGCCCATCCCAGCCCACAAGAGGGGCGGTCGTACGTCGTCACGAACGCGGGTTGGGAGTTGCGGTGGACGCGGGCGGCGTTAAAGGCGGGATTGTGCATGCAGGGCGAGATGAACCTCGTGAGCATGGCACGAACCGCATCGACGGACGGCGCCCAATGCCTGCGAAGTCTTTTGCCGAAGCAGGGCCATGTCCTGCGAAGCCTTGGGCGAAGCAGGAAGCTCGCGTACGGCAAAACCGTGTGGTCCTGGCCGTCGTTGCTACGGTCAAGCCTTTGCGAAGGCGTCAGCGCGTCAACCGGCGCGGTGCCGTGCATTTCACGGAGGTGACGGAGGCAAGAAGGAACTCGTCTCCGGGGAGAGCGCGGCATAGGCCGTCAAACCATCGCGCAGGGAAGGCCTGGTCTCGGCTGCCCTGTGTCTCCCCTGTGCATTGCGTGTGCAATCAGTTCGCATGGGGGTCTTTATGGGTGCCAGCCGGCGCCCGGTCTTGCCTGCGCCCTTTCTTCGAGGGCGTGAAGCGAGAAGCATACCTCGGGCAAACCTGCCGCGAGACTGCGAGCGCGTGTCCGCGACCTGCTGTGAATTGACCTCTCCTTCGAGCCTCCCTTTCGAGCCTGCCTTCGAGCCTCCCTTGCGAGCATGATGCGTCGGCATCGGTGGAGGTGGTCGTCCCTCCGGGAATCTGCCTTGATGCGAATTCAGCGTGAGGGAGTGACGACATGAGCGGCTTGGTGATCTCTGGCGGCCGGGTGGTGGATCCCGCCAGCGGAATGGACGCGGTTGGCGATGTGGCGGTGGTGGACGGCAAGGTCGCCGCGGTCGGCGCCTCGCTCGGCGGCGCCGAGCGGGTGATCGACGCGACCGGCCTCGTGGTCGCGCCCGGCTTCATCGACCTGCATGCGCATGGCCAGTCGCTCCCCGCCGATCGCATGCAGGCGTTTGATGGCGTCACGACGACGCTCGATCTCGAAGCCGGCGTGCTGCCGGTCGGGTCGTGGTATGAGCGCCAGGCGCGGAAGGGACGCGTGCTGAACTACGGCGCCGCCACCAACTGGGCCTTCGCGCGCATCGGCGCGATGACGGGCTCCAATGCGGAGAGCTCGCTGGAGGCGTTCGGCAATGCCATGCGCGATCGCCGCTGGATGGACAACGTGGCGAGCGATGCGGAGGTTGCGGGAATCCTCGAGAGATTGTCGCGCGGCCTGAATGAGGGCGGCATCGGCATCGGCATCTTGAACGCCTATGCGCCAGGCGCCGGCGTGCAGGAGCTGACCGCGGTCTGCCAGCTCGCGGCCGCGCAGGACGTGCCGACCTTCACGCATGTCGCCTACATGTCGCGCGTCGACCCCGAGAGCGCGGCGGAGGCCTATATCCGCCTGATCGGCTATGCCGGCGCCACCGGCGCGCACATGCACATCTGCCATTTCAATTCGTCGAGCAAGACTGACGTCGAGCGCTGCCGTGTGCTGATCGCGAAAGCGCAGGCGCAGGGCCTGCCGATCACGGTCGAGGCCTATCCCTACGGCACCGGATCGACCGTGCTGGCGGCCGCGTTTTTCAGCGACCCCGAATTCGTCGAGCGCAACGGCACCGGCTACGATTCCGTGCAGCGGGTCACCGACGGCCACCGCTTCAGCGATCGCGAGGAGCTCTTGAAGGCGCAGGGCGAAGAGCCGTCTTCGCTGGTGCTGTGGCACATCCTCGACACCGAGAACAATGCGCATCACCGCGACCTCCTCGACATGTCGGTGCTCTATCCCGGCGGCGCCATCGCCTCCGACGCGATGCCGTGGACGACGTCTGACGGCAAGACCTACACCGGCGATGCCTGGCCGCTGCCGGATGACGCCACCTCGCATCCGCGCTCGGCCGGCTGCTTCACAAAGTTCATCCGCGAATGGGTGCGCGAGCGCAAGACGGTGTCGCTGCTCGAAGGCGTGCGCAAATGCGCGCTGATCCCGGCGGAGATCCTCTCGCAGAGCACGCCCGCGATGCGCGCCAAGGGCCGGCTCGCGAAGGACGCCGATGCCGACATCGTCGTGTTCGACTACGAGAAGCTCTCGGACCGCGCGACCTTCACGGCGATGAACCGCCCCTCCGAAGGCGTGCGGCATCTGATCGTCAGCGGCGAGGTGCTGATCACAGATGGCGTGCTGGACGTGGCGGCGCGGCCCGGCCGTCCCGTGCGCCGCCCCGTCGTTGGGGGCTGAGACATGCCGGTCCCCATTCTCCTGGTGACGGGCTTTCTGGGGGCCGGCAAGACCACGGTCGTGAACCATCTGCTGGCGCATGCGGAGGGGCGGCGGATCGCCGCTGTAGTCAACGATTTCGGTGCGATCAACATCGATGCCGAGCTGATCGCGGGCGCCAGCGACGGCGTGGTCAGCCTCGCCAACGGCTGCATCTGCTGCTCGCTTGAAGGTGACCTGCTGCGCACGCTTTCGACGCTGCTGCGGCGTGATCCGAAGCCCGAGTACATCGTCATCGAGACCAGCGGCGTCGCCGATCCCGCCGACATCGTCCGCAATTTGATGGATCCCGTGATCCTGCGCGAGGCGCCCCTGGAAACGGTGGTCTGCGTGATGGACGCGGCAACACCCCCCGCCGCTCTCGACGACGCGCTGCATCGTTCGCAGCTGCGTGTCGCCGACATCGTGGCTCTGAGCAAGCTGGATCTGGCGGACGAGGGCGCCGGCAGGCGGATGCGCGAGGCCATCCGCGCGCAGCGCGTCCCTGCTGTGGTGGTCGATGCGCAGCATGGCGAGATTCCGTCCGCGCTGCTGTTTCCCGCGACCGTCGATCGCGCCCCCGCGCGGCGCGAGCCCGGACCGAAACGTCCGGCAGAGCAACGCTTCGAAACGCTGAGCTGGACCTCGGACCAGCCGCTCTCGCTGCCCCGCCTGCAGCAGGCGATCGGTCAGCTTGCGCCAAAACTCGCGCGGGCCAAAGGCCTGTTCGAGACCGTCGAGCAGCCCGGGCGCCAGATGGTGTTTCAATTCGCCGCCGGCCGCGCCACGCTGGTGCCAGGCGAAGTGCCGACGCCGGGCCTGCCCGCCGCGCGCATCGTGTTCATCGCCGAGCTAGGCGTGCTCTCGAAGGCGGAGCTCGATGCGATCATGGCGACGTGCGTTGCCGATCGGTGAAGCTGCCGCCTCAAGCGAATTGCGCGAGGCGAACACGGTGGTCTGGAAGGACTGTATCAGCAGAACGCGAGCGCGTTGACTGCCCTAGTTGTCGCGATCCAGTTCTCGTTGCCGACGAACTGGCAGACGGCGGATTCGAGCTCACCCGGCCGATTGCCGCGCGCCACCGCCAGCAGCCGCATCAATTCCGCCTCGTCCTTCGACAGACGCCGGCACGACGGCGGCATGAAGCACAATTGGCACGGCCGGCCGCTGCGCAGGATCCTGACCAGCGCGGCAACGCGTGCGACCAGCAGCGGGCTATCGGCGATGCCGGGCGCCTCGTCGGCAAAGCGATAAGCCGCCTCCCAGCAATCGGACGCGCCGGTCGCATAGGCGGCGGCGATGAACCGGAACAGCGAGAGCGTGACGCGGCCAAAATCATCGTAGCTCTCGACGTCAGGCCGCGTCGCAAGCGCGGCCTGGAGCGGACAGAGCCGCGCCTGGCCGGCTTCCGTGACAGACACAGAGCCGTAACTGTCCTGCATCACGCGCGATCCCGTCAGTGCAACGTGGGGCTTCCGACCAGCCAGCTCTTCATCGCCATGGTCCGGTCATGGTCGAAAGACGGAACGTGTCGGTCGGGCAGGATGAGGCCCGCCATGCGGAAGATCGTTGCAAGTCCCCGCACGGGTGCGAGGGCCCAGTCGGCGCCGACAGGCGGCAGCCAGCATTCGAACTGCTCGCGCGCGATATCATCGCGCTCTTTCTGCGCGGCGGCGATCGCCCGCAACATGCCGTGCTCGCTGTCGGACATGCGCGGGCAGGTCGGGCAGTGCACCGCGATCGCCGTATGCGCCGTGCAGGCAAAAATCTCGATGATGGACTCCAGCGAAGGCACGGCATCGCCCACGCGAAAGTGGTCGTACACTTGCTGGACGTCGGCCGCGGTCGGAACGGCGCTTCCGCTGCGCGCCTTCGCCCGAAATCCCCAAATGAAGAGCCGCTCCGCCGCGTTCAGCGACGGAAGGTCGAGGGATCCTGTCGATGTCGATTGATGCATTGAGCCTCTGGCCTCCGGCTGCGCCCACGCCCCGGCTGGCGCTGATGATCTGCGTCGATCGTTCCGTCAGGGCCCCCTGCAAGTCAACGCTCGGAGGGGCGATATCGAGGCCTTCTAGTTTTGAAGAGATCGCATCTTGGATGCAGCTGGCCTCGTGAACCTGCGAGGCCGTCCGCGGCGTGCCGGTAGGATCCTACGGAGTTTTGCGTGTTTTGCGGGGACCCCGAATGCTTAAAGCTTTGCTAAGGGGCGCGGGATAAACTGGCATATCAGCCCTTCCAAATCTTGCGAGCACCTATGTTTTTCTCCCGCATCAGTTTCAAGCTGGTCCTGATTGTCGGCATCAGCCTCCTCGGCATGATCGCGCTGGCGCCGATCGCGCTTTCGACCCTGCGCGCGCAGATGATCGCAGACCGTGAGGCCAAGACGCAGCACATGGTCGACGTCGGCTACGGCATCCTGGCGCACTACCAGAAGCTCGAGAGTGAGGGAAAACTCCCGCGCGAGCAGGCCCAGGCCGGCGCGATCGCGGAAATCAAGAGCCTGCGCTACGACAAGGTCGAGTATTTCTGGCTGAACGACATGACCCCCAAGATGGTCATGCATCCGATCAAGCCCGAACTCGACGGCAAGGATCTCGCCGGGATGAAGGATCCGTCCGGCAACGCGCTGTTCGTCGGCTTCGTTGACGTCGTCAAGAAGCAGGGCGCGGGCTTCTACAGCTACCTCTGGCCGAAGCCCGGCTTCGACCAGCCGGTCGGGAAAATCTCCTATGTGAAGGGCTTTGCGCCCTGGGGCTGGATCATCGGTACCGGGATCTATCTCGACGATGTCGACGCCGTCTTCCGCCAGAATGCGATGACGTTCGCCCTGGTGTGCCTGGCCGTGTTCGTGCTCGTGCTCGGCGCCTCCTTCGTGATCGGCCGCAGCGTGACCCGGCCGCTGGCGAAGATCACTGCGCTCACCGAGCGCCTCGCCGCCGGCGACAGCGCGTTCGATGTGCCCCATACCGATCGTCGCGACGAGATCGGCGGGCTCGCCAAGGCGCTCGCCGTGTTCAAGGACAATGCGTCGGCGGTCGGCCGGATGCACGCCGAACAGCAGGAGACGAAGCAGAAGGCCGACGAGGAGAAGCGCAAGACGATGACCGACCTCGCCGGCAAGTTCGAGGCCAACGTTCAGGCCGTCGTCCGCGACGTCTTCAACGAGGCGCGCGCGATGCAGCAGGCCGCGCAGGGCATGTCCGAGACCGCGAACAAGGCGACCGACCGTGCGAGCTTCGTCGCCACCGCCTGCCAGCAGGCTTCGAGCAACGTGCAGACGGTGGCCTCCGCCGCCGGGCAGCTGTCGTCCTCGATCGCCGAGATCAGCCAGCGCGTCGCGCAGGCTGCAAGCGTGGCCGACAAGGCCGCCGCCGACGGTCAGCGCACCAACGACACGGTGCAGGGACTTGCCGCCGCCGCGCACAAGATCGGCGAGGTCATCGACCTCATCAACCAGATCGCCTCGCAGACCAATCTGCTCGCGCTCAACGCCACCATCGAGGCGGCGCGCGCCGGCGAGGCTGGCAAGGGCTTTGCCGTGGTGGCAAGCGAAGTGAAGTCGCTGGCAAGCCAGACCGCGAAGGCGACCGACGAGATCGGCGCGCAGATCACCGCGATCCAGGCCGAGACCAACCAGGTGGTCGGCAACATCGACAGCATTCGCAAGACCATCATGGAGGTCAACGAGATTTCCTCGTCGATCGCCGCAGCCGTCGAGGAGCAGGGCGCCGCGACCGCGGCGATCGCCCACAGCGTAAGGGAGGCCGCCTCCGGCACCGACCAGGTCTCGCAGAACATCTCGGGCGTCACTGATGCCACGGCGGAGACCGGCCAGGCCGCCGGCCTCGTGCTGCAATCGAGCGGCCGGCTGTCGCAGAAGCTGCAATCGCTGGAAACCGAGGTCAGCGCTTTCGTTGCGGGGGTGCGAGCGGCCTAGTATAGCAGGGGATGGGCCCAAATTCCGATCGTCGCGCGCGCGTTCTCCTGATCAATCCGAACAGTTCCGTGGCGACCACAGCGATGATGGTCGCCATCGCGAAGTCGGCCGCCGTGGACGGCTTCGACGTCGACGGCGCGACCGCAACGCGCGCGCCGCAAATGATCGTGACGCCGGATGCGCTGGATGCAGCTTCCACCGAAGTTCTCGAGATCGCGCAGTCGAACCGGCATGCATGCGACGGTATCATCGTCGCGGCGTTCGGCGATCCCGGATTGGCGGGGATCAAGGCCGCGATGAAACTGCCCGCGGTCGGCATCGGCGAGTCCTCGATGCTGGAAGCCGCCGAGAACGGCCGCCGCTTCGGCGTGGCGACCACGACACCGCTGTTGGAAGCGAAGATCGACGCTCTGCCGGAAGCGCTGGGTTTGCGATCGCATTACACCGGCGCCCGCTTCGCCAAGGGCGATCCGCAAGACTTGATGCGTGATCCGGCGTGGCTGCGCGCGGCTCTCGCCGGTGCGGTCGAGGCCTGCATCGCGCAGGATGGCGCAGAGGCGGTCATCATCGGTGGCGGGCCGCTGGGCGAAGCCGCGCGCGAGCTTCAGCCGATGTTCACCGTGCCAATCATCGCGCCGATCCCGTCTGCCGTGGCGCGGATTATTCGCCTCGTCACGGCGCGCGCGACCGACTGAAATTCCGGCCCGCGGGAACGGTCATCGCGACCGGCGTTCTTGCCCTTGACGACCTCGGTTAAAGTGACGAAGCAGAACCATCGGACCTGCCGACCCGCGCTTGGGTGCGCGGGCATGGAGACGCTGCATGTCGTTCAAAAAGCTCCTGATCGCCAATCGTGGCGAGATCGCCATCCGCATCGCGCGTGCGGCGGCAGACGCGGGCATCGCGACGGCCGCGATCCATTCCGCCGACGACGCGCTGTCGCTGCATGTGCGGGTTGCCGATGAGGCGGTCGAAATCCCCGGCCGCGGCGCGCGGGCCTATCTCGACATCGAGGCCGTGGTGAAGGCGGCAACGGCGTCTGGATGCGACGCCGTGCATCCCGGCTATGGCTTCCTCAGCGAGAACGCTGCGTTCGCCACGGCCTGTGCCGATGCAGGCATCGCCTTCGTCGGGCCGAAGGCCGCGGCGCTCGAACTGTTCGGCGACAAGGTTGCGGCACGGCAGCTGGCAAAGCGCTGCGGCGTGCCGATCATCGTCGGCACCAGCGGGCCGTCCTCGCTGGAGGATATCACGGCGTTCTTCATCTCGCTCGGCAGCAATGCGGCGATCGTGATCAAGGCGATGTCCGGTGGCGGTGGCCGTGGCATGCGCGTGGTCGAGTGCGCTGCCGATCTCGCGGAGGCCTACGCGCGCTGCCAGTCCGAGGCCAAGACCGCGTTCGGCTTCGACGGCGTCTATGCCGAGCGGCTGATCCGGCAGGCGCGCCATATCGAGGTGCAGATCATCGGTGACCATCGTGGTGCGATCTCCCACCTCTGGGAACGCGAATGCACCATTCAGCGCCGGCACCAGAAGCTAATCGAGGTGGCGCCGAGCCCGTCGCTCGGCGACGGCTTGCGTGGCCGTATCATCGAGGCGGCGAAGCAACTCGCCGTGGCTGCGTCGTACGACAATCTCGGCACGTTCGAGTTCCTGGTCGACGGCACCGCCGACGACAGTTTTGCCTTCATCGAGGCCAACCCGCGGCTTCAGGTCGAGCACACAGTGACCGAGGAGGTGCTCGGCCTCGATCTCGTCCGCGCCCAGCTTGCGGTTGCTGCCGGTGCCTCGCTTGCCTCGCTCGGCCTGGCGCAAGGCTCGATCCCGAAGCCGCGCGGTTATGCCATGCAGCTCCGCGTCAACATGGAGACGCTGGACGAGCTAGGGGCGACGCACCCGACCGGCGGCGTGCTTGCCGTGTTCGAGCCGCCATCAGGCCCCGGCGTCCGCGTCGATAGTTTCGGTTATGCCGGCTACAAGACCAGCGCCGCCTTCGACTCGCTGCTGGCAAAGGTCATCGTGCATACGCCCGGTGAAGCCTGGCACGATGTCGTCGCCAAGGCTTCGCGCGCCTTGCGGGAGTTTCGGATCGACGGCGTCGTCACCAATATCGGCTTCCTCCAGGCCGTGTTGGCGCATCCCGACTTCCGCTCCAACCGCATCGCGACAGACTTCATCGATCGCAACATCGGCAAGCTTGTCGAAGCCGCGGATGGCGCGGCCAAACCACTCTATTTTGCGGCGACGGAACGAAGCGGCGGTCCCGGCACCGAGGCGCATACCGCACAGATCGTGCCCGAAGGCACGGTGATGGTCGCAGCACCCTTGCAGGGGACCATTGTCACCATTCAGGTGAAGGAGGGCGAGATCGTGCGCCCGGGCCAGCAGCTCGCCGTGATCGAATCCATGAAGATGGAGCATCTGGTCATGGCCGAGCAGGGTGGTCGCGTCATGAAGCTCGTGGCCGGCGACGGCGTCACGCTGATGCATGGCGAGCCGATCATGTATCTGGAGCCGCTCGAGGTTGCGGCGGATGCGTCGGCAACAGAAGCCGATATCGATCTCGACTACATCCGTCCCGATCTCGCCGAACTGATCGCGCGCCAGGCCAACACGCTCGACGAAAATCGCCCGGCCTCGGTCGAGCGCCGCCGCAACACCAATCAGCGCACGGCGCGCGAGAATGTCGCGCAGCTCGTCGACGACGGCTCGTTCATGGAGTACGGCAGCCTTGCGATCGCTGCGCAGCGGCGCCGGCGCAAGCTCGACGATCTCGTCAAGAACACGCCGGCCGATGGCCTCGTCATGGGTGTCGCGACCGTCAACGCCGAAAAGTTCGGTCCTGAAGGCGGGCGCTGCATCGTCGTGGCCTACGACTACACCGTGCTCGCGGGCACGCAGGGCCACATGAACCACAAGAAGATCGACCGCATGCTGACGCTCGCGGAAGACTGGCGCGTGCCGCTGGTGTTCTATGCCGAAGGCGGCGGCGGCCGGCCCGGCGATACCGACCGGCTCGGCATGACCGGGCTTGATGGTCCGTCCTTCGTGCAGTTCGCAAGGCTCTCGGGTCTCGTGCCGGTCATCGGCGTGGTCTCCGGCTATTGCTTCGCCGGCAATGCCGCGATGCTCGGCTGCTGCGATGTCATCATCGCGACCAAAAACGCCTCGATCGGCATGGGTGGCCCCGCGATGATCGAGGGCGGCGGGCTCGGCGTCTATCATCCGGCCGAGGTTGGTCCTGTCACGTTCCAGTCACCGAACGGCGTCATCGATATCCTCGTCGAGGACGAGGAGGAGGCGACGCGTGTTGCGCAAAAATACCTGTCCTATTTCCAGGGCGCGGTGACGGAGTGGCAGGCCGCCGACCAGCGGCTGCTGCGCCGCGCGATCCCTGAGAACCGCCTGCGCGTTTACGACATCCGCAGCGTGATCGACCTCGTCGCGGACAAGGATTCCGTGCTGGAGCTGCGCCGCGACTACGGTGTCGGCATGGTCACCGCGTTGATCCGCATCGAGGGCAAGCCGTTCGGCCTGATCGCCAACAATCCGCGCCATCTCGGCGGCGCGATTGACGCCGATGCCGGAGACAAGGCCGCGCGCTTCCTCCAGCTCTGCGACGCCTTCGATCTGCCGATCGTCTCCCTGTGCGACACGCCCGGCTTCATGGTCGGACCGGAAGCCGAGAAGACGGCCATCGTGCGCCACGTCTCGCGCATGTTCGTGACAGGCGCGAGCCTGACAGTGCCGCTGTTCGGCATCGTGCTGCGCAAGGGCTATGGGCTCGGGGCCCAGTCGATGATCGGCGGCGGCTTCCACGCCTCGTTCTTCACCGCGGCCTGGCCGACCGGCGAGTTCGGCGGCATGGGCCTGGAGGGATACGTCCGCCTCGGCTTCCGCAAGGAAATGGAGGCGATCGCCGACCCCGTCGAGCGCGAGACTTATTATCGCAACAAGGTCGCCGAGCTCTATGCCAACGGCAAGGCCGTGTCGATCGCCTCGGTGTTCGAGATCGACAACGTCATCGACCCCGCTGAGACGAGGCGGTGGATCATGGCAGGCTTGCGCTCGGTGCCGAAGCCGCCGGCGCGGACCGCGAAGAAGCGCCCATGCATCGATACGTGGTGAGGGCGGTGCAGCAATTCTGATTGCGCTTCGCCGCGTTTCCGGTTCCCGATTGACATCCCCGTCTGCGGTGCCAGACTTTGCACAATAATACTGGGTGGAGACGTCCGCGATGGCCAGCCTTTCGGCCTCGAACCATGTCGCCCGTGTCTTGTCCGCCGCCAACCACGTGGCCGACGTCGATGCTTCTTCGCGCATTGCCAATTCCTGGCGGCGCTGCCTGGTCAGCCACAAGCTTGATCCCGCCCGTCAGGGGCCGCCGCAGACGCTCACCGAAGCCGAGATCCGTCACGTCGCCGAACCCATGGAGAAGACGATCCGGCTCGCAACACCGGAGCTCGACGATCTCGCCCGTGTGCTGCGCGATGCCGGCTATTGCGTCAATCTGGCGGACGTGAACGCAACCATGCTGTTCAGCCGCCTGCCCGGCGAAGCCGACGCAAGACTATTCATGGACTGGAAGATCTACACCGGCTCAAATTTTTCCGAGTCCTTCGAAGGCACCAATGGGCTCGGCACGGCACTTGCCGAGCAAAAGCCGATCCTGGTGCATCGCGACGAGCATTTTCGCGCGCAGTGGCACATGTTCTCCTGCGCCGTGACCCCGCTGTTCGACGAGGCCGGAAGGCTTGCAGGCGCCGTGAACATCACCTCGTGCCGCGAGGACCTCGAACGCACCGCGCATCAGCTTGCGTTGGCGGTGACGATGGAGGCGACGCGGCGCATGGAGGGTGCGATCTTCCGCGGTCATTTCCGCAACGCCTGGATCGCGACCGTCCCGGGCGACGGCGGCAGCGGCCTGCTCGCCTATGACGACGATCGCCGCATCGTGGGCGCCTGCCGTTCGGCGCGCGCACTGCTGGGTCTCACCGACGGCTTGATCGCATCCGGCATCGATCTGTCGCGGTACGTCAAGTTTGCTGCGCGCGACGCAGACGATCTCGTCGAGCTGCGCCGGGCCGATGGCACTCCGCTGGGGCATGGCCATGTCGCGCCGCCGCTGCGGGCGAGGGCCTCGACCCGTCCGCTCGCGCCGCGCCGCGAGGCACCGGTCGATCGCATCGATGCGCTGCAGCGCCTGGCCGGCCGCGATCCCGGCCTGATCAGGAGCGTGAAGCGACTTAAAAGCGTCGGCGATCACAATCTGCCGGTGCTGCTGCATGGCGAGACCGGCGTCGGCAAGGATGTGTTCGCTCGTGCCATTCACGCAACCGGCAATCGCGCGCGTCACAACTATGTCGCGCTGAACTGCGCGGCGATGCCGGAAAGCCTGATCGATGCCGAGCTGTTCGGCTACGAGGCCGGCGCCTTTACCGGCGCGCGCCGCGACGGCTCGAAGGGCCTGATCGTGCAGGCCGACGGCGGCACGCTGTTCCTCGACGAGATCGGCGACATGCCGATCGCGCTGCAGACGCGGCTGCTGCGTGTGCTGGAGAACCGCGAAGTCTGGCCGCTCGGCGCGCTGAAGCCCGTGCCGGTCGACATTCGCCTGATCAGCGCCACCCATCGCGATCTCGGCCGCATGGCCGAGGAGGGCGCCTTCCGCACCGACCTGTATTTCCGTCTGCGCGGCATGGAGGTGCGGCTGCCGGCCTTGCGCGAGCGCGCCGACCGCGACGACGTCATCCGCCAGATCGCGCGCGAGGAAGCGCCGAACTGCTCGCTCTCGGACGAGGCTTGGGTGCAGCTCGCGGCCTATCCCTATCCCGGCAACATGCGCCAGCTCCGGCATGTGCTGCGGCTCGCCGGCTGCACGGCGGAGGACGGCGTGATTACCGATGCCGATCTCGATCTGCCGCCGTTTGGTGGAAGGGCGGTGGAAGCGGACCTCGCGGCGGCGGAGCGCGCCACGATCGTGGAGGCACTACGCAAGCACGGTGGTCGTGTGACTGAAGCGGCGCGCGCGTTGAAGCTGAGCCGCGCCACACTGTATCGCAAGCTCAAGCAGTTGAAGATCGAGACGGCGCAGTAGGACTCAGCTGCATGCGGCGAGCGTTCTTCCCCTCTCCCCTTGCGGGAGAGGGTGGCTCGCAGCGTAGTGGCGAGACGGGTGAGGGGTCTGTCTCCGCATTCACCTCAGCCATTTGTGTATGCGGAGAGATACCCCTCATCAGGCGCTTCGCGCCACCTTCTCCCGCAAGGGGAGAAGGGAACGGCAGCTCGCTCGGCGTCGCTCTCTACGAAAAATCACTCCAGCTCAGATGCCGCGAGTCGAGGTCGCCGACCGTCACGGTGCCGCGGATTTCGCGAGGGGCGTGGAAGCTGCTGCGCAGATACACGAGCGGCGCCGCGCCGTCGGAATGCGATGCGCCGCGCACCTCGCCGATGAAGATCGAATGCGTCGTCGTCTCGAATTCCTGGGCCAGCACGCAATCGAACGCCGCGACCGCATCGCTCAGCACCGGCGCGCCGGTCACCCCGCGCGTCCACTCCCCGAACGCAAAACGGTCGTCGCCATTGACGCCCTTCTGGCCGCTGAAGGTCAGCGCCAGCGCCGCGTGGTCCTCGTGCAGGAAGTTGATCGCGAACGCGCCTTCTTCGCGGATACGCGCGTGCGCGCTGGCGTTGCGGTTGACGCAGACGATCAGGGATGGCGGTGAGTCCGACAGTGAGCAGGCCGAGGTCACCGTCAACCCCGTGCGCTTGCCGTGCTCGGCCCCCACAGTGACCAGCGCGACGGCGCCGGCACACTGGCGCATCGCCTGCTTGAAATCCTTTGCGTCCACGCTCACGCGATGGTCTCCAGAAAGAACGGGTGCGGCACGATCGCGCCGCACCCGCGTCGGGTCAAGCCGCCTTCTTCGCGGAGCCGAGATGCTTCAGGCGCGGCATCACCTCGTTCCTGAGCAGCGACAGCGAGTGATGCCAGGCTTCAGCCTTGTGCTTGTAGTCGAAGCCGAACACCAGCAGCACGCCGAAGCCGCCGACCTCCTCGTAGATCTTCTCGATCTTCTCGGCGACGGTCGCGGGCGAGCCGACGATCCAGTTCCGCTTGGCGCAATATTCGACGGTGACGTCGCTATCGGGCACGTCGGGCGCGTGCTTCAAATAGTCCTTGAAGCCGAAATGGCCGAGCAGCGGCAGGAAGTACTCGCCCATCATCCGGCCCATCATGTCGCCGGTCGAGAGCCTCCACGCTTCCTCGTCGGTATCGGCGACGAACACCTCGCGCACCAGCCGCCAATCCGCGCGGTCCGGCTTGCGCCCGGTCTTGGCGGCACCTGCTACGACCGAATCCCAGTGACTGCCGACATAGGCCGGGTTCAGGTTGAGGCTCATCGGGATGAAGCCGCGCTCGCCGGCGAGCTTCAGCGTGTCCGAGTTCTTCGAGAGACCGGCGACGCCGATTGGCGGATGCGGCGTTTGCAACGGCTTGATGTGGGGCTTGAGGAAGTCGAACATCGTGTCCGGCTTGGTCACCGTCCAGAACTTGCCCTTGTAGGTCCAGGGCGCGGGATCGCTCCACATCTTCAGAATGATCTCCAGCGCCTCGCGCGTCATGTCGCGGTTCTGTCCGCTCATCCCATCGACGTTGAACATGGCCCAGTCGCTCGGCAGGCCGCTGGCCGCGACGCCGAAATTGAGCCGCCCTCCGGAGAGATGATCGAGCATCGCGACGCGATTGGCGAGCTCGGCGGGGTGGTGATAGGGCAGCAGGAAGCCGCCCGGCCCGATGCGGATGTTCTTGGTCTGCATCAGGGCCTGTGCGATCAGCAGATCCGGCGTGGGATTGGGTTCCCAGGGCGCGGTATGGTGCTCGCCGACCCAGGCCTCCTGATAGCCGAGCTCGTCGAGCCAGCGCATGACTTGCAGGTCCCAGTCGTTCCCTTCCTTCAGGCCGCACTCCGGCGGGTGCGAAGGCATCGTGAAATAACCGATCTCCATGGGTTTCCTCATCTGATGTTGACGCGTCTTGTTGCGCGGTTCACGGACGTGAGCGGGAACACTTTAGCAAGCGGTGTGCCACCTCTTCGAGAGCGGTGTGCCTGCGCGAGCGGCGCCTCAGACCTGGCGAGAAATGGCTGGTTTGCGGCAGCAATAGCCGATATCCCGGGGCAGATTTGCGGGGCGTTGTCTCATTGTCGCGAGACGGCGTCTTGCCGGTGAGACGAGGACGAGAACCGAGATGACCGAACCCGCTTACGTCGCGGTGGACTGGGGCACCAGCAGCTTCCGGCTCTGGTTGATCGATCGTACCGGCGTGGTGCTGGCCGAACGGCGCAGCGATGAGGGCATGCTGGCGGCGGCAAAGACCGGCTTCGCGGCCGTGCTGCAATCGCATCTTGCCGCCGTCGAAGCACCAGCTCATCTGCCGGTTCTGGTCTGCGGCATGGCCGGCGCCAAGACGGGCTGGGTCGAAGCCGGATATGTCGATACACCGGCGCCGCTCGCGGCCGTTCTGAAGCAGGCTGCGCGGGTGCCGGGCGAGACGCGCGATATACGCATCCTGCCGGGTATTGCGCAGCGCGATGCAAAAGCGCCCGACGTGATGCGCGGCGAGGAGACGCAATTGCTCGGCGCCCTCGGGCTCGATGCCGCCGGCGAAGCGCTGGTCTGCATGCCCGGCACGCATTCGAAATGGGTGCGCCTGAAGGACGGCACGGTTGCGCATTTCTCCACCTTCATGACCGGCGAGCTCTTCAGCGCCGTGTCGCGCGAGACGATTTTGTCGCTTGCGGTCGCAGGCGCCGAGGACGCCGAGGATGTCGCGAGTTTCCAGGCGGCGGTGAAAGCCGCGTATGAAGCGCCGGCCTTCGCCGCCAATTTTCTGTTCGGCGCGCGGTCGCGGCAGCTTTTGTTCGGGGGCACACCGGCCGCGGCGCGCGAAACGCTGTCGGGAACGTTGATCGGCGTCGAGCTGGCGGCAGGGCTGTCCGGCGCGATGCCGAAAGCAGGAATCACGCTGATTGCCTCGGGGCGGCTCGCAATGCTGTACCGGCTGGCTTTCGACACACTGTCGGTCACTGTGAACCCGGTCGATGCCGATGAAGCCGTCCGCCGCGGTCTGTCGATGGCGGCTGCCGCGATCTGGACGAAATGAGAGGACTGTTGAGATGAGCGTTCCCTTTCCGGCGATGAAGCGGCCACTGGTCGCGATCCTGCGCGGCGTGAAGCCCGAGGAGACGCAGGCCATCGTCGGCGTGCTGATCGAAGCCGGCATGACCGCAATCGAGATCCCGCTGAACTCGCCGGACCCGTTCCGCTCCATCGCGACAGCCGTGAAACAGGCGCCGGCGGACGTGCTGATCGGCGCCGGCACGGTGCTGACCACCGCAGATGTCGATCGTCTCAACGATGTCGGCGGCAAGCTGATGGTGTCGCCGAATGTCGATACACAGGTGCTCACGCGTGCGCATCAATACGCCATGGTGACGTTGCCGGGCGTGTTTTCGCCGACCGAGGCGCTGCTTGCCGCGCGCTCCGGCGCATCGGGCCTGAAATTCTTTCCGGCAAGCGTGCTCGGTGCGTCCGGCATTGCCGCGATCCGTGCCGTGCTGCCTGCCGGCGTGATGATTGCCGCCGTCGGCGGCGTCTCCGACCAGAACTTTGCGGAGTACATCAAGGGCGGCGTCACCGTGTTCGGGCTCGGCTCCAGCCTCTACAAGCCTGGCATGACGGCAACGGACGTTGCCGCTCGCGCAAAATTGACGATCGCGGCCTACGATCGGGCGATTGCGAAAGACTGAGCCCGCAATAAACAAGCCGTGATGCGGTCACACCCGCGCGTTATCCTATCTTGCTGGACCAGCGAGATCAGGAGACCGACATGGCGATCAACAACGTGGCCGATCTGTTCGTGGCAACGCTCGAACAGGCCGGTGTCAAGCGCATCTACGGCATCGTCGGCGACAGCCTGAATGCATTGACCGAAGCGCTGCGACGGCGCGGCACGATCGAGTGGATCCATGTCCGGCACGAGGAGGTTGCGGCCTTCGCCGCTGCCGGGGAAGCGGAGATGACGGGCAGCCTTGCGGTGTGCGCGGGCTCGTGTGGTCCGGGCAATCTGCATCTGATCAACGGCCTGTTTGACGCACACCGCAGCCGCGTGCCCGTGCTGGCGATCGCGGCGCAAATCCCGACCGCCGAGATCGGCAGCGGCTATTTCCAGGAGACGCATCCGCAAAACCTGTTCCGCGAGTGCAGCCATTATTGCGAGCTGGTCTCGGATCCGAGTCAGCTGCCTTACGTGCTGGAAAACGCCATCCGTGCGGCGGTGGGCATGCGCGGTGTTGCGGTCGTCGCCATGCCGGGCGACGTCGCGTTCCGCTCGCCACCCAAGCGTGCGCTGTCGACGGCGCGTGGCCTTGCGCTGTCCGCGCCGAAAATCGTGCCGCAAGCCGATGAACTGAAGGCGCTTGCGGACCTCCTCAACGGCGCCGAGCGCATTACCCTGTTCTGCGGTCGCGGCTGCGCCGGCGCGCATGCGCCGCTGATGCAGCTTGCGGAAACCTTGAAGAGCCCGATCGTGCATGCGCTGGGCGGCAAGGAGCATGTCGAATACGACAATCCGTACGACGTCGGCATGACCGGCTTCATCGGCTTCTCCTCCGGCTATGCCGCCATGCACGCCTGCGACGCGCTGGTGATGCTCGGCACGGATTTTCCCTACAAGCAGTTCTTCCCGACCGATGCGAAGATCGCGCAGGTCGACATCCGTCCGGAAAATCTCGGGCGCCGCTGCAAGATCGATCTCGGCCTCGTCGGCGACGTCAAGCTCACCCTTGAGGCGCTGCTGCCGCTTCTGAAATCCAAGACGCAGCGCAGGCACCTCGACGATGCGATCGCGCACTATAAGAAGGCGCGCGAGGGCCTGGACTCACTCGCAAAGGGCACGCCGGGCACCAAACCAATCCATCCGCAATACCTGGCCAAGGTCATCAGCGACCACGCCTCAGAGGATGCCGTGTTCACCGCCGACGTCGGCACACCCACGGTGTGGGCCGCGCGCTATCTCGACATGAACGGTCGCCGCCGGCTGATCGGCTCGTTCGTGCACGGCTCGATGGCCAACGCCATGCCGCAGGCGATCGGCGCGCAGGCCGCGCGGCCCGGCCGGCAGGTGATCTCGCTTTCGGGCGACGGCGGCTTCACCATGCTGATGGGCGATCTGATCACGCTGACGCAGATGAAGCTGCCGGTGAAGGTGGTCATCTTCAACAACGGCGTGCTCGGCTTCGTCGCACTGGAAATGAAGGCGGCCGGCTTCGTCGACACCAATGTCGATCTGGAGAATCCGGATTTCGCGGCGATGGCGCGCGCGATGGGCATCTTCGCAAGGCGCGTCGAGGATCCCGGCGAGCTCCCGGGAGCGATGAAGGACATGCTGGCCCACGACGGGCCGGCGCTGCTCGACGTGGTCACGGCGAAGCAGGAGCTGTCGATGCCGCCGACCATCACGCCCGAACAGATCAAGGGATTCAGCCTCTGGGTCTTGCGCGCCGTGATGAACGGCCGCGGCGACGAGGTCGTCGATCTCGCCAAGACCAATCTGCTGCCGCGCTAACCCCGCTTGACCGACGGCACCGGCAGCCGCTCATGGCGGCGCTGGAAGCGTTGCCAGTGCAGGACGATCCCGATCAGCAGCGCCGGCACGAAGCCGAGCGCGATCAGGAAATGCGGCAGCTGCGCCGGCGAGATGAACGCAATGCCGATGTCGGAGATCAGCCAGAGTGCTGCGAACATCACGGCGAAATCGGTGCGCGGGCAGCGCAGATAGTAGAACACGGCGGTGATGACGACGGCGGGTCCGATGGCGATGCCGATCATCACCGTCGTCAGCTCCTTCGGCGTCAGCGCGTCGAGCACCATCGCTGCCAGCAGCCAGAGCGCGGCGAACATGGCGATGATGTCGAGCGGATGCCTCAACCCAATACCTCTCGTGAGAGACGCGCTATCGTTGGGGCCCAGGCCTTGGCCGTCAAGGGAAAATGCGCCTATTCCTCGTCGTTTCCGGGCGTCGGCCGCAGCATGAAATGGCCAAAGGCCGTGGCGATCGGCTTGTTCGCATCGTCCTGCCAGGCCCGCGCCTCGAAGGCGACGATGCGCCGGCCCTGTTTCACAATCGAGACGTTGGCGATGGTGTCGAGCGCGCGGCCCGAGCGCAGATAGTTGACGGTCAATCCGATCGGCTTGGGCAGTGCGGCGGCGCCGAGCTCGCGCGCCACTCCGAAGATCGCGGTGGTCTCGAGGAAGGCGCCGGTCATGCCGCCATGAATCGCGGGCAGGATCGGGTTGCCGATGATCTTTGGCGAGAACGGCATCGTCAGTGTGTCGTCGTCATTGACGCGAATGCCGAGGCAGCGCGCGAACGGGCTGTTGGCGAACGGGCCTTCCGGATCGTCCGGCGCCTCCAGCGATGGAATGCCGGGCGAATCCGTCCTGCGGTCCGCAAGCATGTTGGTGCGGTTGGCGCCGATCATGAAGCAGGCGGTCGCGGTCGCGACCGGATCGTCCTCGGACTCCTGATAGGCGGTGGAGCGCACGAAGGCGATCGAACGCGTGGTGCGGTAGCAGACCGAATGCGCTTTGATGTCGAGGCCCGGCGTCGCCGGCTTCTGATAGTCGATGCGCAGATCGAGTGTCGCGATCGCGCTTGTACCGTCGAGCGCGAGTTGCACCGCCATGCCGCAGCTCTCGTCCAGCATCGCGGTGACGACGCCGCCATGCAGGACGCCGGTCTCGGTGTCGCCGACGAAGACGGGCCGGTAGGGCAGGCTGGACCAGGCCTCGCGCGGTGCGACGCGGTCGAGCTGAAGCCCGCTGATCTGGCCGTAATCGGAGCGCCGGCCCCTGATCGCTTCGGCGAGGTCCTCGAACGAAAGTGTGGTCGGTGAGCTGGACATGACGACTTTCTAGACCAGTGGCGGGCGCGGCGCAAAACCCCGGATGCGTGTCCCGCGGCAGGCGTGCCGGGGGCGGTTTGGCCTCGACAGGGCGGGCCGAAGCAACGATGGTGGGCGCCTCGTTCGTTCGACTAGCCGCAAGGAGTGCCCATGGCCGATCCCGAAATGCCCGCCACCAGCCAGGGGCCCGTCATCATTTCGACCTCGAGCTCGGAGCGGGCGCCAATCATCTATTTCGACGGCGCATCCTGCTTCGGACACCACAACGGCGCCATTCAGATCGAACTCGCCGCGAACCTCCTGATGCCGGTCGGCGCCGCCGTCAGGGTTGACGTCGTTCAGACCGCGCATCTGCGCTGCAGCGTGGCCGCCGCGCTGGCGCTGCGCGAAGCGCTCGAAAAGGCGCTGGCGATGTACCAGCAGGGCCAGCAGCAGCCCCGGCCGGAGGAGATCCCGACGGTGAAGAACTGAGGCCGTTAGCGGATCGCAGTTAATGCGATCAACGCGCTCAGCTCACATGCACCTTCGGCTTCCTGCCGTCGTTCCACTTGCCGTCGAGCGCGCGCTCGATCTGGGCGGCGAGTTGCAGCAGGAGGCCGTCATTGACCTGTTTCGCAATCGCCTGGATGCCGAGCGGCAGGCCGTGGTCCTGCGTCGCCATCGGCATCGAGATCGCCGGCATGCCGCAGAGATTGGCGAGCGGCGTGAAGGCGAAGAAGCGCCAGAGATTGCCGAACCAGTCGAGCACGTCGGGGTTGTCGGAGATGGTGAGATATTCCCTGGTGCCGACCTTCGGCGTCGGCAGCGCAGTGATCGGGGTCAGGATCACGTCCCACTGCTCGAAGAAGGCGCCGAAGGCGCGCGAGGTCGTGTTGAACACGCCTTGCATCTTCGCCCGCTCGGCGAAGCTCGTATGCCGGCCGGCTTCCCAGATCCTTATATTCATCGGCTCGATGAGATCTTCCGGCGGCCGTTCCAGTCCGCGTGCGGCGAGCATGTTGGAGATCACCACCGCAAAATTCGAGATGTAGCAGGTGGTCTGGGCCTCGAACGCGGCGCGGAAGTCGAGCTCGGGCAGGGCGTAATCGACGTGATGGCCGAGGCCTTCGAGGAAACGGCCGGCCTTCGCCAGCTCGGCCGCGATCTCGGGCGTCGCCGTGTAGTCGCCCCAGGTGTGCGACAGTGCGATGCGAAGTTTTGACGGATCGCGCTTGATCATCTCGGAATAAGGCTGCGCCGTGGTCCAGAACGGCATGAACTCGCCGGGCGCCGCTCCCCTTGCATGATCGACGAAGGCGGCGGTGTCGCGCACCGAGCGCGACTGGCAGCCCTGGATCGAGACGAGGCCGGTGAGATCGGACATGTGCGGTGCGAGCGAGAACACGCCGCGCGAGACCTTCAGCCCGATATTGCCGTTAACGCCGGCGGGGATGCGGATCGAGCCGCCGCCGTCGGTCGCATGTGCGATCGGCACCACGCCGGCGGCGACCATTGCGGCGCTGCCGGCCGACGAGCCGCAGGTGGTGTAGTCGGTATCCCAGGGATTGCGCGTGACATAGACGGCCGGATTGTCGGCCGAACTGCAGACGCCGAATTCCGGCGTCGTGGTGCGTCCGATCAGGTTCAGTCCGGCCTGGCGAAATTTGCCGGTCAGGAACGTGTCGGCGCTGGCGCGATTGCCGCGCATCAACAGCGAGCCCATCTCCTGGAGCCGGCCCTTCATGGTCGGGCCGAGGTCCTTCATCAGGAAGGGCAGGCCGGCGAACGGGCCGGCGAGATTGGCGCCGTCCTTGGCCGGATCGGCGATCACGTCATCGAACAGCTCGACCACGCCCGACAGTGCCGGATTGACCTTGGCGACGCCCGCGGCGGCCTGGCGCGCCAATTCCTTCGCCGTGAGCTCGCCCTTGCGGACGCGCGCGGCCAGCCCCACGCCATCGTGTTGCGTCCATTCGTTCCAGCTCATCGGAAAAGTCATGCGGTCCAAACCTCTTCGTGCGGCGCCACCTTAGTTTCGCACGGGAACATTTTAATCAACTGAGGCGGCGCGAAGGGCAGGGTTGCGCCGGATGGAGAGGTAATCCCGCATTGCATGCGCACGCATCAATTCGAGAGTTTTGCGATCACCGCGACCGGCCCGCCGCCGGCGGGGCCCTGGTGCTCGGCGCCGCCGGAGACGTAGACCGCGCCGGTGCCGGCGAGGCCGGCGATCAAGCCGCCAACGGCAGCCCGGGCGTGGCGCGTCGAGCTGATATCGGTATCTTCCAGCATCGTGTGGCGGAAGCCGCGCACGCTGCCATCAGGCGAGGCCTCGGCCTTTGCGAAGACGTTGACGAGCTCACGGCCGGTCGTCGTCTGCGGCGCGGCACGGAGCCCAACGCTCTCCAGCGCCGCGAGCACGGCGGCAGCGTCGATGGCATCGCTCATCACGGCATGCCCGATCTCGAAGTCGCTCGTCGAAGACATCGAATTGCCGAGCACGATGACGACGTTGTGCATCAGCTCGATTCCGGACGAGGTCGAGGCGACGTTCGAGAACAGATCATAGCGTCGCAGCACGTCCTCGTCGCGAATGTCGGTTGCGATCTCGCCGAGCGCGACCGCAACGCCGAGCGCGGAGGCGCCGCGGGAATAGGCCATCGAACTGTAGGCGCTGGTCGTCACCGTCTTGTGGCCGCGCGCATTCGCTGCCGCAACGCGATCACTGGTGAGCAGCGGGCACTTGATCTGCACGAAGTGGACGTCGGCGGGATCGGCGATGTCGGCATCAGCCGTCGCGGCCTTCACGGCCGCGGCTGTCTCCATGATCTGAGCGGAACGGCCGAGCTCTTCCGGGAGAAAATCCCGCGTTTGCGCCATGCCGATGCTCAGGCGCTTGCCGGAGATGCCTGCCGGGCGCTGCAGAACGTCCTGGCGCGTGAACACGGTGATGTGCGGGCTGAGCACGCCCTCGGTGCCGCCGGACATCACGAAGGCGATGCGCTGCTCGACCTCCTGCGGCGACAGGCCGAGCCGTGGCGCTAGCGCCGTGCTCAGCGCGGCAACGGCGTATTCCCGAGTAAAGTCGTTGACGCCGCCATTGCCTTCGGTCTTGCCGAGGACCGCCAGAATGGATGTCGGATCGATCGCGCCGGAGGCGATCATGCTCATCAATCCGGAGACGTCGCCGGGGCCGTTGGTGGCGACCTTGAAGACGCCGACCGATGTCGTCCGCATGATAGTCCTCACATGGGGTTCAGGAGTCCGGCGGACAAAACAGCCGCTGAACCGGGGCGCCTGTCAAGGTGTCGAGGCAATTCCCATCGTCGTCCTGGCGAACGCCAGGACCCATTACCCCCAGGGGGAGTTTGGCGAAGGCTCGTCGTTCGGCACGCCTACCGCCCACAATCGATGTATCACGCGGTATGGGTCCTGGCTTTCGCCAGGACGACAGCAGGATGTGCGTCGTCTTCCCACGCTCCCACGATTGTGGCGAGATCGCATCGGCCCGACAAAAAATCCCCTGTCGACGGTCGTCCGCCGCACCTTGATGAATCAGCCCCGAATGGTCCATAAGCGGCGTCCCGCAGCCGGTGGTTCGCCTCCGCGATGCGTGCTTGGTTAGAGAGGTTCTCGCGTGGCAAATATCAACCAGAAAATTGCGCAGGAGCTTGGGGTTCGGGCGGAGCAGGTCGAGGCGACAGTGGCGCTGCTCGACGGCGGCGCCACGGTTCCCTTCATCGCCCGCTACCGCAAGGAAGCGACCGGTGCGCTCGACGACGCGCAATTGCGCACGCTCGAGGAGCGCCTGGGTTACCTGCGCGAGCTCGAAGACCGCCGCAAGGCCATCCTCGAATCGGTCCGCGATCAGGGCAAGCTCGATGCCGCGCTGGAAGCCTCCATTCTCGCCGCCGACAGCAAGGCACGCCTCGAAGACATCTATCTGCCGTTCAAGCCGAAGCGCCGCAC
This sequence comes from Bradyrhizobium sp. F1.13.3, assembly GCF_040548265.1. Classification (NCBI taxonomy): domain Bacteria; kingdom Pseudomonadati; phylum Pseudomonadota; class Alphaproteobacteria; order Hyphomicrobiales; family Nitrobacteraceae; genus Bradyrhizobium; species Bradyrhizobium sp. F1.13.3. Next base: position 98,288 of record NZ_JBEPRI010000006.1, on the reverse strand, counting down.
CAAGGCCGAGATCGCCAAGGAAGCCGGCCTCGAGCCGCTCGCCAATCAGCTCATGGCCGAGCCCACCAACGATCCGAAGGTCGTTGCCGAAGCCTTCGTCAATGCCGAGAAGGGCGTTGCCGATGCCGCTGCAGCACTCGACGGTGCCCGCGCCATCCTGGTCGAGCGTTTCGACGAAGACGCCGACCTGATCGGTGCGCTTCGCGAGGAGGTGTGGACCAATGCGCGCATGACATCCAAGGTGCGCGACGGCAAGAAAACCGAGGGCGAAAAGTTTGCCGATTATTTCGAGTTCTCCGAGCCGCTGACGAAGCTGCCCTCGCACCGCATCCTCGCGATGTTCCGCGGCGAGAAGGAAGAGATCCTCGATCTTCAGATCCAGGCCGAGACCGAAGCATCGCCGCCGGGCGTGCCGAGTGTCTATGAGCTGAAGATCATGAAGCGGTTCGGTATCGCCGACCTCAAGCGCGCCGGCGACCGCTGGATGATCGACACCGTGCGCTGGGCCTGGCGCACCAAGATCCAGGTGCATCTCAACATCGACCTGCGCATGCGGCTGTGGAATGCGGCCGAGACCGAGGCCGTGCGCGTGTTTGCCTCGAACCTGCGCGACTTGCTGCTCGCGGCGCCAGCCGGCACCCGTGTCACCATGGGTCTCGATCCCGGCTTCCGCACCGGCGTCAAGGTTGCCGTCACCGACGCGACCGGCAAGGTGGTGGATACCGCCGTGATCTATCCGCACGAGCCGCAGCGGCAGTGGAACGAGGCGCTGGCGATCCTCGGCAAGCTCGCGCTGAAACATCGCGTCGAGCTGATCGCGATCGGCAACGGCACCGCCTCGCGCGAGACCGACAAGCTCGCGGCCGATCTCGTCAAGGGTCTGCCCGACTTGAAGATGACCAAGATCGTGGTGTCGGAAGCCGGCGCTTCGGTCTATTCGGCCTCGGCTTTCGCCTCGGAGGAGTTGCCGGGCCTCGACGTCACCCTGCGCGGCGCAGTGTCGATCGCGCGGCGGCTCCAGGATCCGCTGGCCGAGCTGGTCAAGATCGAACCCAAGGCGATCGGCGTCGGCCAGTACCAGCACGACCTCGGCCAGGCCAAGCTTGCCAAATCGCTCGACGCCGTGGTCGAAGACTGCGTGAATGCCGTCGGCGTCGACGTCAACACCGCGTCCGCTCCGCTGCTCGCGCGCGTGTCGGGTGTCGGCTCCGGCCTGGCCTCGAGCATCGTGGCACACCGCGACGCCAACGGTCCGTTCAAGTCGCGCAAGGCGCTGAAGGAGGTGCCGCGGCTCGGCCCCAAGGCGTTCGAGCAGTGCGCCGGCTTCCTGCGCATCCTCGGCGGCGAGGACCCGCTCGACGCCTCCGGCGTGCATCCGGAAGCCTATCCGGTGGTGCGCCGGATCCTCAGCGCGACCAAGAGCGACATCAAGGCGCTGATCGGCAGCAGCGACATCGTTCGCACGCTGAAGCCGAAAGACTTTGTGGACGAGACGTTTGGTCTGCCGACCGTCACCGACATCCTGCGCGAGCTCGAGAAGCCCGGCCGCGACCCGCGCCCGGCGTTCAAGGCCGCAGTGTTCATGGACGGCGTCGAGGAGATCAAGCACCTCAAGAAGGGCATGATCCTCGAGGGCACCGTGACCAACGTCGCCGCGTTCGGCGCCTTCGTCGATATCGGCGTGCACCAGGACGGCCTCGTGCACATCTCGGCGATGTCCAAGACCTACATCAAGGATCCGCGCGAGGTGGTGAAACCCGGCGACATCGTCAAGGTGAAGGTGCTGGACTTCGAGGTCGCGCGCAAGCGCATCTCGCTGACGCTCCGGCTCGACGACGAGGTCGGCGCCAAGAAGGACGCGCCCGGCATGCAGCGGGACAACAGCCCACGCAACCCCTCCCGCATGACCTCGTCGGCCCCGCGCCAGCAGGAGTCTTCCGGCGGCGGCGCGCTCGCCGAAGCGCTGCGCCGCGCGGCCGAGAAGAACGGCGGCAAGCGGGCGTAGGTACTTAAGCCCTCCCCGCTCTTCTGCGGGGAGAGGTCGGATCGTCTCCGTACGTTGAGCTGCTCAACCAGCGGAGAGTTCTCTCCACGTCGTCATTGCGAGCGCAGCGAAGCAATCCAGACTGCCTCCGCCCGGACAGTCTGGATTGCTTCGTCGCAAGGGCTCCTCGCAATGACGAGGAGAGAGCGCGGGTCCGTCTCCCTGACTTCCGCGTCAGAATCTGGCGCGTTTGTAAGTTGAAGGTGCCTGTCACTTCCTCTCATCTGATCCTTCTCGCGCGGCCGACGTGTCGCCCGCGCAGCACGGAGGATGCTTCGATGGACAACCGGCTTCTCAAAGGCCTCACCGCGGCGACGATCGCAGCGGTGATGGCGCTCGCTTCACCGGTGCTTGCCAGAGGTGGCGGCGGTGGCGGTCATGGCGGATTCGGCGGCGGCGGGCATTTCGGCGGTGGTGGGCATTTCGGCGGCGGCATGCACGCCGGTGGCTTCGGCGGGATGCATGTCGGCGGAATGGGCGGCGCGCGCTTTGCCCATGTTGGCGGACCAGGCTTCGGCGGGGCGCGTTTCGCGCACGGCGCGATCAGACCACGCTTTGCCGGTGCCGGCTGGCACGGCCATCACGCCTTCTTGCACCACCATCACTTCCGTCGTTTCGCCGTCTTCGGCGCGCCCTATTACTATGCCGGCTACAATGACGGCTGCTGGCGCAGGAGCTTGACGCCCTATGGGTGGCAATGGGTCAATGTGTGCGGAGACAGTTGGTACTAGCATCGCCGTACCGCACCATTGTCGCGATCGTCATCGGGCGGTTCCGCTCAGCCCCGGAACGGGATAGTCTGGTGACGATCGTCGCGCGGAGTTTGTCATGACCGGAGCTCACCGCCGCATTCTGGTCGTCGAGGACGATGCGGAAACCGCAGGCCAGCTCGTCGAAGAGCTGACGATTTCCGGCTACGACGTCGATCTCGCCGCCACCGGGCGCGAAGCCCTCAGCCACGGCGCCGCGCGCGACTATGCCGTGATCACCATCGACCGCATGCTGCCCGACATCGACGGCATCACCGTGATGCGCCAGTTGCGCGACGACGGCATCGCCGCGCCATTCCTGATCATCTCGGCGCTGGGCGAAGTCGACGACCGCGTGCGCGGCTTGCGCGCCGGCGGCGATGATTATCTCGTCAAGCCGTTCTCCTTCACCGAATTGCTGGCGCGGCTGGAGGCACTCGGCCGGCGCAGCGACACCGTTGCCAAGGAGACGATCCTGCGGGTCGGCGATCTCGCCATCGACCTGATTGCACGCAGCGCCAGCCGCCGCGCCAGGAAGATTCCGCTATTGCCGCGGGAATTCCAGCTGCTCGAATATCTGGTCCGCAACGAGGGCCGCGTCGTTTCGCGTGCGATGCTGCTCCAGCACGTCTGGGATTTGCACTTCGATCCGTCCACGAACATCATCGACGTCTATGTCGGGCGCGTCCGTCGCAAGGTCGATGATGCCCAGGCCTATCCGCTGATCCACACCATCCGCGGCATCGGATATTGTCTCCGTGCTCCTGGCTAAAACGCTCCGCTCCTCGACCTTCCGCCTTGCGCTGATCGCGATCGGAACGTTCGGGCTGATCGTCGCGGCGATCATGACCTATGTCTATTTCGGCACGATCGCCTATGTGCAGAGCCGGGTCGGCGACGCCGGCGATCACAGCGGCTTCACCGCGATGATCGAGCTCGCAATGGCTGTGGTAGCCGTGCTGATGCTGGTGCTCGCCGGGCTCGCCGCGGTGCTGGTGACGCGCCGCACGGTCGGGCGAATCGAGGAGATCAACGCCACCAGCCGCGCCATCATGATGTCCGGCCTCGACCAGCGCATTCCCTTGCGCGGCAGTCACGACGAGTGGGACCGCGTCGCCGAAAACCTCAACCAGATGCTCGATCGCATCGAGACTTTGATGGGCGAGGTCAAGCAGGTCAGCGACAACGTCGCTCATGATTTGCGTACGCCGCTGACGCGCATGCGCGGCCGGCTGGAAAAGGCCTATCACGCCCCTCGCAATGGCGAAACCGACGCAGCGCTGATCGGCGACACCATCGCGGATCTCGACGCCGTGCTCGGCATGTTTGCCTCCATCACCCGCATCTCGGAGATCGAGACCCGCGCCCGCCGCAGCGCGTTTCGCACCCTCAATCTCGCCGAGATCGCCGGCGAGGTCGTCGAGCTCTACGATGCCGCCGCCGAACAGGTCGCGACGCGGCTCAGCCTGGGCGGCGACCGCGAGGTGGCGATTATTGGCGATCGCGACCTCCTGTTCGACGCCATCGCCAATCTCGTCGACAACGCGATCAAGCACGGCTGCCAAGGCGGGCAGGTGACCGTCACCTGCCGCAGTGCCAACGAGGCGGCAGTGATCGCGATCGCCGACGATGGTCCGGGCATTCCGGCGGATCAGCGCGATCACGTGTTCAAGCGCTTCTACCGGCTCGAGCAGAGCCGCTACACCCCGGGTAACGGTCTTGGCCTGAGTCTGGTCGCGGCAGTTGCCGGCCTCCATGGCGCCGAGATTGCCCTGCACGACAACGCGCCGGGCCTGACGGTCCAGCTCAGCTTCCCGCCGCACCCGTCTTAGAGTTCGATCACGCCGCGGCGGGCCGCATGTGCCACCGCATCGGTGCGGCCGGTGGCATCGAGCTTGTCGAGCAGCGAGCCGACGTGGAATTTCACGGTATGCACGGAAATGTTGAGCTGACGCGCGATCATCTTGTTGGAGCCACCTTCCGCCATCAGTGCCAGCACGTCGAGCTCGCGCTGCGTCAGCGCGATATCGTCGGGCATGATGCGCGGATCGCGAGTGACAATCGTCGCGGCGGCCTTCTCGCCGGGGTTGGCGAGGCGAAGTCCGGCGATATTGCCGAGCAGAGCCGCGAGGCGATCGGCGAGGGCGGGATCGTCGATCTCCAGGGACAGCACGATCTCGGGCGCGATGTCCTCGCTCACGCCTCGGGCCTCTCGCCGACCGTGACCTTGAAGCTGACCGGTTCGCCGCCGCGGTGCGCGGTCACGTCGACGACCGCGCCCACGCTCGCCGGACCGAGCGTCCGCGACAGCGCACGTACGCCGGACAGCTTCTGGTCGTTGACCGCGACGATGACGTCGCCCTGGCGGATGCCGGCCGCGGCCGAAGGTCCGGCCTTGTCGACATTCATCACCATCGCGCCGACGCCGTCGTCGAGCCGCACCGGCTGCAGTCCGAGACCGAGATATCCGCGTGCGATGTGGCCGCGGGCCTCTAATTGTGCCGCGACCCGTTCGATCGTCGCCGTCGGGATCACCAGCACACGCCTCGGGCCGAGCACAGCCATGCCGAAGGAGTCGCCCGATGCATCGAGCGCGAGGCCGCCCTGCTGGCTGGAGCGCAAGCGGACGTCGAGCTCGATCCGCGCGTCGATGTCGCCGCCGCGCAAGGAGCGCCAGCTCTTGCCTGAGGCCGATACCATCCCGAGCGTGGCGCTCGGCGCATCGCGGTTGGTGGCGACGACGACCGACAACGCGCCCAGGGGCGGCACAATTGTGGACAGCTTGACTGGGGTCATCGCAGTATCGGCGCGCAACAGTGCGATATCCGTCGTATGGTCGCGACCCGCGATCGTGGCAGCCGCGGTGCTGCCGTCGGGGAGGCCGATCTCGACGTCGCCCTCGTCGGCCAAGGCCTCGTCGGCGGTGACGATCAGGCCGGGTTTCCAGACGAAGCCAGTGGCGCGGGAGCGATGCGAATGCACGGCGACGACGGACGGCGCAGTGCGCGCCACCACATCTGCGAGTGCGGACGACAGCGAGGTCAGGGGAGTTGAGTCGGTCATAGCAGGCTCCTGTAAGCTGTCCTCAATCTGGGATGTCGCGGGCAATTGCGAAACTGGCCGGATGGCCAGGAAAATGACCATGAAAGTGACCGGGAAAGCTGGTCCGTAAGACCACGGCCGACGAACATGTGATTGGGAGCCGCTCACGGCAACGTGTAGCAATCAAGAAATTGCGCCGCACGGCCCTAAACGTTTCCAGCGAGCCCTGACCGATGACCATCGGCCTGACCCGCCGTACCCTGCTTCAACTCGCCGGCGCCAGCTCGCTTGCAATGGCAGCCGCAGGCGCGGCGCGCGCCGAGGGCGCACCACAGGGCGGTGGGCCGACCTACGCCAGCCGCACGCCGATGCGGGTCGGCATGGTGACGCTCCGGGTGAAGAATCTCGACAAGGTCGCCGAGTACTATCGCGACGTGATCGGCCTTACCGTCTTGGAGCGCTCTGCGAGCGCCGCCAAGCTTGGCACAGCCGGTATCACGCTGCTGGTGCTGGAGGCCGGTCCTAACGCTGAGATCGAGCCGCGCAATGCCGCCGGCCTCTACCATACCGCGTTCTTGATGCCGACACGCAAGGACCTCGCTCGCTGGCTGGTAGCAGCCGCCTCGCATCGTGTGCCGCTGTCGGGCTTTGCCGATCACCTCGTCAGCGAATCCGTCTATCTCGACGATCCCGAAGGCAACGGCATCGAGGTCTATGCGGACCGCGATCCCGCGCAATGGCAGTGGAGCGAGGGCAGCGTGAAGATGGCGTCCGACGAGCTCAACATTCCCGACCTGCTGTCGCTGACCAATACGCGCGTGCCTGATTATGCCAAGGCGCCGGACGGTCTGCGCATCGGCCACATCCATCTGCGCGTCGGCGACCTCGCGCAGGCCGAGCGCTTCTATCACGGTGCCATCGGCCTGGACCCGACCCGCAGCCGCAACGGTGCCGCGTTCCTGTCGTCGGGCCGCTATCACCATCACCTCGGCATGAACGTCTGGCAGAGCCAGGGTGCCGGCCAACGCGACGATCAGGCAACGGGGCTCGCCTGGTTTTCGCTGGTGACGGAGAAGCCGGACCTGCTTGCAGCGCAGGACGAGCGCCTGCGCAAGGGCGGCGCGAAAGTCACCGCGCTGGCGAATGGCGTGGAGGCGATCGATCCCTGGGGCACGCGGGTGCGGCTGATCAGGGTTTGATCGCCGGCGCGAGCGTTGATAATACCGGTCTGGCGCTGGGCAGTTTCCGGGATTCACATCTGACATGTCCGATTTTCGCGGCGTCTTCCCCTATCTCGTCTCGCCCGTCGACGCCGACGGCGCGGTGCGGACGAATGTGCTCGCAAAACTCTGCGACGATCTGATCGGCGCCGGCGTCCAAGGTCTGACCCCGCTCGGCTCGACCGGCGAGTTCGCCTATCTCAATGCCGCCCAACGCACCGCGGTCGTGCAGACCACGATCGAGGCGGCCAAGGGGCGTGTGCCTGTTGTCGCGGGCGTGGCCTCCACCTCGACGGCGGACGCGGTGGCGCAGGCGAAAGCGTATCAGAAGCTCGGCGCCGACGGCATTCTGGCGATCCTGGAAGCGTATTTCCCGCTCGCCGATGCCCAAATAGAATCCTATTTCCGCGCCATAGCGGATGCCGTGGACATCCCTGTCGTCATCTACACCAATCCGCAATTCCAGCGCTCCGATCTCACCCTCGACACCATCGCGCGCCTCGCCGAACACCCGCGCATCGGCTACATCAAGGACGCCTCGACCAACACCGGCCGGCTGCTCTCGATCATGAACCGCTGCGGAGATGCCTTGCGGGTGTTCTCGGCCTCCGCCCACATTCCAGCCGCGGTGATGCTGATCGGCGGGCTCGGCTGGATGGCGGGCCCGGCCTGCATCATCCCGCGCCAGAGCGTCGCGCTCTACGACCTCTGCAAGGCCGGCCGCTGGGATGAGGCGATGGCGCTCCAGCGTAGGCTGTGGCGCATCAACGAGGCCTTTGCCCGCTTCAACCTGGCGGCCTGCATCAAGGCCGGATTGGCCATCCAGGGTTACGATGTCGGCGATCCCGTCCCGCCGCAGGCCGCTCTCACCGCCGATGCGCGCAAGGTGGTGGAAGCGGCCTTGCGGGAGCTTGGCTAGCCGTCCATAGGACGGCTTCGCTTGCGCTCGCCTATGCCCGGCATGACGAAATCGTGGATATACCGCCTAAAACCGCGGCTGGCCTCGCATGCCTCGATCCGCTAAAAGGCAGCCGCTTTTGAGACATTAAGGGACCCCACGGAATGAACATTCTTCCCGGCAATTTGCGTTTCGGAGCGGGGCAGCCCGTCAAGCGTTTGGAAGACCAGCGACTGCTCACCGGGAAGGGGCAGTTCATCGACGACAAGCCGGAAGATGGCGCGCTGTGGTTGTATCTGCTGCGCTCGCCCCATGCCCACGCGAAGATCGTCTCGATCGACACTGGCGCTGCCACTGCGATGCCCGGCGTGACCGCGGTCTACACCGGCGCCGACCTCGTCAAGGACGACATCGGCGTCATTCCGACGCTTAGCATCTTCAAGCGCCCCGACGGCAAGCCGATGACGGTGCCGCCACGTCGCCTGCTGGCGCACGACATCGTGCGCTACGCCGGCGAGGCCGTGGCCGCCGTGGTGGCCTCCTCGCGCGCCGACGCGCAGAGCGCGGCTGAAGCGATCGTGGTCGAATATGACGTGCAGCCGGCGGTGGTCGATCCTGTCGAAGCGGTCAAGCCCGGCGCGCCCGTGGTGTGGCCGGAGGCCCCCGACAACATCGTCGGCGCGATGGCTTACGGCGATGCAGCCAAGGTGGACGAGGCTTTTGCCAAGGCGGCGCATACCGTCGAGCTCGATCTCGTCAGCCAGCGCCTGGTGCCCTCGGCCATGGAGCCGCGCTCGACCATTGCCGAGATCGACAAGAAGACCGGCCGCCTTCTGCTGCATGTGCAGTCGCAGACGCCGGCCTCGACCCGGGACGTGCTGGCCGAGGCCGTGCTGAAGCGTCCCAAGGACAGCGTTCGCGTGCTGGTCGGCGATATCGGCGGCGGCTTTGGCCAGAAGACCAACCTCTATCCCGAGGACGGCATCGTCGCTTATGCCGCGACCAAGCTGAACAAGAAGATCCGCTGGCGCGGCGACCGCACCGACGAATTCGTCGGCGGCACCCATGGCCGCGATCTTACCTCGACCGCTTCCTTCGCGCTCGACGAGAAGGGCAAGGTGCTGGCCTATCGCGTCAGCTCGATCGGCTGTACCGGCGCGTATTCCTCGGGCGCGGCCAACATCATTCCGCTGGTGCTGGGGCCATTCGTGCAGACCGGCGTCTACGATTTGCCGCTGGTGCATTTCGAGGTGAAGTCGGTGATGACCCACACCGCACCCGTCGGCGCCTATCGCGGTGCGGGACGCCCGGAGGCCGTGTTCATCGTCGAGCGCCTCTTCGACGCGGCCGCGCGGAAAATCGGCATGGATCCGCGCGCGATCCGGAAAGCCAACTACATCAAGCCGGCGCAGCTGCCCTACACCAATGCTGCCGGGCAGGTTTACGATTCCGGCGCCTTCGCGCACATGCTCGATCGTGCCGTGAAGCTCGCCGACTGGGACGGCTTTGCCGCGCGCAAGAAGGCGGCGAAGAAGAAGGGCCTGCTCTACGGCCGCGGCCTCACCTCCTATATCGAATGGACTGGTGGCCGCGCCCACACCGAGAAGGTCAGCCTGCACGCGACGTCGGAAGGCCGCGTCATCCTGCATTCCGGCACCATGGCGATGGGGCAGGGATTGCAGACCACCTACACCCAGATGATCTCCGACACGCTGGGCATTGCCATGGACAAGATCGACGTGGTCCAGGGCGACACGGATCTGGCGACGGGCTTTGGCAGCGTCGGATCGCGTTCGCTGTTCGTCGGCGGCACGGCGGTCGCGGTCTCCTCCAACGATCTGATCCAGAAGGCACGGGAGAAGGCAGCGAACGTGCTGGAGACCTCGATCGAGGACATCGAATATCAAGGCGGCATGCTCACCGTGGTCGGCACCGACCGCCGTATCAGCCTGTTCGACATTGCCGAGAAAGAAGGCGGCGCGAAACTCAGCGTCGATTCCGAAGGCGAGGTCGACGGTCCGAGCTGGCCGAACGGCACCCATATCTGCGAGGTCGAGATCGATCCGGAGACCGGCGTCTCCAAGGTCGTGCGCTACACGACCGTCGACGACGTCGGTGTCGCCGTGAACCCGATGCTGGTCACCGGCCAGATCCATGGCGGTGTCGCGCAAGGCATCGGCCAGGCGCTGTACGAAGGCGTCTCCTACGATGCCGACGGTCAGCTCCTCACCGCGAGCTATCAGGACTACTGCATCCCGCGCGCCGACGACGTTCCGCCGATCGTGGTGACGCTGGACGGTTCAGCGCCCTGCCGCACCAATCCGCTCGGCGCCAAGGGCTGCGGCGAATCCGGCGCCATCGGCGGTCCCCCCTGCGTCACCAACGGCGTGATGGATGCGCTCGCCGAACTCGGCATCACCCAGCTCAACACGCCCCTGACGCCGCAGAAGATCTGGCAGGCGATCAGGGACGCGAAGGTAGGGTAAGCGTAGCCCGCGCTGTGGCGGCGATTTCCGCTGTCGTCCCGGCCTAGTGCGCAATTGCGCACGGGGGGCCCGGACCCATAGCCACCGAGTCCAATTTGGCGACGGCTGGTGGTGACCAGCTTCGCGCTACCACTTCGTCACGACGTATGGGTCCCGGCCCCCTGTGCGCAATTGCGCACCAGGCCGGGACGACAGCGAGTGTGTAGCGCCAGTGCCCCTTAAATCCCCAGCATCATCTTCGCGATAATATCGCGCTGGATCTCCGAGGTGCCGCCGAAGATCGTATAGGCGCGGCCGTTGAGATATTCCGGTACCACCGTCAGCATCTCCTCCGGCATCGGCGGCTCATGGTTGAGCCTGTAGAGCGGGCGCATCGGCTCGACCGCGAGGGCGTCGTGGCCGATCACGTCGGCGCCGAGCCGCGTCACGGCCTGCCGGATCTCGCTATTGCGCAGCTTCAGGATCGACGACACCGCACCGGGATTCTGTCCGGTCTGCAATGCCGACAGCACGCGCAGCTCGGTCATCTCCAGCGCGTCGATGTCGACCTCGACCTCGGAGATGCGCGTCGCGATATCGAGGCTGTCGATCGCGCGCCCCGTCAGGTCGGACTCGGCGAGATCCGCGATCGCCTTCAGCCCCTCGCGCAATTTTGCGGAGGCGATGCCGGAGCCGCGTTCGAATTCGAGCAGATATTTGCCGTAGGTCCAGCCCTTGCCTTCCTCGCCGACGCGGTTGGCCACGGGCACCCGCACGTCGTCGAAGAATACCTGGTTGACCTCGTGGTCGCCGCCGATGGTGAGGATGGGGCGGGTCGTGATGCCCGGTGTCTTCATGTCGATCAGGATGAAGCTGATGCCATCCTGCTGCCGCGGGCCGTCGCTGGTGCGCACCAGCGCGAACATGCGGTTGGCGTGGTGGGCATGCGTGGTCCAGATCTTGGTGCCGTTGATGATGTAGTCGTCGCCATCGCGCACCGCGCGCGTCTTCAGCGAGGAGAGATCGGAGCCGGAGCCCGGCTCGGAATAGCCCTGGCACCAATAATCCTCGCCGGAGAGAATGCGCGGCAGGTAGAAGTTCTTCTGCTCAGGCGAGCCGAAGCCGATGATGACGGGGCCGACCATCTTCACGCCCATCACGTTGACGTTGGGCACGCCGGCCCGCGCACTTTCGGTCTCGAAAATCCAGCGCTGCGCCGGCGTCCAGTCGGGACCGCCATGCTCGACCGGCCAGCCCGGCGCGCCCCAGCCCTGCTTGTGCAGCGTGCGCTGCCAGGCCATGCCGATATCGGGGTCGGAGAACACCGACGGCGTCAGCGCAGTCGCGCGCTTCATCTCTTCGGTGAGATTTTTGGCAATGAAGCCGCGCACCTCGTCCTGGAAGGCGCGCTCCTCGGCATTGAACGACAGGTCCATGATGCGGTCCTTGTATCAGGCCGGCACGGTGGTGCGGCCAAGCCGGGCGTGGCGGCCATAATGGTGGGCGCTGCCGCCGAACAGCGTGTCGAACGCGACCAGCCGCTTGAAATAGGCGCCGACCTCGAGCTCCTCGGTGACACCCATGCCGCCGTGAAGCTGGATTGCCTGCTCGCCGACGAAGCGCGCGGATCTGCCGATCTTCGCCTTCGCGCCGGAGGCGGCCCGCGCGCGCTCGACCGGATCGGCATCGACCTTCAGCGCGGCGCGCAGCGCCATCGAGCGCGCCTCGTCGACCTGCACCGCCATGTCGGCGAGGCGGTGGCGGATCACCTGGTTGGCCGAGAGCGGCCGGCCGAACTGCTTTCGGATTTTGGTGTACTCCAGCGTGGTGTCCAGCAGCACCTGCATGATGCCGACGGCCTCGGCACCGACCGCGGCCATGGCGCGGTCAACAGCCCATTCGATTGCCGGCAGTGCGTCGTGGCCATTGCCGAGCAGCGCATCCTCCGGCAGTTGCGCATCCGACAGCACGATGTTGCAGGCCCGCCCGCCGCCGAGGCGCTCGTAGTCGGAGATCGCAACATTTGGCGTCGTCGCCGGCACCAGAAACAGGCCGATCCGCGCCGACGGTCCCTGATGATCATGGATATGCGCAGAGACGATGATCTCGTCGGCGGCGTGGCCGTCAAGCACGGCAATCTTGTTGCCGGCAAGGCGCCAGCCTTGCGCCGTCTTGTGGGCGGTGGTTGCGACCTTGGCAAGGTCGAACCGCGCCGCGCGCTCGGAATGCGCGAGCGCGAGCTTCAACGATCCGTCCGCGATCTTCGGCAGGATTGCCTGCTTCTGCGCCGTGCTGCCGCATCGCTCGATCAACGCAGCGCCAAGCACGACTGTCGCGACATACGGCTCCGACACCAGCCCGCGGCCGAATGCTTCCATTAAAATGCCGATCTCGACCGCGCTGCCGCCGAGCCCGCCAAACTCCTCCGCGATCGGCAATGCAAGCCAGCCGAGTTCGGCGAATTGCGTCCACACCGCCGGGCTGAAGCCGAGCGGGTCGTTCGCCATCTTGCGGCGGTGATCGGCATCGTAGCTTTCGGCCACGAAACGCTCCGCGCTTTCGCGCAGCAGCCGTTGCTCGTCGGTGAGATTGAGATCCATCCCGTCTAGTCCGCGGCCGCCGGCGGCTTGCGCACGGAGGGGTGCAGGCCGGATGGATCGACGACCATGCCGAATTCCTGAAGATTATGCGCGTGACAGAGCTGATGCAGCGCAAAGGCCTGGTCGATTGCCGCCGGTTGGCCCATGACGTCAACCGAACGATTCACCGCCTCCTTGGTCAGCTTCAGTGCAAAGGACGGTTTTGATGCGATCCGGCGCGCCAGCTCCAGCACGCGCGATGAAAGCTCCGCGCGCGGCACGATCCGGTTGACCATGCCGAGCTGGTGCGCCTCCTGCGCGCTCCAGCTGTCTGCGGTGAACAGAAATTCCTTGGCCTTGCGCGGGCCGAGCTCCCAGGGATGCACGAACCATTCGACGCCGCAGACACCCATGGTGACCACGGGATCGCAGAACTGCGCGTCGTCGCTGGCGACGATGAGATCGCAGGCCCAGGCCAGCATCAGCCCGCCGGCGATGCATTTGCCGTGCACCTCTGCAATCGTGGGCTTGGCGAGGTTGCGCCAGCGCCGCGTGATCTGGAGATAGATCTCCTGCTCGCGCGCGAAGCGGCCATGGGCGTTTGATTCGGCGAAGCCGCCCCAATTTCCGATCGGCGGAAAATCCACGCCTGCTTCATTCTTGCTGCCGGGTCGCAGGTCATGGCCCGAGGAGAAGTGCGGACCATTGCCGGCGAGAATGATGACCTTGACCGTATCGTCCTGCACCGCCTCATCGAAGGCGGCGTTGAGATCGTAGGTCATTTGCAGGTTCTGCGCGTTGCGCGCGTCGGGCCGGTTCATCACGACCCGGGCAATCGCCGGCTCCGGCCTCTCCACGAGGATGGTCTCGAACGAGCTCATCGCGTTCCCCTGGCGTTCCCGAACCGGTTTATTGTTCCCTTGAGTTGACTATTACAGCCGGGATTAAGCAAGAGGCTTGCGTACATCGGCTGCTTTTGGCGGCCTCGGCCCGGACGCAAGATGTCTGGCATCTCGCGCATGCAATCTGGTAGCTTGCGCCCGATTCCACCGGGAGAAATTTGATGCGCAAGATCCTGACCGTGCTGGCGGCGCTGGCCTCGTTGAGCCTCACCAATTGCGGCTATAACGCGATCCAGAGCGAGGACGAGCAGATCAAGGCCAACTGGTCCGAGGTCGTGAACCAGTATCAGCGCCGCGCCGATCTCGTGCCCAACCTCGTCAACTCGGTGAAGGGTTTTGCGCAGCAGGAGAAGGACGTGCTGCTCGGCGTCACCAATGCCCGCGCCAAGGTCGGCAGCATCCAGGCGACGCCGGAGGTGCTGAACGATCCCGCCGCATTCCAGAAATTCCAGGCCGCCCAGGGCGAGCTCTCCGGCGCGCTGTCGCGGCTGCTGGTGGTCACCGAGAACTACCCGCAGCTCAAGTCGGATGCGCTGTTCAAGGATTTGATGTCGCAGCTCGAGGGCACCGAGAACCGCATCACGGTGGCGCGCAACCGCTACATCAAGGCGGTGCGGGACTACAACGTCACCATCCGTTCGTTCCCGAGCAACGTCACCGCGATGATGTTCGGCTACAAGGAGAAGCCGAACTTCACGGTCGCAAACGAGAAGGAAATCTCGACCGCACCGAAGGTCGATTTCAATCCGGCGCCCGCGCCGTCGAAGTAAGTGCGCGCTTTTTTGCGCATGCGCCTAGCCCCACCCACCGCCGTCATTCCCCGCGAAAGCGGGGAATCCAGTACGCCGCGGCTTCACCGTATCCCGCCGGCGTCTCTGGAATACTGGATCGCCCGGTCGAGCCGGGCGATGACAGCGAGGTTGTGGTGCACGATAGTCCTTTTGTCGCTATTGCTTGGCTCAGTATTCCCCGCCTCAGCCGATGTCGCCATACCCCAGCTCACCGGCCGCGTGGTCGATCAGACCGGTACGCTCTCCAGCGGCGACATCGCCGCGCTGTCGCAAAAGCTGCAGGACTTCGAGACCCGCAAGGGCAGCCAGCTCGTCGTCCTGATCGTGCCGACGACGGATCCGGAGACGATCGAGCAGTTCGCGATCCGCGTTGCTGAGGCCTGGAAGATAGGGCGCAAGAAGGTCGACGACGGCGCCATCCTCGTCGTGGCCAAGAACGACCGGCATTTGCGCATCGAGGTCGGTTACGGCCTCGAGGGCGCGCTCACCGACGTCACCTCGCGGCGCATCATCGATGAAGCCATCACGCCGAAATTCAGGAGTGGCGATTTCGCCGGCGGCATCACGGCGGGCGTCGATCGCATGATCCGCGTCATCGATGGCGAGCCGCTCCCGACGCCCTCGCGCAGCGTGAATTTCGGCGATTGGAACGACATCGAACCGCTTTTCTTCTTTCTGCTGTTCGGCCCGCTGGTCATCGGCGGCATCCTGCGCTCCATGTTCGGGCGGCTGTTCGGTTCGGGGATCACCGGAGCGATCGTTGGTGTCATCGCCTGGTTCGTGATCGGCTCTGCGGTGATCGGACTGGGCGTCGGTGTGCTCGGCGCTGTCCTGACGTTTATTGCCGATCTGTTTGGGGCGGGATCGGGCACGGGATCCTCGCGTCGCGGCTCGTGGTCGAGCGGTTCGTCATCCGGCGGCTGGAGCAGCGGGTCGTCGTCGAGCGGCGGCTTCAGTGGCGGTGGCGGCAGCTTTGGCGGCGGCGGTGCTTCGGGGAGCTGGTAGGTCATGAGCATCAGGCGCATCACCCGGCATCTGCTCCAGCACCATTGGCGTGCCAAGCAGGTGTTCCCTAAGGGCGTGCTCGACCGCATCGAGCAGGCGATCAAGCGCGGCGAAGCCATGCATTCCGGCCAGGTGCGGTTCGTGGTCGAAGGCGCGCTCGACGGCGGCCCGCTGTTTCGTAACCAGCCGGCGCGCGAGCGGGCACTCGACGTCTTCTCGCAACTACGCATCTGGGACACCGCGCACAACAACGGCGTCCTGATTTACCTCCTGCTCGCCGACCGCGATGTCGAGATCGTCGCCGACCGCGGTATCGATACGAAGGTTGGCGCCGAGGGCTGGGAGAGCATCTGCCACGCGATGGAAGTCGAGTTCAGGTCGGGGCAGTTCGAGCGCGGCGCGATCGGCGGGATCGAGGCGGTGTCGCGAGAGTTGGCAAGGCATTTCCCGCCAAGCGGAGCGCACCCGAACGAGCTGCCGGATGCGCCGGTGGTGATCTAGCCGCTACAAGCAGGCGGTGACGGAGTCCCGCTGTCGTCCTGGCGAAAGCCAGGACCCATTACCCCAGGGAGAAGTTTGGCGAAGATTCATCGTTCGGTACGCCTGCTGCGTACGACCGATGGACCTCGCGGTATGGGTCCTGGCTTTCGCCAAGACGACGTTGTGGGGGCATCGGTGCTTCGCCCCGCGGACGGACGCCCGCGGCGCATTTAATCATCCAGCTTGTTCAAATCCCGCACCGACTGCATGATCGGCTCGAAATTCGAGCGCGCATCCAGCGCGTCGAACAATTGTGCTGTGTCCTCCAATAGACCGTGCGACCGCGCGATGGCGATACGCACGTCTTCCTGCGGCGTGTCCGACAGCCGGCCGTGGCCTGATAGCAGGATCTTCGCGTTCAATCCCTTGAGCCGCTCCAGCGATTCGATGTAGTCGGCGATGCTGCCCGAACCGAACACGCCGCCCATCACGCCGCCTGGCATGAGCGTATCGGCGGCAAACAGCAGCCCCTTGTCCTGATCGAACAGCGTGATGCAGGCCGACGTGTGTCCTGGCGTGTGCATGACGTTGAGACGGAAATTGCCGAGGTCGATCAGATTGCCTTCCTCGAGCCAGATGTCGATATTAACAGGTACGTTCGGCTCGTTGAACATCTTTCGCAGCATCGAGAAGTCGTCGCGCAGCATGATCTTGTTGGCGGCGAGGCGATGGGCGGCGACGAAGGTGCGGCGCTCGTTGAAGTGCCAGGCCGCGCCGATGTGGTCGAGATGCTCGTGGCTGAGCACCACCATGTCGATCTTTTCCGGCGGGCAGCCGGCGAAGTTCAGGCATTCGACCATCGCCGCATAGTTCGAGGACAGCCCGGTATCGATCAGGATGGTCCGCGCCGAGCCGCGCACGAGATAGACGTTGGCGGCGCGATTGGAGAAGCGGATCTGGTAGACGTCGTCCGCGGCCTGGATCAGCGAGCAGGTGTCGTTCTTCATCAGGACCGGAAAGGCCGTGGGCTTGCCGTCGCTCATGATTGGGCCGCCCGGTAGCTGACCGCGTTGGCGGCGCGCAGGCGTTTCGACAGCGCATCCATCACCATCAGTGCAAACGCCGGCTGCTGGCTGACGAGATAGACGAAGCGGGCGTGGTTGACCCTCATCACCTTGGTGTTCGGTGCCGCCGCGATCGCGGTCGCCGAACGTGCGGAGCCGTCGATCACGGCCATCTCGCCGAAGAATTCGCCCTTGCCGAGTTTGATGATGCTGGTCTTGCTGGCGCCGCTGATCTTGGCGATCTCGACCTCGCCGTCGAGGACAACGTACAGCTCGCGGCCGGTCGAGCCTTCCTCGAAGATGATGTCATCGACGCCAAATTCGTTGATGCACTTCTCGATCGTCATGACACCCCCAAGGGCCGTCTGCAGCCGTTCTGGCTGACAGGACAGTCATGTTAGCGGGGTAACAGGGGCGGGCAAACAGCCCGTTCGGCGGGAGCGTGGCCTGCCGCAGGGCAGCATCGGCTGACAATTTGTTGCACAGCGCCACACCGGTTCCACGTTCCCGGCCCAATTCGGCCCCGGATGAGTTCCTAAAATTTTGGTAAGCGGGTCCGCAGGTAAGGAATTCGCAAGCAATGAAAGTTACCAAAAGGTCAACCGAGACTGGAGTATTTGAGCCGTGAGCGAACCAATGGCCGAGCAGGCCGTCCAGGATACTGGCGTCGTCGAAGCCGCCGCGACCGCGCCGCAGGCCGTCGAGGCTGCGGGGATCGAGGCCCCTTCGATTGCCCCCGACCACGAAACGCCGCCCAAGCCTGATCCAGTGAAGCCCGACCCGGTCAAGATCGAGCCGCCAAAAATCGAGGCCTCGCGGATCGAGGTGCCCAAGTTCGAGGCCAAGGTTGAGCCCAAAGCCGAGACCAAGTCCGAGCCAAAGCTCGGCAAGCTCATCGTCATGGCACCCGCGGAGCGGTCCTGGGACCGTGAAGAGTTTGCCCCGCATGTGAAGTCGGACGAGCCGCGCGAGGCCGGCGGCAAGCGCCGCCTGTCGGCGATGGCCGCGGTGGTGGCGATTGCGGCCAGTGTCGGCGCCATCAGCGGCGCGCTCGCGACCGCAGGGATGATGCACTTCGCAAGCCCCGCGCCGGCCCAGGTTGCCGACACCAGCGCGCTGGAATCCTCGGTCGCCCGGATCGATGCCGATGTCGTCGCGCTCAAGGCGAACGTAGAACATACCTCCAAGACCGGTCTCGGCCAGTTCAACCGCACCAACGACCGCCTCGACAAGCTCGAGAAGGCGCAGGCCGAGCCGATGGCCAAAATCGCGAAGCTGTCGGAGACCGTCGACAAGCTCCGCGCCACCCCGACGGCGGCTCCCGCCCAGGCCGCAGCCGCCGTGCCAGCCAGGGAGACCACCGGCTCGATCGCGCCGACCCAGGTTGCGACCGCCGCAGCTGCGCCGGCTCCCGCCGCGCCCAAGCCCGAGGTCGGCCGGCTGCCGACGGTCGAAGGCTGGGTGCTGCGCGACGTCTCCAACGGCGGCGCGCTGATCGAGGGCCGCGGTGGCCTCTACGAGGTCTACGCCGGCGACCCCATCCCCGGCGTCGGCCGTGTCGATGCGATCCGCCGTCAGGACGGCCGCTGGGTGGTCGTCACCAGCAAGGGGCTGATCGTCTCGCGCTGAGCGGCTGCTATCCGATTTCCGAAAAGGCGCTTCACCACCATGTGAAGCGCCTTTTTGCTTGAATAGCCGTCCCTGCGCGGTGTTACCTGAGACATGAGCCGCGCGTTGCGAATTCTCGTTGCCGTCGCCGTGTTTTTCGGTGGCATCGTGTCGTCGTTGGCCGCGGAGAACGCGCAGCTGGCGCGCGGCACGGCGATCACCGATCCCGATCTCCTGCGCGAGCTCGACCGGCACGATGCACTCACGATCTCGCGCCTGTTGTGGCCGGAGCGGAACGCGGATTTTCCGCTGACGACCGATCTGATGTTTTCGTGGCTGTCGCAGCTCAAGGAAATTCGCCCCGCGATCGAGGCGGAGATCGACCGCTACGCCGCCCGGCAGAAAGAGGCATATCCGACCGAGACCATCGGCGTCGGCGAAGGCTTCGACGTGCAATTGTTCGATCGGTCCAATCTGAAATCCCGCGACACCCGTTTCGTGCTGGCCGGCATCGTCAACCGGATGGACCGGGCCTATGTCTCGGAAGAGTCCTGCGGCGAGATCAGGCTGATCTATCGTCTTGCACGTTTCGAGACCAAACCGGACGGCGACAGGACAGCCACGCGGCTGCCGATGACGCTCAACCTGGTGATGAAGGCGCGCGATGCGCGGCAGACGGATGCGAGCGGCAAGCCGATCACCTGCGCCGAGGTCGCGCGACGCTGGCTCGGCAATGGCGACTGGCAGGGGCTGATCGGCAGCAGCTTCCATCCTTACGATGCGATGCTCGATCGCATCGAGACCAACATTCAGATCTCGGTTGCAGCGAAATCGGCACTGCACGATTTCCGCTCCGATTATCTGCTCAAGGTGTTCAAGTACGACGCTGTCTCGAAGACGTTCGCGGAATCGACGCTGGAGAACCAGATCGACCGCGACAGTATTCTTGCCGATAATGATCTCCGGCGCGACTTCAGGGATTGGCTGCTCGCGCCCGATCATCTTCGTGAGTTCGATCGCGGCACGGTGCTGATCCCCGAGAAATTCCTGGCCAAGGCTGCAATCGTGCCGACGCCAGCCGGCCTCGATGCTTCTCCGTTGCAGCCGGAGTTCGGGATGATGCAAGGGGAGGGCAATGGAGAGGGACAAGGCGAGCCGGTCTTCTCCGAGAACGACGTAGTTGGTGCGCTGAAGCAAGCTGCTGCGCGCGGGGACATGCTGAACGTCCGCTCCGTCGCGGGCTTCCAGCGCCGCCTCAATGACGTCAGTTGCGCCGGCTGCCATCAGACCCGCGGCATCGGCGGCTTTCATTTTCCGGGCGTCGATTGGCTTGCGGACAAGCCGTCCAATGCCACCATCGTGCCGGCTTCCCCGCATTTTCTTGGCGACCAGGTCCGCCGCCGCGACATCCTGACCGCGATGGCCGCAGGCAAACGCCCTGATTTCTCACGTGGATTTGCCAGCCGGCCGCAGACCCGCGGCAGCACTGAGTTGGCCGGGACCGAATATCAGGACGGCTGGGGCGCGCATTGTTCCCTGGAAAATGCGGGATCGGGATCGGCCGACAGGAGTTTTACGTCGTGGAGCTGTGCTAAAGGGCTGACCTGCCAGGCTGCCGCGGCCTCGCGCCGCATCGGCATGTGCTTCATCAAGACGCGTTAGGCCGCTTGCAACCGATTTGGATGACCGATGACGGACTCCAGCGAAGCCAACAAGGAGCGCAATCGCGAGATCGCGCAGAATGAAGAAGCCAAGCAGGTCAGTGGCAGCGTCCGCGTCAGCACCTGGGCGGTCGCGGTCGTCGTCATCATCGGCGGAATCCTGGTCACGCTCGGCTGGCTGGCGCTGAAGTAGTCGGCGCCCTCACTTCGCGTAGTTCGTCATCCGCTTGCCGGGCAGCAGCTCGTAGGCCGGCTTCCATCCGGGCAGTGCGGCCATGCGGCCAAGCCAGGCGTGGATGGCGGGATAGCTTTCCGCGAAATCGAAGCCGTGCTCGTCGCTCGGATAGTGCAGATAGGCCATCATCGAGATATCGGCGACCGTCGGCCTGGTGCCGATCGCGAATTCATTGCGCTGGAGATGGCTATCGAGGATGCCGAGAAAATCCTCGAGCCGCCGGCGGAAATGTTTCAGCACCTGCGGATCGTTGTTTTGCGTGAAGGCGCGCATGAAGCGGTAGGTCGCCATGTAGCCGGTGAGCTTGTGGTTGTCCCAGAACAGCCAGCGCAGCAGCTCGAACTTTTCCTCCTCGGTCTCGGCGCCGAACTGCCCGAACTGCTCGGCAAGCTTGAGCAGGAGAGGCGCGGTCTGCGTCATCTTCACACCGTCGACTTCGAGCACGGGAATCTCGCCCATCTCGTTCACGCTCTTGCGCCATTCCGGCGTGCGCGTGACGCCGCCGCCAAAGTCGGTCCAGACCGGCTCGAACCTCTCGCCGCAAAGCGTCAGCATCAGCGCCAGCTTGTAGCTGTTGCCGGATTCGGGGAAGTAGTGCAGGCGGTAGCTGGGCATGTGACCTCGTGATGGCTTTGCCAATCTTTATACCGCAATGTTCCGATGTCGTCATTGCGAGCGCAGCGAAGCAATCCAGCAATGCATCCGCGGTGGGATTCTGGATTGCTTCGCTGCGCTCGCAAGGACGGGGTTGCGTCAGCGTGTCGCCTTACTCAACCGCCCCCTGCGACCGCAGCTGCTTGATCGCCGCCTCGTCGTATCCCGCGCCACGCAAAATCTCGTCACTGTGCTCGCCGACGCCGGGCGGTTTGCGCGGCTGCACTTTCTTGGCGCCGTCGATCCAGATCGGGCTGGAGATGGTGAGCATGGTGTCGTTCTCGAACGGTACCAGAACTTCGTTGTCGAGCATCTGCTTGTCGTTCGGGATGTCGTCCAGAATGCCGACGATGCCGAACACCAGCCCGTTGCCGTCGAGGATCTTGCGCCATTCGGCGAGATCCTTGGTCGCAAAGGTCTCGTCAAAGATCTTGATCAGCTCGACCGAGCGGGCGTGGCGGTCGGGTTTGGTGGCGAAACGCGGATCGGTGATGAGGTCTTCGCGGCCGAGACACTTGGCCAGCGTCGGAAACTGCTTCTCCTCGCTCAGCAGCGACAGGATCAGCCAGCGGCCGTCCTTGCACTGGTAGTGGTTGGCGACCGCATTCAACGCGCGTTCGCGCGGCCGCCGCTCGGCGAACTTGGCGCCGCAGAGTTTAGCCTGCGCCAGCACGCTAGCGGCCCACACGCCGTTCGCCATCAGATTGGAGGCGACATGCGAGCCCTTGCCGGTCTTCTCGCGCTGGTACAGCGCGGTGACGATGGCGCCGTAGAACGCCATCGCGCAGGGATGGTCGCCCATGCCGGCGACCGAGCGGGCCGGCGTCGTGTCGGTGTCGGCGCGGACGAGGTCCATCAGGCCGGAGCGCGCCCAATAGGCGTTGCTGTCGAAGCCGGGCTTGTTGGCCTCTTCGCCTTTTTCGCCATAGCCAGTGAAGGAGGCGTAGATCAGGCGGTCGTTGAGATGGGCGAGATGGTCATAGGTGATGCCGAGCTTGGCGCGCACTGGCGGCGGCATGTTTGTGATGAAGACGTCGGCCTCTTCCACCAGCTTGTAGAGCACGGCCTGCGCCTCGGGCTTTGAGAGGTCGAGCGCGATGCTCTTCTTGTTGCGGGCCTCAAGCAGCCAGGCGAAATTGTGCTCGCTGCTCGGATAGCCCGGAATGTTGGGCAGGTTGCGGTAGGGATCGCCGGCGCCGGGCGGCTCGATCTTGACGACATCGGCACCGAAATCCGACAGCACGGTCGCGGCGGCTGGTGCTGCGATGAAGCTCGCGCAATCCAGCACCTTGAGCCCTGCAAAAATGCCCTTTTCCATTGCGGCGTCGCTCCCTCGCTCGTGTTGTTTCCCGCGCGCTGGAATTGGCGAGGGCCACGTCACGGCAGCATTAGACCGATGTTTCGGCGGGATGCAACGCTCCTCGCCGCGCCTCACTCATCTCCTGCGAGCAGGGCAGCGTTGCCACCGGCTGCTGCGGTGTTGATCGTTACGGTCTGCTCGGTCGCAAAGCGCGCGAGGTAGTGCGGGCCGCCGGCTTTCGGACCGGTTCCGGACAGGCCGTTGCCGCCAAACGGTTGCACGCCGACGACAGCGCCGATCATGTTGCGATTGACGTAGATGTTGCCGATCTGGACACGGTCGACGATCGCCTCGATCGTATCGTCGATACGGGAATGGATGCCGAGCGTCAGCCCGTAGCCGGTGCGCTCGATGGCTTGCAGGACGCGTTCGAGATTTTCGGCACGATAGCGCACGACGTGGAGAATCGGGCCGAACACCTCCGAGGTCAGCTGGCCGGCATCCCCAAGCTCGAAAATATGCGGCGCGACGAAGCAGCCCTCCGGCGCGCTGCCGGCAAAGTGCAGCCGCGCCTCGGTCTTCATTCGTGCGATGTGCGCATCGAGGCGCTGCTTGGCCTCGACATCGATCACCGGGCCGATATGGGTCGCGACGTCGCTCGGATCGCCGATCTTCAACTCGCGCGCCGCGCCCGCGATCATCTCGATCATGCGGTCGGCAACGTCCTCCTGCACGAACAGCAGCCGCAGCGCCGAGCAGCGCTGGCCGGCGGAACGGAACGCCGAGGTGACGACGTCGTCTGCGACCTGCTCGGGCAGCGCAGTCGCATCCGCGATCATGGTGTTGATGCCGCCTGTCTCCGCGATCAGCGGCACGATCGGCCCGTCCTTGGCCGCCAGCGCCCGGTTGATGCTGCGCGCGACCTCGGTCGAGCCGGTGAAGACGATTCCGGCGATATCGGGGTGCGCGGTCAGCCCGGCGCCGACGCGGCCGTCGCCGACGACGAGGTGGAGCGCGCTTGCGGGGATGCCGGCCTCGTGCAGCAGCCGTATCGTCTCAACCGCGACGCACGGGGTCTGCTCCGCGGGCTTGGCCACCACGCTGTTGCCGGCCATCAGCGCGGTCGTGACCTGGCCGAGGAAGATCGCCAGCGGAAAATTCCATGGCGAGATCGCCACGAAGACGCCGCGGCCGCGCATGGCCAGCGCATTGCTCTCGCCGGTCGGACCCGGCATCGCCACATCATTGCCGAACAGCTTGCGGCCCAGCGCGGCGTAATAGCGGCAGAAGTCGGCGGCCTCGCGCAGCTCCGACAGCGCATCGTCGAGCGTCTTGCCGCCCTCGCGTTGCAGCAGCGCGATGAAATGGGGCGCGCGGTTCTCCAGAAGATGCGCGGCCTGCTCCAGCGCCGCTGCGCGCGTGGCTGCGGGTGTCCGGCTCCAGGCGGCAAAGCCCGCGCGCGCAGCCGTCACGGCCGCGTTGGCCTGATCCGGCGTTGCATCGGCGATCGGCTTGAGATCGATCCTCTCGGCCTTGACGTCGGTCAGCAACCGGTCGAGCGCGGCTCGCGCGCCGAATTCGACGCCGCGTGAATTGCGCCGCTCCGGCGCGAACAGATCGCCTGGCAACGGAATCTTGGGATGGGCCGCCTGCTGCGGCCGGACAACGGCATCCGCCGGACGTTGCAACAGCGCCGTAACAGGCACGCGGTAATCGGAGGCCTGCGCCACGAAGGAGGAATTGGCACCGTTCTCCAGCAGTCGCCGCACCAGATAGGCGAGCAGGTCGCGATGGCTGCCGACCGGGGCGTAGGTGCGGTAGGCGATGTCGGGGTGGTCCTTGGCGAGCTGCTCATAGAGCGCCTCGCCCATGCCATGCAGGCGCTGGAATTCGAAGCCGCCGTTTTCACCGGCAAGCTCCAGCACGGTCGCGACGCTCAGCGCGTTGTGGGTGGCGAATTGCGGGAAGATGCGTGGCCGCAGGCTCAACAGCTTTTGGGCGCAGGCGACGTAGTTCAGATCCGTCATCGCCTTGCGGGTGAACACAGGGTAGCCGTCGAGCCCGCGCTCCTGCGCGCGCTTGATCTCGGTGTCCCAATAGGCGCCCTTGACCAGCCGCACCATCAGCTTGCTGTCGTGCGCGCGGGCGAGCGCATCGACATAGTCGATCACGGCGCCGGCGCGCTTCTGATAGGCCTGGATCGCGAGGCCAAATCCGTCCCAGCCGGCAAGCGAGGGATCGGCGAGCGTTGCCGCGATCACGTCGAGGGACAATTCCAGCCGGTCGGCTTCCTCGGCATCGACGGTGAAGTTGAGATCATGGGCCTTGGCGCGCTGCGCCAGGTCCAGCAGTTGCGGCACCAGCTCAGCCATCACGCGGTCGCGGCTGATCGCCTCAAAGCGCGGATGCAGCGCCGAGAGTTTGACGGAGATGCCGGGCCGGTCGGGCAGGGGATGGTTGCCGGCCGTCTTGCCGATGGTCTCGATCGCACTGGCATAGGCGTCGAAATAGCGCCTGGCGTCAGTGGCCGTGCGCGCGCCTTCGCCGAGCATGTCGAAAGAATAGCGCTGCCTCTCACCGGAGCGTGGCCGGGCCCGCTCCAGGGCCTGCTCGATGGTCTCCCCCAGCACGAAATGATTGCCCATCAGCCGCATCGCCTGGCGCGTGGCGGTGCGCACGGCCGGTGCGCCCAGCCGCTTCACCAGCCGGCCGATGGTGCCGTCGGGCGTCTCGCCGGGCTGGATCACCCGCGCCGAGAGGCCTAATGCCCAGGCCGAGGCGTTGACCAGGAAGGCGGTAGACTTGGTCTCGTGGTGGATGAAGTCGCCCTCGCCGAGCTTGTCCTCGATGAACTGGTCGGCGGTGTGCGCATCCGGCACGCGCAGCAGCGCCTCGGCCAGCACCATCAAGGCCAGCCCTTCCTTGGTCGAGAGCGCGAACTCCCGCAGCATGTCCTCGACCCCACCAAGCCGGTCGTCGCGCTTGCGGATCGCTTCGATCAGCCGGGTCGCGGTGCGATCGATCCGCGCCTCCTGCGGCGCGCCGAGATGCGCAGATGGCAAAAGGCGCGCGGCGATGTCGGCATCATCGGGCGCGTAGGGAGCGATGAAGGGAGGTGGAATGTTCGGCATGGCGTATCCTGTGGCTCCAATCCAGGATAATGCCCACGCGACCTTAGCTCGATAGACAATTTAGCTCATTCGGCTTAGAAAATGAAGCTATCGAGTTATTTGGCCTTATGAATTATGGAATTAGATCGCATCGACCGGAAAATCCTCTCGATTTTGCAGCAGGACGGGCGAATCGCCAATGTCGAGCTCGCGGAACGCATCGGGCTGTCGCCGACCTCGATCGGCGAGCGGCTGAAGCGTTTGCAGCGAGAGGGTTTTATCGAGGGCTATGGCGCCCGGCTGAACCCGCACCGGCTCGGCCTCGGGCTCCTGGTGTTCGTCGAAGTGCTGCTCGACAAGACCACGCCCGACAATTTCGAGCGTTTTGCCCGCGCGGTGAAACTCGCGCCCGAAGTGCTGGAGTGTCACATGGTTGCCGGCGGCTTCGACTATCTTGTGAAGGCGCGGCTGGCGGACATGACCGCGTATCGACGTTTCCTCGGCGAGACCCTGCTGTCGATGCCGGGCGTGCGCGAAACGCGAACCTATGCGGTGATGGAAGAGATCAAGCGCGACGCACCATTGCCGGTGGACTAACGAAGTGCCGTCGCGATTGTCATTGCTGGGGCGTCGAACGGGCGGTCTTCGCGGGCAAATAGTTCTCCGTGTGCAATCGCAACGCCTGTCGTCGAGTGCACTGACCGTCTTCTGAAATTTCTTGGCCCGGCTCCCGGATCGATCCGGGAGTTAGCAACAGCCGGCGGGCTTATACTTTGAGGTTCTCTGCGGAGCTTTTGCCTCGGTTTGCGATCTCTTCATATTCCACCGTCTGTCCTTCGTTCAGGGACGACAGACCGGCTTTCTGCACTGCCGAGATATGCACGAACACATCCTTGCCGCCCGACGCAGGCTGGATAAATCCATAACCCTTCGTCGGGTTGAACCACTTGACCGTACCTTTAGCCATCACGACTTCTCCGCGGGTCTTCCTCCGAGATCTCGAACCGCCAGTCCCCGCCAACCGGCCGGTTCGGTCCTAATACGATACGCGGAATGTGGCTGGCTTGGTAGCTCAAACCACATCGGCATTTCGCCGAATTCCGCTCAACTTCGCGGCGTTTTTGCCGGATTTGCCCGTTTCGCGGTCACTTGGTCCGCGCGCCGCGCGCCATCCGTCAATAAGTCGCGGCCAGATAATCGACGATCTTGCCGACATCGGCATCGTCGATGGGGGCGCCATAGACCTTGATCATCTTGGTCACCTCGGCCTGCCAGAAACCTTTCTTGTCCTTCATTGGCGGCTGCGTGTTGATGTAGTCGGACGAATGGCAGGCCGTGCAATTGCCCTGAACCACTTCGAGATTGGGCCCGGGCTTGAACGCCGCGACCTCATCGGGGGTCTTGTAGTTGACCGGTGCTGCAAGTGCCGCACCCACCACGGCGGCGAGGGCGAGTGCGATGGCGAGGAAAACGGTGCGCTGCATGATCATTCCCCTCAAGCCACGGTGACGCGGACGGTTTCGACGACGTTGCGAAGATAGCCCGCCGGATTCCAGCGCGGCGTATCCGGCTGGGTTTCGCCGCCATTGCCGGTGGCGCGCACCTTGAGCTCGTGGGAGCCCGCCGCGAGCTTCACCGGCAGTGTCCATTCGCGGAACGAGTATTTGCCAAGATCCTTGCCGAGCCTGGTGCTGGTCCAGGTCTTGCCGCCATCGGTGGAGACCGCGACCTCCTTGATACCCTTGCCGCCGTCGAAGGCGATGCCGCGCAGCGTGGTGCCGCCTGCTTTCAGCTTGGCGCCGTCGGGGACGCTGGTGATGAAGGAACGGATGGTGAAGCGGTTGATCGGGATCGTCGCCTTCGGTGCGGTGCCGGGCTCGACCGCATTGTTGGGCGTGTCGGGAATGCGATAGGCCGACTTCATCCAGAAACCGTCATAGACATTGTCGACGACGGTGATCTCGTTGAGGTGCTTGACCCAGTAGGTGCCGAAATAGCCGGGCACGATCAGGCGCAGCGGAAAGCCGTTGAGGAAGGGCAGGTCCTCGCCGTTCATGCCATAGGCCAGCATCACCTCGCCGTCGCTGGCATGATCGATATCGAGTGCCTTGACGAAATCGGGCGTCTTGTCGCTGATCGGACCGTCCATGCCGTTGAAGGTGACCTGCTTGGCGCCGCTCTGCACGCCCGCCATCGCCAGCACGGCCTTCAGCGGTACGCCGCGCCAGCGCGCATTGCCCATCGCCCCGTTGGCGAGCTGGCCGCCGGCCACGCGCGGATCCAGGAAGCCGCGGCTGTTGCCGGAGCACTGGTTGACGGCGACGATCTCGGTCGCCTTCATCTTCCTTATGTCCTTGAGCGACAGCTTGAGCGGCTTGTCGACCTTGCCCTTGACCTCGAGCGTGAACTTGTCGGGGTCGAGACTGTAGGGCAGGTCGGAAAGGTGATAGCGCACGAAGAACGCGTTATTCGGCGTGATCGGGCCGTCGTTGAACACCGCGAACGGCGTCTCGAGCTGCGGCGGGCGGCTGGTCAGGCCGATCATCGGCCGCTTCTGCGGATATTTCACCAAGGGCCGTTCGCCATTGGCAAAGGGAAGGGTGACGGTGTCGAGTGCCAGCGCTTTGGTGGAGTTCAGTGCAGTCGCAACAGCGGCAAGGCCCGCTCCTTTGAGCAGGTCGCGTCGATCGAACATGTGGTCTCCTCCCGGAGCTTTTCGTTGATCGCGGTCATCACCGCAATCTCGCGCTCATCTGTCGCAACGACTCGGATGAAGTCAATTCGTGCTTTCGCAGCAGGCCCATGCCGCTGCGTTGCAGCAAGCCGGTGTTACGCCGCGACGCGTTCGCCGTGATCGACCAGCGCCGACAGCTCCCTGGCGTCCGCGACGACGCGCACGGCCATCGGTTCGTCGCGGCCGCGGATCGCGACCTCCTGCTGCGGCAGTGCATCGTCGGCAAGGCCGGCGGTGCGGCGGACTTCCTCCGACACGACCGCTTCGCAGGCCAGTGTCTTGGTCATGTCCTGGAGCCGGGCCGCGACGTTGACGGCATCGCCCAGCGCCGTGAAGACGATGTGATCGCGATAGCCGATGTCGCCGATGATGACCTCGCCGCCGTGGATGCCGATGCCGAAGCGGATCGGCTGGCGCAGATCGTGGCTCAGGAGCTCGTTGAGCTCGTCGATATGCACGGCGATGCCGGCTGCTGCTTTCAGCGCCTGCCGGCAGGCTTCTTGCGGATCGGCGCTCAGTCCGAACAGCGCCAGCATGCCGTCGCCGACGAACTGGTTTGGCTGGCCGCCGTTCTCAATCACGGCCTGCGAGACGGCGCCGAGGAAGCGGTTGACGATGAACACAGTGTCGAACGGCAGCCGCTTCTCGGCGAGCTGTGTCGAGCCGCGCATGTCCACGAACAGGCTGACGAGATAGCGCTCCTGGCCGATTCTGGCGGGCGTCGAGGCCTGCGCGCTCGCTGTCAGGGTATGCGCGGTGAAGAGCTGGAAGAAGGAGAGATCCGACGTCGGCCGCAGCTGGCAGGCGAGCCTGATCGAGGGGTCGCTGGTGCCGACACGGGTGAGCACGAACGCCTCGCGCTGCGACGGCTCGGGCAGGGCATCATGATCGCCGATGATGCGGATGCGGCAGGTCGAGCAGCGGGCGCGGCCGCCGCAGACGCTGGCATGCGGCACATTGTGGCGAAGGCTCGCCTCCAGCACGGAGAGGCCTTTTGGGACGCGCACCGTCTTGCCGTTGCCGTAGGACAGCGCGATCATGCCACCGCGTCGTTCGCGCAAGGCCCGTACGCCGCGTGCGGCCAGCGCCAGGGCGAGCAATCCGAGATAACCGGCGGTGAGGCCGCCGGTGATGCGGTCGAGCGTCGTGGCCTCGGCCGTCGTGCCGACCTGGCGGCGTGTGAGATTATGCGTCCGCCATTCCCCATCATCGGCCTCGATCTCGACGCTACGGCCACCCTGGTAGACACCCAGCAGCGACAGCGTCGGAATCAGCACGGCCGCCGCGAGCAGATAGGGCGCCGCGCGCGTGAAGAGCGGTTTGAGGCGAAGCCAGAAATAGATGCCGATGCAGCCGTGCACCCAGGCGATGAGAAGCAGGATCGTCATCGTCCAGATCCGACCTGGCGATGCGACAAAGAACAGATAGAGTTCTTGCGGATAGAGTTTCTGGTGTCCGTACAGCGTCTGGCCGAGGCGTACGCCGATCACATGCCCCATGACGAGGGCAGGGATGCTGAGCCCCAGCACGAGCTGCAGCGGCTCGACCGTCCGCCAGCGGAACTGCCGGCGCTGATACAGCGCATAGATGCCGAGCCCCATATGCGTGAGCGCCGCCGTGTAGAACACGATCGTTACAGGCAGGAACTGCCAGAACAGCGTGTGGTAGTAGACCCCGATCTCCATGGCATCGACCGAGATGTTGCCGAGCGCATGGTTGAGGAAATGGCTGATGACATAGGCGAACAGGATGACGCCGCAGACCAGCCGCAGCTGGCGCAAGCTGATGGCGCGGGAAAGCTCGGAAAATCGTGAGGATGCGGTTGCGGCCATGATTCTGTTGTATCAGTTCATGAAGGAGAACAGCCAGCGTCGCGTTTAATTCCGGGGATGGCCCGCTTGCGGGATCACATCCGCGGCACGCCGCCGCTCACTCGACGTCGTCCCGGACAAGCGCGCCCTTGGGCGCGCGCAGATCCGGGACCCATAGCCACCGGACCGGGTTTGGCGACGACTCGTGGCGATCAGCTCGTGCCACGCCACTCCCTGTGGCTATGGGTCCCGGGCTCGCGACTACGTCGCGCCCCGGGATGACAGGTTTCTTCCCTCAACATTGACTCCCCCTCCCAGGTTGGCGAAAAGCGCCGCCGTGACGACAGCTCCCGACATCACGATGCCCCCCGTAGGCGCGGCGCGCCGGCCGCTCGTCATGGCCGCGGCGATCATTGCTGCGATGACGCTGCTGCGCATGGTCTACGCCTCCGCCATCGAGCTGCGTACGGACGAGGCCTATTACTGGACGTGGTCGCAGGAGACGGCGCTCAGCTTCCTGGATCATCCCCCCGGCATCGCCTGGCTGATCCGGTTCGGCACTGTGATCTTCGGCGACACCACGCTCGGTGTGCGCTTCGGCGGCATCGTCGCGATGCTGGTGACGCAGCTCCTGCTCGCCGACATCGTCCGCCGCCTCACCCATGATGTGCGCGCCGTCGTGCTCGCGGTACTGATGCCGGAAGCCGCGCTCTATTACGGCCTGCTGATGGCGAAGGTTGCGCCCGATGTCGCCATGATCCCGCTTGCGGTGGCGATGATGTGGTGCCTGGTGCGGCTTGCGCAGGGCGGCCACGGTCGCTGGTGGCTCGCGGCCGGCCTGTTCGCCGGGCTGGCGATGCTGTCGAAATTCACCGTGATCATGTTCGCGCCGGCGGTTGCCGCCTTTCTGCTGGTGCCGGATTGGCGCTGGCGCTCGCTGCGCAGCCCCTATCCGTATCTAGCGGTCCTGATCGCAATCGCCGTGTTCTCGCCGGTCCTGATCTGGAACGTGCAGCACGACTGGGCCGCGATCCGCTTCCAGGGCGTGCGCGCCACCACCAGCTACGGCTTCTCGCTCCGCACCTTCGGCGATTACATCGGCCTGCAATTCGGACTGGTCGGCTTCGTCATGCTGCCGGTGGTGCTCACAGGGGTGGTGCTGACGGCGTGGCGCGGTTATCGCACGCGCGAGCCGGTCGCGATTTTGCTGTCGACCGCGGTGCTGGTGCCATTTCTCTATTTCCTGGCGAAATCGCTGACCCTCCGCGTCGGCGACACCTGGCCGATGTTCATGTGGCCGGTCGGCTTTGCCGCCGCCGCTATCAACCTCACCATGCTGCCGCGTGAGAAGTGGTCGGCGCGAATGATCAGGTCGTCGCTGTTCTGGGCCAATACGGCGGTGGTCTCGGGAATCGCTTTTGTCGTGGTCGTGTTCCTCTATTACGTCGCCACGCCCTGGAATTTGCTCGGCAAGATCGATCCGATCGGTGCCGAGTCCGGCTACGAGCAGGTCGCCGCGCGCGCACAGGCCGCATTGGACGAAACCGGCGCGACCTGGATCGCCACGACGGACTATCGCACCTATGCCATGATGCGCTGGCTGTTCAGGGGCCGCGTGCCCGTGATCGAGATCAACGAGCGCGGCCGCTTCCAGGACTTTCGCGATCCCGGCCTGGACCGGATCCGGGGGCACGCCGGCATCTATGTCGGACGCGAGCCGGACAATCGTTCGCCGCTGTGGGAGATCATCCCCGCCAAGCGCGAGCAACTCGGCCAGGTCGAACGACGCTGGCGCGGCCTCGTGATGGACACGTACGTGGTGGAGAAGCTGTCAGGCTGGACCCCGGAGCTGTCGCCACCGAAGGACTCACCGCTGTTCCAGTGGCGCGTGCTGGCGGGCGAGTTTGAGTTGCGTACGCTCGCCTAGCAAAGGCGGGCTTCTTCCTTCTCCCCTTGTGGGAGAAGGTGGCGCGAAGCGCCGGATGAGGGGTCTCTATCGGCTAAGACGACTGCGAGAGGCGCGCGCGGAGAGAGACCCCTCACCCGTCTCGCCGCCTTGCGGCGAGCCACCCTCTCTCGCAAGAGGAGAGGGAACAGCGCTCGCGTCGCGAACAGAACGCTACTCCTCCTCATCCTTCTTCCGCAGCAGATCCGTCGCGAGGTCCGACAGTTTTGGCGGCGGCAGGGCCGCGAATGGCAGCGGCCGTGTGACGTCGATCGCGGCGAGGCCCAGCCGGGCCGTCAGCAATCCATTCAGCATGCCTTCGCCCAGCCGCTGCGACAGCTTCGCCGCAATGCCGTGGCCGAGCATCTGCTGCACCAGGCTGTCGCTCGCCGCCATGCCGCCGGTGATGGCGAGATGGGCGATGACGTGGCGGAGCAGGCGGATCATGCCGAGCGCACCGGGGCGGCCGCCATAGAGCCGCGCAAGTTGGCGTATCAATCTCAGAGACGCCACGAATACGAACAACACGTCGATTGCGGCACGCGGGCTCACCGCCGTGACGATCGAGACCTTTTGCGCGGCTGACGACACCAGCCGCCGCGCCTCAATGTCCAGCGGCGACATCAATTCGCGCTCCGCGAGCCGGATCATGTCGGCGCCGTCGATGATCTCGCCGGCGTGGCTCTCCAGTGCGGCACGGGCGCGTGCGAGCTGCGGGTTCTGGTGTGCGATCTTGAGCAGATCTTGCACGATGATTCGGCTCTCCTTGCGGTCGTCGCTGGCAAGCACGGCGGCTGCGCGCTGATGCAGCTTTTCGATCGTTGCCAGCCGCGCCAGTCCGAACGCCTCGCGTCCGGTCACCACCGCGAGCGCAAGCGCGGTGACGGAGGCAAGCGCGAGTCCGACGAAGCCGAGGCTTTCGCTGCGCGCAAACAGATCCTCGATCAGACGAACGACGCCGAGCCCGACCCCGAGCAGCGTCAGCCCGGCAACGCCGGACCAGAACAATGTGCCCCAGGGAAAGCCGCGCCGCGCCGGAAGCATCGCTGCGATCGGCACCGGCAACGTCAGTGGATCGGGCTCCGGCGTGATCTGGATGGTGGTGCGGCCGAGCCGGGTCGTCTCGTCGGCCTCGGTGACGACGACGCCGGGGTCGTCGAGCCGGAACGTCGCCGGCCGCCGTGGCTTCGATCGGTCGTTCATGACAATTTGTCTCCGATCAGGAACTGCAAGGCGCGGTCGAGGCGGATGTGAGGCAGCGCCGGCTGGTCGCTCCCCTCGCGTTCGAGCTTTGGCGGACGGAAGCGCAGGAATCGAAAATCGCTCTTCTCGGCGGCCTCGGTCGAGAGCCCGCGGAACGCATCGGTGCCGTTGAACAGCGGCTCGGGATCCAGCGGCAGATCGCCCGGAAAGGTAGCGACCTCGGTATTGCCGTCGAAGAACTCGCTGCCGGCGCTTTCGCCCGCGGCCGGTGTTCCCAAAATTGACGGCAATTTGTCACGGCCATGCGCGACCTGCGCCTCGCGCGTGGCGCGGACGGCGGCGAGCGCGACGACGTCGATTTCCGCGCCGGTAGTTTCCGCGCGGGCAACGGCGCGGGTCACCGCGCGGCGCAGCACGGCCTCGAGCCGGTCGTGGCTGAAATGATGCAAATGATCGGCCTTGGTCGCCGCGAACAGCACGCGGTCGATGCGCGGCCGAAACAGGCCGCTGAGGAACGTGCTGCGGCCGATGTTGAAGCAGTCGAGAATGCCCGCGAGTGCGGCTTCGAGATCATGCAGCGCTTCGGGGCCGGCGTTGAACGCGGCGAGCGCGTCGGCCAGCACGATCTGGCGATCGAGCCGGGCAAAATGATCACGGAAGAACGGCCGCACCACGACGTCCTTGTAGGCCTCATAGCGGCGCACCATCATGGCCCACAGCGATCCCTCCGGCGCCTGGCCGCCCGCGGGAACGTCGAGCGGCGCAAAGGTCAGTGCCGGTGTGTCGGCCAGATTGCCCGGCATCAGGAAGCGGCCGGGTGGCAAGAGGCTCATCGCAAACCGCTCGTCGCGGCAGCCTTGCAAATAGCCCCTGAACAGCTTTGCGGCCGTGAGCGTCGCCTGCTCGTCCTCGCGCGCCTTGGGCTTGAGCGTTGCGAGATGCGCGTGCCAATCCGCGGCAAGATGGACGCGCGGCGCCTCGCGCGACAACGCCAGGCTTTCGGCCGACCATTGCTCAAAACTCTTCTGAAGCAGCGGCAGGTCGAGCAGCCACTCGCCGGGATAGTCGACGATGTCGAGCGTCAGCGTGCGGTCGGCGCCGTTCTGGCGCTGGTAGTCGATGACGAGCCTGAGCTCGCTGATGTCGACAGTCGAGCTCGGCCAGCGCCGCTCCTCGATCAGCGCGCGCAGATGGCTCTCATAGGCAAATCTGGGGACGGCGTCGTCCGGCTGCGGCGCCAGATGCGCCCGTGCGATCCGCCCGGATGAATAGGCCTCGAACACCGGAAACCGCCCACCGCGCGTCAGACCGTGGATCAGCGCGGTGATGAACACCGTCTTCCCGGCCCGCGACAGGCCGGTGACCCCCAATCGTACCGTCGGATTGAAGAAATGCTCGCCGTAGTCGATCAGCGCCCGAGCCG
This sequence comes from Bradyrhizobium sp. F1.13.3, assembly GCF_040548265.1. Taxonomy (NCBI): domain Bacteria; kingdom Pseudomonadati; phylum Pseudomonadota; class Alphaproteobacteria; order Hyphomicrobiales; family Nitrobacteraceae; genus Bradyrhizobium; species Bradyrhizobium sp. F1.13.3. The sequence continues at coordinate 63,365 of NZ_JBEPRI010000006.1, read as the reverse complement.
ACAGGCGCGCCTCCTCGAACATATCCTGGAAACTAAATGCCATATGAACGTTGGGAATCCCGGGCGGGGGCGGATACGCAAAAAGGACTAGTCACAAAAGTGGCAACTGCCTGAGGAAAATCAAGCTTCATACTTCCACCGTCTTTGTCGGCAAATCAGCCGTTTGAACGACGCGCCGATCCCGAAACACCCATACAAGAGGGTATTGTCTCACTTTGCGGATTGCCATGACCGTCTTCCACCTGAAACAGCTCGCATCCTCCTCCGTCCACGCCGCCGCCGACGCGATCGGCTGGCACTACGACCGCGCCGAGTTAATCGCCGACGGCGTGATCCACGCGATCGGCGTGCTCTGCGGCATCATTGCCGCGACCGTGCTGGTGGTGCTGACGGTGCTCTATGCCGACGCGACCGACATCGTCGGCGTCGCGATCTACGTCGCCGGCCTGCTCTCGATGCTGGTGTTGTCGGCGACCTATAATCTGTGGCCGATCTCACCGGCCAAATGGCTGCTGCGGCGATTCGACCATTCGGCGATCTATCTCCTGATCGCGGCGACCTACACGCCGTTCATCCTGGAGGTGAAGGACAGCGGCTTCGCGCTGGTGCTGCTCACCGGCGTCTGGTGCGTGGCGATGCTTGGCATCGTGCTGAAACTTCTCTACCCCGGCCGGTTCGACCGCGTTGCGGTCGGCATCTATCTCGCCATGGGCTGGAGCGGCATCATGCTCTACGATTCCGTGGTCAAGGCGCTGCCTGCGCTGGTGCTGGGCTTCATCCTTGCCGGCGGCCTGCTCTACAGCTTTGGCGTGATCTTCCATGCCTGGCGGCGGCTGCGCTTCCAGAATGCGATCTGGCACGGCTTTGTCTTGGCCGGCGCGGCATGCCATTATACCGCGGTGCTCGACCTCGTGTTGAGCTGAGCAAGCTCCGCGAAGCGGAATAAGCGTAGCGGTATAAGAGGAGACGTCGCATGCAGGTGACCGGCAAGGTCGTGGTCGTCACGGGCGGCGCCAACGGCATCGGCAAGGCGCTGTGCGAGGCGTTTCACAAGGCGGGTGCGGCCAAGGTGGTCGTCGCCGACATGGACGCGGACAACGCGCGGGCGGTCGCTGCCACAGTGGATGGCGCGGCGTTCAAATGCGATGTCGCGCAGGAAAAGGATATTTCCCACGTCATCGATGAGACCGAGCGGCAGTTCGGCCCAATCGAATTGTTCTGCTCCAATGCCGGCATCGGCGGCGGTTTCGATCCGATGTCGGTCAATGCCGGCGGTGCCTCGGATGAGCCGTGGCAGCGCAGCTGGGCTATTCACGTCATGGCGCACGTCTATGCGGCGCGGCATCTGATCCCGCGCATGAAGGCGCGTGGCGGCGGTTATTTCCTCAACACGATCTCGGCCGCGGGACTGCTGTCGCAGGTCGGCAGTCCGGCTTATTCCACCACCAAGCATGCCGCGGTCGGCTTTGCCGAAAATCTCGCGATCTCACATAAGGCACACAACATCCGTGTCTCGATCCTCTGTCCGCAGGGCGTCGACACCAACATGCTGCGTTCGATTCCCAAGGGCCCGCAATCCGGCGACGGTGACCTCTCGCCCGAGCAGGTTGCCAAGGACGTGCTCGCCGGCCTCGCGCAGGAGACGTTTTTGATCCTGCCGCACCCGCAGGTGCTCGGCTACATGCGCAAGAAGACCGAGAATTACGACCGCTGGATCGGCGGCATGGCCAAGATCCAGGCCAGGATGCGGGACGACTTCGGGACGTAGGGAAGGCGGGCGCCAACACTCGCTGTCGTCCCGGCGAAGGCCGGGACCCATAATCCCAGGGAGTAGTTGTTTGGCTCGGCCGTAAACTCCGAGTCCTCGTGACCACATCCGCCTGTGGGTATGGGTCCCGGCCTTCGCCGGGACGACGCTGGTGGTCACGCCGCCGACTCCACCTCGTCCTCCACCCGGCTCTGCCGCAATGCCCGCGCATAAAGCATCATCCCTTCCCGCACCGTGCGCTGCTCGGCCTCCGTCAGCGCCGCGAGTGCGCCACTCACCTGCTGCCGTCCGAACGCGTGCAGCGCCTCCAGCGTGCGGCGGCCCTTCGCCGTCAGCGACAGCACCTTGCTGCGTGCGTCGGCGTCATCGGGCGTCTCCCGCAACTCGCCGCAGTCGACCAGCTTGCGCACCAGGCGGCTGACGCTCGATTTCTCCAGCCGCAGGAAATCGCTGAGCTCGCCCGAATTCATCGGCCCACGAATACCGATCTCCAGGATCGTATGCACGGCCGACGGCGGATAGTCCGATGCCGCCACGGTCGCATCCATGAAGCCGAGCTCGCGCACCATCAGGCGCGAGGCCGCGCGGATGTCGTCGATCAGCGAAAGCCCGGTCATGCTTGACTCTCCGCATATAGTTGTATCATACAACTATATGCGCGCAACGGCGCGCGCAAGCGTTTTGGAGCGAGCCATGTGCGGAACTTTGCCGGCGGGAGCGCGGATGAGGGGCAAGGTCTGCCTGGTGACGGGTGGCGGCAGCGGCATCGGCCGTGCCACGGCGTTGCGAATGGCGTCCGAAGGCGCGGAGGCGATTGTCCTGGCGGGCCGACGCGAAGCCGAGATCGACGCCACCGCCGCGGCGTGCCGCGAACTCGGTGCGGACGCCATCGCGATCAAGACCGATATCACGCGCGAGGACGACGTCGCACGCCTCGTTGCCACGGCGGTCGAGCGATGCGGCAGGCTCGACGTCGCCTTCAACAATGCCGGCTTCCAGGAGCGCCGCGCCCCGCTGGGGGAGCAGGGCATGGATGTCTATGACAGCGTGTTCGACACTAATGTCCGCGCGCTGTTCCTGTGCCTGCGCCATCAATTGCCGGTCATGCTCGCGAAAGGCCGCGGCAGCATCGTCGTCAACGCCTCCGTCAGCGGCGTGCGCAATCCCAATCCCGGGTTCTCGCTCTACTCGGCATCCAAAGCTGCGGCGATCTCGCTGACACGTTCGGCTGCGATGGAGAACGCGCCGCGCGGCATCCGCATCAACGCCATCGCCCCCGGCCGCGTCGTCACGGACATGATGCTGCGCGCCGGTGTCGGCGATGTCGCAACCGTCAGCGCGGGTTTGCCGCTGCGGCGGATGGGGAGCCCGGAGGAGGTGGCCGAGGCGGTGGTGTGGCTATCGTCCGACGCGTCGTCCTATGTCGTCGGGCATGTGCTGGCAGCCGATGGCGGATTCCTGGCGTCTTAGATTTGCGCGGCGGCATTGGCCAAAAACCTGGTGTCGTCCCGGCGAAGGCCGGGACCCATAACCTCAGGGAGACGTTTGGTGAAGATTGGTTGTTCGGGATTGGCGCCGCGCACAATCGATGAATTGCGCGCTATGGGTCCCGGCCTTCGCCGGGACGACGTCGTCAATGCTTCTGCCCGTACAACACCGGCACCGCCGAATCCACGATCACCTCGACGAGGCTCGTGCCTTCGTGCGCCATCCCGCGCTTGAGCGCCTCGCCCAGCTCCGCCGCCTTGCTCACCCGCACCGCATGGCAACCCATGCCTTCGGCGAGCCGGACGAAATCGATCCCCGGCAGTTCGAGTCCCGGCACATTCCTCACCTGCATCACCTGGCTGAACGAGCGCATCGCGCCGTAGCCGGAATTGTTGATGACGACGATGGTGAGCGGCAGCTTGCGCTGCGCGGCGGTCCACAGCGCCTGGATCGAATACATCGCCGAGCCGTCGCCGATCAGGCACACCGTGCGGCTGTTCGGCTTGCCCAACGCCATGCCGACCGCGGCCGGCAGCGAGTAACCGAGGCCGCCGCTCGCCATGGTGTAAAAACTGTCCTGACCGCGCATCGGCATGAACTTTTGCATCGCCGGTCGATGCGAGGGGATTTCCTCGACCAGCGACGCGCCTTCCGGCATCGCCTGCGACAGCGAATGCAGCAGGAATTCGACCGGCAGCGGATCGCCGGCTTGCGGGGCCGGCGGCAGCGTACGCCCCTCCGGTGCCGCGCGCTTGCTCTCGGGCAGGAGATCGAGCAGCGCCGTGAGCGCCGGCTTCATCGTCGCGATGATGCTGGTTCCGACCGGCGTCACCGCTGCGGCATCCGGGTCATCGGTGATCTGGAAAATCGTCGCGCCGCCGTCGAAGATCGCGGCGTGGCCTTCGACGTGGAAGGTGAACACCGGCGCGCCGATCACGATGACGAGGTCGTGCTCGCGCAGCGCGTCCGACAATTGCGCCGGCGAGGCATGCAGGAAGCCCGCGAACTGGGGATGACGTTCCGGGAACGAGCAGCGCGCCGAAAACGGGCTGACCCAGACACTGGCCCTGGCCTTCTCGGCCACGCGCACCATCAGGTCGACCGCGCCGGCGCGATCGACGCCGGGGCCGACGACGAGGGCAGGGTGTTTGGCCGAACCGAGCGCTGTGACCAGCGCCTTCATCGCATCAGCCTCGGGCCCGATCTCGCGGCTGACCTTGCGGGATTCGACAGGAGCTGCGGCATGCGCCCAGTCGTCGACCGGGATCGAGACGAAGGTCGGGCCGCATGGCGGCTGCATCGCGGTGTAATAGGCACGCGCGATCGCGGCCGGCACGTCCTCGGGCCGCGCCGGCTCCACGCTGTACTTCACATAGGGCCGCGGGAATTCGGACGCACGCTCCGCATACAGGAACGCCTGCAACGGGAGGATCGAGCGCGCTTGCTGGCCCGCGGTGATCACCAGCGGCGTCTGGTTGCGATGTGCGGTATAGATGTTGCCGAGCGCGTTGCCGACGCCGGCGGCCGAATGCAGATTGACGAAGCCGGCATTGCGCGTCGCCTGCGCATAACCATCGGCCATGCCGACCGCGGAGGCTTCCTGAAGCGCCAGCACGTAGTCGATATCGTCGGGCCAGTCGCTCAGGAACGGCAGCTCGGTCGAGCCTGGGTTGCCGAACACCTTCTTGATGCCGAAGGAGCGCAGCAGGTCGAGCGTCGCCTGCTTGACGGTGACGGATTTGCTGCCGCTCTTGCCGTTCTTCGCCATGGTTTCCGTCCCCGAATGCTTATTGTCGTGGCGTCATTCCGGGGCGATGCGAAGCATCGAACCCGGAATCTCGAGATTCCGGGTTCATCGCTGCGCGATGCCCCGGAATGACAAACCTACCACACCGCCGTCCCCTTCATCGTCGGCTGTCCCTCCGCGTTCGCGGTCCACAGCTCCATGCCGGCCTCGGTCTCGTTGGCGTTGATCGAGAACTCGCTACCCTCGAACAGCGGCTGCACCCCGCGATAGGTGAACTTCTTCGGCGCCTTGCCGCCGCGCAGCTTCGCCGCCATCTCGATGATGAACGTTGCCTGCAACGGGCCGTGGAAGATCAGGCCCGGATACCCCTCGACTTTGGTGACGTAGTCGCGGTCGTAATGGATGCGGTGGCCATTGAAGGTCAGCGCGGAATATCGAAACAGCAGCACGGGGTCGGAGACATGCGTTTCGCGATGCTGCGCCTTCGGCGGCGGAGGCGGGGCCTTTGCCGGCGCGGGCGTCGTCGTCATCTCGCGATAGACGATGTCCTGCCGCTCGCGGACGGCGATGCCGCGCGGCGAGGAGATGCTGTGCTCGACCGAGACGAAGCACAGCGTGCCGGTCGAGCCTGATTTCACCTGCACGTCCGCAATGCGCGAGGTTCGCGTCGATTCATCGCCGACGCGCAGCGGCTGCAGGAACTCGATCTCGCCGCCGGCCCACATCCGGCGCGGCAGCGGCACCGGCGGCAGGAAGCCGCCGCGGGTGGGGTGGCCGTCAGGGCCGAGCATCGACATCGGAAACACCGGCTGCGCCAGGCACCAATGCACCGTGAACGGCGCCGCATCGCCCGCCTTGGGCGCGCCGACCTCCTGGAACAGCGTCGCGCGCAGGCCCTTCACGAGCTGCGCCGTGACGGTGTCGGTTGCCTCTTCGCTGCGGCCGATCCACTGCCTGAGATGATCGATGTCGAGCTTCTCGGTCATGACGCCTCGCTCTTGTTATTTCCTGGATTGGGGATTTTCGCCGATCCCTGGCACCGCGCCATAGCTGCGCGTCTCGCCGATGATGATCGGCGCCGGCGCGGGATAGCTGACAGGCCCCTGCGGCGTGTCGACCTCGATGCGGCGCAGGTGCGGATGATTGGTGAGATCGGCCATGGTGTTGACCTCGGCAAAGGCGATGTCGGCGTCGGACAGCCGCTTCAATAGCTCGTCGCGCGTCATCCTGCCGAAGGCATCCGCGACCGTCTTGTCGGTGAAGTCGCGGTTGCGCACGCGCTCGACCATGTTCGCAACGCGCGGATCGGCGGGCAGGTCCGGCTGGTCCAGCACTTTTGCGCAAAGCGTCTTCCACTCGCGCTCGCTCTGGATCGAGATCAGAATGTCCTTGCCGTCGCTCGACGTGAACACGCCGTAGGGCGCGATCGAGGGATGGCGCAGCCCCATGCGTTTGGGCGGATTGCCGGCTTCCGAGTTGAGCAGCGGCACGGTGCACCAGTCCGCCATCACGTCGAACATGGAGATGCGGATGTCAGCGCCCTTGCCGGTGCGTCCGCGCCCGATCAGCGCCTCCAAAATCGCTGCATGCGCGGTGGCGCCGGTCGCGACGTCGACGATGGACATGCCGACCCGCGAGGCGCCGTCGGGATTGCCGGTGATCGAGGCCAGGCCGCTCTCGGCCTGGATCAAGAGATCATAGGCCTTGCGGTGCGCATAGGGGCCCTCGTCGCCATAGCCGGTGATCGTGCACGAGATCAGCCTGGGATAATCCTTCAGCAGCCGCTCGCGCGAAAAGCCGAGCTTGTCCATCGAGCCCGGCTTGAGGTTCTGGATCAGCACGTCGGCGCTCGCGATCAGTCTCTCGAGCTCGGCGCAGCCTTCCTTGGTGGCGAGATCGACCACCGCCGATTGCTTGCCGCGGTTCAGCCACACGAAGTAGCTGCTCTGGCCCTTGGCTGCCGCGTCATAGCCGCGGGCGAAATCGCCTTCCGGCCGCTCGATCTTGATGACCTCCGCGCCGGCATCCGCCAGCCGCGACGAGCAGAACGGTGCTGCCACCGCCTGCTCGACCGCAATCACCCTGATCCCGTCAAGAGCTCCCATGATGGCTGCCTCAGTACGAGCGGGGCATGCCGAGCACATGCTCGGCGATGAAGGACAGCACGAGATTGGTCGAGATCGGCGCCACCTGATAGAGCCGCGTCTCGCGGAATTTGCGCTCGACGTCGTATTCCTCGGCAAATCCAAAGCCGCCATGGGTCTGGACGCAGGCGTTGGCCGCTTCCCACGACGCATCGGCCGCCAGCATCTTGGCCATGTTGGCCTCCGCGCCGCAGTCGAGCCCGGCCTCGTATTTGCGCGTCGCTTCCTTCACCATCAGTTCGGCGGCGCGCATCGCAGCGTAGGCCTTGGCGATCGGAAACTGGACGCCTTGATTCTGGCCGATCGGCCGGCCGAAAACGCTGCGCTCCTTGGCGTAATTGGTGGCCTTCGCGATGAACCATTTGGCGTCGCCAACGCATTCGGCCGCGATCAGGATCCGTTCGGCATTCATGCCGGAGAGGATGTAGCGAAAGCCCTTGCCCTCTTCGCCGATCAGATTTTCCGCCGGCACCTTCATGTCGGTAAAGAACACTTCGGTGGTGGCGTGGTTCATCATGGTGCGGATCGGGCGGATCTCGAGGCCCTTGTCCTTGGCTTCGCGCATGTCGACGATGAACACCGAAAGTCCATCCGTGCGCTTCTTGACCTGGTCCTTCGGCGTGGTCCGCGCCAGCAGGAGCATCAGGTCGGAATGTTCGGCGCGGCTGGTCCAGATCTTCTGGCCGTTGACGATGTAGCCGGCGTTGCCGTCCTTGCGCGCAAAAGTCTTCAGCGAGGTGGTGTCGGTGCCGCTGGTCGGCTCGGTGACGCCGAAGGCCTGCAGCCGCAATTCGCCGCTCGCGACCTTCGGCAGATATTTTGCCTTTTGCTCGTCGTTGCCGTGCCGCAGCACGGTGCCCATCGTGTACATCTGGGCGTGGCAGCCGCCGCCGTTGCAGCCCGCGCGCTGGATCTCTTCGAGGATCGCGGCGGCCGCAGAAAGCTTCAGGCCGGCGCCGCCATACTCCTCGGGGATCAGCACCGAGAGATAACCTGCCTCGGTCAGCGCGTCGACGAAGGCCTTGGGGTAGGCCATCTCACGGTCGAGCTTGCGCCAGTATTCGCCGGGAAACTGCGCGCAGAGCTTTGCGACGGCTTCGCGGATATCGGCGTGATCTTCGGTGTGGTGTTCTTCACTCATGGGGTTTCCCGTATGTGCGGCAGTTAGGATAACGCCGGCCGATCCTCTGGCGTTGTGAAAACAATGCCAGCCCCCTATGCTCATTTGCTATAGCGTATGGAGTAGCCTTCCAGGATTGGCAAGCATGGATTTCCGTCAGCTCAGGACCTTCAGTTGCGTGGCGGAGCTCGGCAGCCTTTCCAAGGCGTCCGATACGTTGCGTGTGGCGCAGCCGGCGCTCTCCAGGCAGATCAAGCTGCTGGAACACGAGCTGCGCACCGAATTGTTCACTCGCAACGGCCGCGGCATGGTGCTCACGGATGCCGGCCGCCTCTTGCTGGCGCGCACCTCCGGCATCGTGCGGCAGATCGACCAGATCCGGGACGACATCCAGTCGTCCAAGGGGCCGCCGTCCGGCCAGGTCGTGCTTGGCCTGGTCCCGACCGTGAGCTGCGTGCTGTCGGCGCGCTTCGCGCGGCGCTGCGTCGAAAAGTTTCCCGGCATTTCGCTGCGCATCGTCGAGAGCTACAGCGGTCATCTCGTCGAATGGCTGCATCGCGGCGAGATGGATCTCGCCATCCTCTACGGCCGCTCCGCCGATCTGCATCTCAACGTGGAGAGCCTCGGTCGCGACAACATCGTCGCGGTGGGTCCACGCGGTTGTGGCTTGGCGCGCAAGAAGAGCGTCGATGTCGGCTGGCTGCTGCGGCAACGGCTGGTGCTGCCCAGTCATTCCCACGGCCTCCGTGCGCTGATTGAGCACGCGGCGGCGCAACGCAAGATCAAGCTCAACGTCCAGCTCGAGGCGGATTCGTTCCGCGTGCTCACGAGCCTCGTCGAGGAGGGCCTCGGCTTCGCGCTGCTGCCGCCCTCGTCGGTCCACGGCGAGGTCGCGGACAGGCGGCTGGAAACGGCCGTCGTCTCGAAGCCCATGACGCGCGAGCTCATATTCGCCTCTCCGATCGACCGCCCGGTCTCGACGGCCTCGGTTGCCGTCACCGCCCTCCTGCGCGAGGAGGTCGCCGCCTGCCGCAAGGACGGCGTGTGGGACATCAAGTTGAGTTAGATGTGCCGGTGTCGTAGAACAGTCGCGCGCGATCTCGCCTTCGCATCTGGCGCGACCTGTCATGCCGGAATTTTATAGCTGGGGTGATCTCACCGAGTTTGGCGCGCAAGTGCACCCAAAACCTCGTCATTGCGAGCGCAGCGAAGCAATCCAGGAATCCCTCCGCGGTGACAGTCTGGATTGCTTCGTCGCAAGAGCTCCTCGCAATGACGGAGGATGAGTCTACCCCGGAATCCTCACCGGCAGCGACTCGTATCCCTTGATGAAGCTCGAATAGATCCGCTTGGGCTCGCCGACCACCTCGATGCGGTCGAAGCGTTTCAGCATCTCTTCCCAGACGATCTTGAGCTGGAGCTCGGCGAGGCGCATGCCGACGCAGCGGTGGATGCCGAAGCCGAAGGAGAGGTGGGTGCGCGGCCGCGGGCGGTCGATGACGAACTCGTTCGGCCTCTCGAACATCTCCTCGTCGCGATTGCCGGAGACGTACCACATCACGACGCGGTCGCCCTTCTTGATGTGTTTGCCGCCAACTTCAGTGTCCTGCAGCGCGGTGCGCCGCATATGCGCGAGCGGGGTCTGCCAGCGGATCACTTCGGGCACCATGGAATCGATCAGTTCCGGGTTGGCGCGCAGCCTGTCGTACTGCTCCGGGTTCTCGTTCAATGCCAGCACCGAGCCGGTCATGGTGTTGCGCGTGGTGTCGTTGCCGCCGACGATGAGCAGGATGATGTTGCCCATGAGATTGTCGGGATCCATGAACCGCGTGGCGTCGTTGTGCGCCATCAGCGACAGCAGATCGTTGCGTGGCGCGGAATTGACGCGCTCGTTCCAGAGCTTGGACATGTAAGCGTAGCATTCGTCCATCTCGCGGCGGCGCTCTTCGGCGGAAGCAACGATGCCGCTCTTGGGCAGCGCGGTCGCGACATCGGACCAGCGCGTCAACTTGCGTCGTTCCTCCCAGGGGAAGTCGAACAGGGTGGCCAGCATCTGCGTCGTCAACTCGATCGAGACGCGCTCGACGAAATTGAAGGTCTCGTTGCGCGGCAGATTGTCGAGCACGGTCTGCGAGCGCTGGCGGATCAGTTTTGCCAGCTCGTCCAGATGCGTCGGCGTGAACATCGGCGACACCGTCTTGCGCTGCGACGAATGACGCGGCTGGTCCATGGCGATGAAGCTCGGCCAATCATAGCCTTCCGGCACGTCGCGGATTCCGATGCCGCCGAGCGTCGAGTCGGAGGAGAACAGGCCGTGGTTGGTGTCGACATGCATGATGTCGTTGTACTTCACCACCGACCAATACGGCTCGATCGGCGCGTTGGTGCAGTAATGGACCGGCTCTTCCTTGCGCAGCCGTTCGAACCACGGCCACAGGGTGTCGTCCTGGAACAGTCTCGGCGCGCCCGGGTGGAACTGCGCCAGCGGTGTCGCATAGGCCTCTTCGCGAGCCCTGCGCATGCGTTCGGCCTTGTCCACTTTAACCGGCGCTTGAATGTTCATGGTGGTTGCTCCAGTTGCTTGCTTAACCTCTCCCGCGTACAGGAGAGGGGGCGCAGCTTCCTTGTGGACGTGTCGAACTCATCTTTGCGAATCTAAGCCGCAATCTTCACCGGCAAGGTTTCAAGACCCTTCACGAAACTCGAATAGACCCGCTTGGGTTCGCCGACCACCTCGATATGGTCGAATCGCTTGAGGATCTCTTCCCAGATAATCTTGAGCTGGAGTTCGGCAAGCCGCAGGCCGACGCAGCGGTGGATGCCGAAGCCGAATGAGAGATGCGTGCGCGGCCGCGCGCGGTCAATGATGAATTCGTAGGGCTTTTCGATCGCGTCGGCGTCGCGGTTGCCCGAAACGTACCACATCACGACCTTGTCACCTTTCTTGATCTGCTTGCCGCGGAACTCGAAGTCCGCAAGCGCGGTGCGCCGCATATGGGCCAGCGGCGTCTGCCAGCGGATCACTTCCGGCACGAAGCTGTCGAGCAGCGCGGGGTTGTCGCGCAGCTTGCGATATTGCTCCGGATGCTGGCTCAGTGCGTCGAGCGAGCCGGACATGGTGTTGCGGGTGGTGTCGTTGCCGCCGACGATCAGAAGGATCAGATTGCCGAGGAAGTTCTTCGCGTCCATGTCGCGCGTCGCGGCACCATGTGCCATCATCGACAACAGGTCGCTCTTCGGCGGCTGCGCGATGCGCTCCTTCCACAGCCGCGTGAAATAGCCCGCGCATTCCGTCAGCTCGGCCTGACGCTCGTCTTCGGTGGCGACGAGGCCGTCGGGTCCGGGAATGGTGGTCGCGATGTCCGACCAGCGCGTCAACTTGCGGCGGTCCTCCCAGGGGAAGTCGAACAGCACGGCGAGCATCTGCGTGGTGAGCTCGATCGAGACGCGGTCGACCCAGTCGAACACCTCGCCACGCGGCAGATTGTCCAGGCACTCCGCCGAGCGCTGGCGGATGCTCAGCGCGAGATTGTCCAGATGCGTCGGCGTGAACATCGGCGCCACGGTCTTGCGCTGCGCCGCGTGGCGCGGCGGGTCCATCGAGATAAAGCTCTCGCGGCGCAGATCCGGATCGATGTCGCGGATGGTGATGCCGCCGAGCGAGGAGGCCGAGGAGAACACCGAATGATTGGTCTCGATCTCCATGATGTCGTTGTAGCGCGTCACCGACCAATACGGCCCGAACATCGAGTCCTTGCAATAGTGCACGGGATCTTCGCGGCGCAGGCGATCGAAATAGGGCCAGAACGTATCGGTCCTGAACAGCTCGGGGTCGCCTGGATCGAACTGCTCCAGCGGCAGTGACGTTGCGCGTGCGCGTAACGCGTCGAGCTTCGCCGCGCTTTCGATGGTCCCATGCATGACCGCTCTCCCTGACATGAACCGCGCGTTCTCGTTGAATTCTGCGCCGCGGTATTTGGTTTGCAATTACAACCCGTTGTCTGCGCCGGAGCAAGGGCGAGTTTTGCCAAGATCTCGCCGGTAGCCCGGATGGAGCGTAAGCGTAATTCGGGATTCGGGCGGCCACTGCCGCTGTCCCGGATTGCGCTTCGCTCCATCCGGGCTACGCGACATTCGCGAACGTGATCTCGCGCACGCCCTCGGCCGCGGAATCGTGCCAGAAATCGACCCGAATCGAGCCAAATCGAACCCGCCCATCTTGGGCATCGACTAATCTCTGATCTATAGTTTGATCGAACCAGATCCGCATCCCGAGGTTGCCGCCGTGAACGACATGCAATGGGCCCCCATCGGCTCCGAACCCTTACCTCCGCCGCTGCCGCCCACGCGGGTCGATTTCACCGGCAACCGCACCGAGTTTCGCAAATTGGTCACCAAGGGTGCCCTGCTCGAACTCGTCACCTTCGGCTTCTACCGGTTCTGGCTCGTCACCGACATCCGCCGTCATCTCTGGGCGAACACTGCGGTCGACGGCGATGCCGCCGAATATACCGGGCGGGCCAGGGAGCTTCTGGTCGGCTTCCTGTTCGCGCTCGCGATCCTGGTGCCGATCTACCTCGCTTACTTCCTTGTCGGCATCGAGTTCGAGCGCTGGCAGGGCTTTGCCTCCACGCCGCTGTTCATCAGCTTCTACGCCTTCGGTCAGTTCGCGATCTTTCGCGCGCGGCGCTATCGCCTGACGCGCACGGTCTGGCGCGGCGTGCGGTTCTGGATGGACGGATCGGGCTGGGCCTATTCGTTCCGCGCCATGCTGTGGGGCTTGCTGGTGTTTCTGACGCTTGGGCTCGCATTGCCGTGGCGCGAGGCTTCGCTCGAACGCTACAAGATGCGGCACACCCATTACGGCGATTTGCGCGGCGATTTCGAAGCCGACGGCTGGACGTTCTTCAAGCGGGGCTGGTGGCTGTGGCTGCTGAGCCCGATCGCGCTCGTCATTTTCCCCCTCGCTCCGTTCGTCTACGCCGAGTTCAAGGCGCGCGAATGGCGCTGGTGGCTCGACGGCATTCGCATCGGCGGCGTCAGCCTGTCCTCGGAGTTGCCGCACAACGCATTTTACGGCCTGTACTGGAAGGTGGTCGGCTGGTGGCTGCTGCTCTCGACCATTTTCGGCTTCTATATTGGCGGTGCCACCATGCTCGTCGTCCAGCTGAGCGGCGTTCCGGCCGACGAAGTCTTCGGCCCCGGAAATGCCTCCAGAAGCATCCCGATGCTGGTGATGATGGTCATCGGCTACTTCGCCGTCGCCCTTGCGGTCAACATCGTCATGCGGGTCTATCTTCAGCGCGATCTCTGGGCCAAGGTGCTGGAAACCGTCGAGGTGCACAACATTGCCGCCGCCGCGGATGTGCGCGGCAGCGCCGAGCTTGCCAGCGCGCTGGGCGAAGGCTTTGCCGATGGACTCGATGTCGCGGGATTCTGAGCTGTGAGTGACGTATTCGCCGAGGCCCCGGCGCAGTCCGCGAAGCCGACGATCTTCTTCGATGGCGTGTCGAGCCGCAGACGGCAGGTGACGCTGACGCTCAGCGACGCGCTCGAGATCGTCGAAGAGGGCGGGACGTCCGTTCGCTGGGCCTATGCCGACATCCGCCGCGCCGACAGCCCGCCCGGCATTTTGCGGCTCGCCTGCGCTTCCGCGCCGCCGCTGGCGCGGCTGGAAATCCGCGACGCTCTGCTCGCCTCAGACGTGACCGCCCGCTGCATGCGGCTCGACGAGCACCAGACTTCGCGCCGCGGCGTCGCAAAAATCGTCGGCTGGTCGATGGCTGCCGCCGTCTCCATCGTCTGCGTCGTGCTGTTCGGCGTGCCGCTCGCTGCCGACCGCCTCGCGCCGCTAGTGCCGAAACCGATCGAGCGGCGCATCGGCGATGCGTCGGAGGTTCAGGTGAAGACGATCTTCGGCCGCAATGTGTGCGAGGACGCGGCGGGGAAGGCGGCGTTCATCAAACTCGTCAATCGGCTGCGCGATGCTGCCGGCCTCGACGACGATTCCATGACCGCCGGCGTGCTGCCGACCCCGGTGCCGAACGCGTTCGCGCTGCCGGGCGGCAAGGTCTTCGTGCTCAAGGGTCTGATCGACAAGGCCGAAAGCGCGGACGAGCTCGCCGGCATCCTCGCCCACGAGCTCGGTCATCTCAAGCATTACGACAACATGCGCGGCCTGATCTACAACGGCGGCACCTCGTTCCTGATCGGCCTGTTGTTCGGCGACGTCACCGGGTCGAGCGCCGTGATCTTCGCCTCGCGCAGCGTGGTCGAGGCCTCCTATTCCCGCGAAGCCGAGACCGCTGCGGATACGTTCGCCATCGAGATCATGCATAAGCTCGGCCGTTCGCCGAAGCCCGCGGCCGAGCTGATGTTCCGCATCACCGGCAAGGAAGGCGGCGGCCTCACGTCGATCCTGGCGAGCCATCCGCTAACCGAGGACCGCCTCGCCCGCATGACGAAAGAAGACCGCCCCGCCAGCGGCCCGCCGCTGCTGACCGATGCGGAGTGGCGGTCACTGAAGGGGATCTGCGGCAGCGGCAAGATCTGAATCTCTCGCCGCCCCGCGTTGGCCCCGCGCCAAATCATCCGACGGCGAGGAACGATCCGTCGGAGTGTGGTTATCCCCCGATAGACAGCGGGAATGTTCCTCATGGCTTACGGTCGTTTCGTCACGATGATCGCGGTTTCCACCGTGATCATGTTCGGTCTGATGTATCTCAACACCTTCGCTCTGGATCACGTCTGGTACAGCCAGACCCGGACGTGGATGGCGTTGCTGATGGGCGCGGTCATGGCCGCTGTGATGCTCGCTTTCATGTGGGGCATGTACAGGAACCGTACGGCGAACCTCGCCATTCTGGCCGCCAGCGCCGTCGTGTTTGCGGTTTCGCTCTGGCTCGTTCGAAGCCAACAGACCGTGACCGATGTTGCCTATATGGAGGCGATGATCCCGCATCATTCCATCGCGGTTCTCACCAGCGAGCGCGCGCACATCAGAGATCCCCGCGTCCGCAAGCTGGCCGACGACATCATCGAAGCCCAGGTGCGCGAGATCGGCGAGATGGAACGGTTGATCGCCGACCTCAAGGAGAAGCCCGCGCCCGCGGACGCGAAGGATCTGCCGCCGCGGCCGCCGACCTGAAGCGGCCCTCGTATCACTTTGCCGGGGCGGCCGGATTGGTCGAGCCCGTGGTGACGCTCGGCGCGTTGGTCGGGCTGGTGGTGGTCGTCTGGGGACCGACATCGCGTCCATTGTAGAAGAAGACGGCTGCGACCACGGCGATCACGAAGATCGCGCCGATCGCCCAGCCCACCGGGCTGTTGCGGCGTGCTCTGTCTGCCCTGCGCTGGTCATCCTGATAGGTCATCATGCTCTCCATCGTAGAGCAGGAAAACCTTGTGCGAGCGAAGCTGTTCCTAATGTGACGCGGTTTGCAGGCCGGCGCCTATCTCGTCCCGTAGGCGCGGTCGCCCGCGTCGCCGAGGCCCGGCAAAATGAAACCGTTCTCGTCGAGACCTTCGTCGACCGCGGCCGTCCAGATCGGGACGTCCGGATGCAGTCCGCGCAGCCGTTCGAGTCCTTCGGGGGCAGCGATCAGGCAGGCGAGGCGAATATCCTTGGCGCCGCGCTCCTTCAGCCGGTCGATCGCGGCCACGGCGGTGTTGGCGGTCGCAACCACCGGCGTCACCACGATGGCCAGGCGTTCGCCGAGGTCGGACGGCGATTTGAAGAAATACTCGACCGCTGCAAAGCTGTGCGGCTCACGATAGAGCCCGATATGCGCGACGCGCGCTGTCGGCACCAGGTCCATCATGCCGTCGACGAAGGTCGTGCCCGCGCGCAGCATCGGTACGAAGACCAGCTTCTTGCCCGCGATCTTGGCCGAATGCATCGTCGCCAGCGGCGTTTCGATAACGGTATCGGCGAGTGGCAGGTCGCGCGTCACCTCGTAGCACAGCAGCATGCCGATCTCCTTGATCAGCTCCCGAAACGATTTGGTCGAGATCGATTTGTCCCGCACCAGGGTCAGCTTGTGCTGCACCAGCGGATGATCGACGATCGTGACGCCTTGCATGACGGGATGCTCCTGAAATTGATCGATGCGCAATGCGACGCGTTTGGATTACGCGTTAGAAAACCGTGCCGTCGCTGATCACCTTGAGCGGCGGCGAACCATCGGGGCGGCGCGCGAAGGCGATGGCGCGGCCCGCGGCCCAGGTGCCGCCTTCGAGAATGCTGGCGAGCGGCAATGTCTCAGGCGTGCGGCCGAGCTTTGCACGGACCAGTTCGGCCAGCTGGTCCAGCAGCGCCACCGTCAGCGCGCGCCACTCGACGACGAGCAGTGAGTCCACCGGATGCGCACATTCGGCGTCGGCGGCGTCGCGCAGGCGCAACACCTCGTGATCGACGAACAGGCCGCCATTGCGATATTCGGCAAGCCCGGTCAGGCCATCGATGTCGGTGACGTCAATTCCGGCGCGCTGCAGCGGCTCGATCAGCGAATAGCTCAGCCATTGCGACAGCTTGTGCAGGGGCACGAGGCCCGCGGTCGCGTCGTCGGCCTTGATCGCCGGATGGCGCCAGCAATCGCCGAGCGGAATCCCGGCAAGCTCAAGCCGCGACGGCCAGATTGGTCCGAGCTGGTTCAGCACCGCCGAGAGGATTGCGGGCGCGGGAACCGCGCCGCCCTTCGCCTGCGCCGCAATGTAATCGAACAGCCCGCCCGGCCGCGGCGTGTCGTGCGCGCCGAACACGTCCCCGCGCTCCGCCACCAGCTTGCCCAAGCGCCGCAGCAGATCGGTCCGCCCCTCGAGCCCGAGCAGCGGATTGGTATCGCTCACCTGAAAGGCGGAGGTGAGGGAGGCGAGGGGCAGTTTAGCAAGGATGTCCGCATCGGCCCTGAACGGCGCGCCGGCATCGCGGGAAAAAAGACCGGTCGCGAACATGTCGAGACTTGCAATCGCGAGTCCCTCGGATCGGCCGATGCTTTGTCCCGTCACGGCGTCGCGGTATCGCCACGACGCACCCGCGCCGGCATCGAGCAGCACGCTGACAATGGCAAGGTCGAACTCCGCGCGCGCCCGCGCGGCGCGATCCGGCCACGGGGCCGCGTCCGCGAGCCGCGCCCAGCGGTCGACGCCGCCAAGCACGAAATGGCGCCAGCGCGCATGGAAGGGAATCTCCAGCGTCGGATAGGCTTTTCGCGTGACAGCCAACACGGCATCGGCAACGGTGTCCATGCGATCGAGATCGATCGTGAAATGCGTCAGCCCGCCGTTCAAGCCGATCTCGAACATCTCGCCGGCACGCGCGCGAACCGCTGCTGCGCTGAGCAGCGAACGGGCCTGCAATTCCAAAGCCTCTGCCATCAATCGATCAGTATTTTTCCAGCGAACGCCCGACCACGCCGTCGACGTCCTTCTCCGGCGCGATGTCGGTGGAGTAATAGCCGGCGGCCTTCTTCGCGGCGATCTCGACATAGGCGTCGGCGGGAATGAGCTCGGGCGGGATCGGCACGCGCTCGACGATGTCGATGCCCTGCGAGGTCAACGCGTCATGCTTCATGTCGCTCATCGAGAGGAAGCGGTCGATGCGCTTCAGGCCGAGCCAGTGGATGGTATCGGGCATCAATTGCTGGAAGCGCGCGTCCTGGACGCCGGCGACGCATTCGGTGCGCTCGAAATAGGCGGCGGCCGCGTCGCCGTCCTCCTGGCGCTTGCGCGCGTTGTAGACCAGGAATTTCGTGACCTCGCCGAGCGCGCGGCCTTCTTTGCGATTGTAGATCACGAGCCCGAGCCCGCCCTCCTGCGCGCCGCGCGCGGACTCCTCGATGCCGTGAATGAGGTAGGGCCGGCAGGTGCAGATGTCGGAGCCGAACACGTCGGAGCCGTTGCACTCGTCATGCACGCGGCAGGTGATCTTGGTGCGATGGTCCGGCAGTTTTGTCACATCGCCGAACATATACACGGTGGTGCCGCCGATCGGCGGCAGGAACACCTTCATGTCCGGCCGGGTCACCAGTTCGGGGAACATGCCGGCGGTCTGCTCGAACAGCGTGCGCCGCAGCTCGGTCTCGTTGGTCGCGAAGCGTTCCGCAAGGCCCGGCAGATACCAGACCGGATCGATCGCGATCTTCACCACCGACACGCTGCCATTGGCATGCACGACGTCGCCGTCGGCGCGTAGGCGCTTGGCGGCGAGCGCCTCGCGGATCTCCGGCAGGTCCAGTCGCGCACGCGTCACCGCGATGCTCGGCCTGATGTCGGAACCCTCGGCGATCTCCTTGCCGAAATTCTCGGCGACGAGATGCCCCCAGGGATCGAGTGCGACGATTTTTGCGGGATCGCTCCATTGCGGGAACGGCCCGATGGTCGCGGCCGGAAAGGTGTTGGTGAGATCGGGCCTACGGATCGGATCGAGCGCGCCGGCGGACACCGCGAGCGCGCGGTACATCGCATAGGACCCGCCATGGCTGCCGATCACGTTGCGATCCCCGGCGCGCGACACCGTGCCGATGATCGGCCCGCGGGCCCGTGCGTCGGCGGCGCCCCAGTGGATCGGGAAGGCCGCCTTCCGGCCCGGCTCCGGATGGGAGGTGAGGCGGATGTGGTCGGTACGGTTCGCTCGGCTCATGACCAAACTCCCAAAAAGCCAACGGCCCGCCGCTCGGACGGGCCTGGCTCTGCGGCGTTGCCGGTGCGGTCACCGGCGACGCAATCCAACATATTGTAGCGGCCAGCCACGACAGACAAGTTAATCGTGCTGCACAGGGCAGGCGGCTCGCGGCCAAATCCCCGTCATCACCGAGCCGGCAGGGGCTGCGTGAGAGCCACGCCACCACACTGGCCGACCTCGATGAAATCGCTGTAAGGCGATGAAGTAATTATGTTTTTCGTGCTTTCAAGGGGCGGTGCACGGCTTGCGTGGCGGGCGTCGAGTTTCCGGACAAAACGTGTCATCAAACCAAACGTACAGATCGCCTTTGCCCGATCGCCTGCCTCATCGTCTTCCCTGGAGACCGCCATGCCCGCCGCCGCCTACATCGATCCCCGCAACGGACAGCTCTATCCGCTCGACCAGCCGCGCTGGTGCTCGGACGAGCGCACGCCGCTGCTGGTGACGCCGGGGGAAGGGATGTCGCGGGAGGAGATCGAGCCGCGCACGCGATCGCTCTGGCGCTACCGGGCGGCGCTGCCGGTCGAGATCAAGACTCCGATCACGCTCGGCGAAGGCTGCACGCCGCTGGTCCAGCAGGCCTGGGGCGAGCTGCGCCCGTTCTTCAAGCTTGAATGGTTCAACCCCACCGGCAGCTTCAAGGACCGCGGCTCCGCCGTGATGCTGTCCTTTCTTCGGCAGATCGGCGTCGAGGCCATTCTGGAGGACTCGTCGGGCAATGGCGGCTCGTCGATGGCGGGGTTAGGCGCCGCCGGCGGCATGCGCGTGAAGATTCTCGCGCCTGCATCGACGTCGCCGGCCAAGATCGCGCAGGTCCGCGCCTATGGCGCGGCGGTGCAGCTGGTCGAGGGCCCGCGCGAGGAATCGGAGGCCGAGGCCATCCGGCAGTCCAGCCAGACCTTCTACGCCAGCCACAACTGGCAGCCGTTTTTTCTCGAAGGCACCAAGTCGCTCGCCTACGAGATCTGGGAAGATCTCGGCTTTCGCGCCCCCGACAACGTCATCGTCCCCGTCGGCGCCGGAAGCTCTCTGCTCGGTTGCGCCTTTGGTTTCCGTGAGCTGTTGAAAGCCGGCCAGATCACCAAGCTGCCGCGCCTGTTTGCGGCGCAGCCGCTCAATTGCTCGCCGATCGATGCAAGCTTCAAGGCGGGCGTCGACACGCCTGTCGTCCGCGAGGTCAACAAGACCATCGCCGAAGGCACTGCGATCAAGCATCCGCTGCGCCTGCGCGAGATCATCGGCGCGTTGCGTGAGAGCGGCGGCGGCACCATCGCGCTCACCGAGGATGAGATCGTCGCCGCGCTGCGGCGTCTGGCGCGGCAGGGCCTGTTCGCCGAGCCGACCAGCGCAAGTGCTGCCGCCGCGCTGGACAAACTATCCGCCACCGGTGCCATCAGGGCGAACGAGACCACGGTTGCGGTCCTCACCGGCACCGGCCTCAAGGCCGCGACCATCGTTGCCGATCTGGTGCAATAGGACCGCGAGGAGGCGAAGCCGTCGCCGTCATGGGCCCGCGTTGAACCTTTGGTATCCGTCGTCAGCCTCATGGAAACTGACCTCGAGCGAAGGGAGAGTTCCATGACCGCGCAAGACCCGTTTGCTGGTTTCAAGGCAGTCCAGAAGGAAGCCTGGTCGCTGTTCACGCCGATGGAGGTGTTCACGACGCCCTCGGCCGCCAAGCTCGTGAGTTTCGCCGGGGTCGCGACCGGCCAAAGGCTGCTCGACGTCGGCTGCGGCACCGGCGTCGCCGCGATCACGGCGGCGCGCCGCGGAGCGAAGGTCAGGGGTCTCGACCTATCGCCTGTCCTGGTCGAGCGCGCCCGCGAGCACGCGCAGCTGGCGAACCTCGATCTCGACTTCACCGAAGGTGACGCCGAAAGCCTGCCCTACGGCGACAACGAGTTCGACGTCGTGCTCAGCCAGTTCGGCCACATGTTCGCGCCGCGCCCCGAGGTCGCCATCGGCGAGATGCTGCGCGTGCTGAAGCCCGGCGGCACCATCGCCTTCTCCACCTGGCCGCCGCATCTCTATGTCGGGCGGATGTTCGCGTTGATCGGCCGCCATCTGCCGCCGCCCGAGGGCGTGGCATCACCGGTGTCGTGGGGCGATCCGAAGATCGTCGCCGAACGTCTCGCGGGGAAAGTGAAGGACATCGCCTTCGACATGGACATCATGACACCGTCCGCACTCAGCCCGCAGCATTTCCGCCGCACCATGGAAACGACGATCGGGCCTTTGATCAAGCTCGTCGCCCAGTACAAGGACGAGCCGGACAAGCTGCGGAGTTTTCGCAGTGAGTTCGAGGCGCTGATCTCCGAATATTTCGATGGAAGCAACAACGTGATGCGCCAGCAATTCCTGATGTCGAAGGCGAGGAAGGTGTGAGGCGGCGTTGACAGTGACTTCCCTTCTCCTCTTGCGGGAGAAGGTGGAAGTTCTCTACTCCTTCAGTTCGTTCACCCGCTTCACCCAGATGCGCACATCTGTGAGCACGTCGGGCAGCACCGCCTTGACCTCATGTATGGTCATGCCGGCCTTGATGCGGGGATCGTAGAGCAGGTTGAGGATGTACTGGTCGTAGACGTCGAAATAGCCCATCGAGACGTTGTCGTTGAACATGGTCCAGGGCACGCTCGCGGTGTCGTTGATCGGGCCGAGCGATTGCAGCAGCTCCTCATAGGCGCAGTCGAGAAAGGTGAAATCGCCGTTGTCCACGGTGAGGATGACGTCGGAATGCTCGATCTCGAAATTGTCGTTCTTGCGAAAGCCGGACAGGCATTGCGGATCGAGCGAGGTGCGGATCTCGCGGGCCTTCTCCGCACCGTAAAAGCTCGAGATGGTGCGGAACAGATCGCGGTCGCGCACGAGCTTCACCCGCACATTTGCAGCCTCGCTGCTGTCGATCATGGCGATGTCGAGATGCTGCACGCGCTTGCCGATGTCGGCCACGACCTTTGCGAGCTGCGCCTTGCGGTCGGCGCGGTCGCTCTCGGCGAACACGCGCACCGGTCCGTCGAACTTGCGGATGCGGTCGACACGGCCGGCGAGGTGGTATTCGGCGCCGAACGCCGTCTTGAGAAAGCCATCGACGATCTCGCCGTCGGTAAAGCTCTTCTTCTCGGCGCGCTGGCGCGAGGCGATCGCAGGCAATTCGCCCGCGACGGCGATGGTAGCGGTGTCAGGGGCAAACGCGACGGTCGCGAGCGCCAGCAGGGCGATGCGATAGCCGGACGAAGAAGGGGCCGATGCGCTCATTGCCGGGTGACGCTGCCGTATTCGGAAGCGACGCACAAGGCCGCATATTTACCAGCCCTGCGGGTTCCTGCCGGAATTCGAGCGCCTCTGCGTGGGGTGGGCAAAGCGAAGCGTGCCCACCATAGTAATCCAGTTTGCCGACACGTGGTGGGCACGGCGCAAGTGCGCCTTTGCCCACCCTACGGAATCCTGCGCGGCGCTAGTTGTTCAGCACGACCACGGTGGTGCCGACCCCGACGCGGCCGTAGAGGTCGCTGACGTCGTCGTTGGTCATGCGGAAGCAGCCCGAGGACACCGCCTGGCCGATCGTCTCCGGCTCGTTGGAGCCGTGGATGCGGTAGAGCGTCGAGCCCAGATACATCGCGCGCGCGCCGAGCGGATTCTCGACGCCGCCCTTCATGTGACGCGGCAGGTCCGGCCGGCGGGCCAGCATCTGCGACGGCGGCGTCCAATCCGGCCATTCCTTCTTGGCGGTGATCCTGTGCACGCCGCCCCAGCGGAAGCCATCGCGGCCGACGCCGATGCCGTAGCGCAGGGCCTGGCCGTTCTGGAGCACCAGGTAGAGCCGGCGCTCCGAGGTGTTCACCACGATCGTGCCGGGGGCGTAATTGCCGTTATACATGACGGTGGTGCGGGGGACCGGGCTCGAGCCGCCGCGGAAGAAGTTCGGGCCGCCGCCCATGATGTCGCGCGAGTCGAACTCCTCGGCGAAGGCACCGCCGGCGGTAGCCGACAGCAGTGCGATGGCGGCAAGCGGCGCGGCAAAATACCGGATCATAGTTCCCCCAGCAAAAAATCGATCCAACTGCAGTCACAGGCCATATTTGCGAGCTTTCCGCAAGCCACGCCACCGTGAGGGAGGCATCCTTAATGAATGGCGTTACCAAATCGGCAACCATGCCAATTTGCCGGAAAGCATTAGCCAAACGGGCGCATCGCAGGGCGGCGATGCCGGCTATTGCTTTGACGAGACGAGCGAACAATGATTGATCGGACGGATTGTTGGAACATTGCCGGTTGCAGGAGCTGACGGATGAACGGTGCGGAAAGTCTGGTGCGGACGATGGTCAAGGGCGGGGTCGACGTCTGCTTCTCCAACCCCGGCACCTCCGAGATGCATTTTGTCGCAGCGCTGGACCGCGTGCCCGGCATGCGTTGCGTGCTCGGCCTGTTCGAAGGCGTGGTGACCGGCGCCGCCGACGGCTATTTCCGCATGAAGGGCACGCCGGCCTCGACGCTGCTGCATCTCGGCCCCGGTCTCGCCAACGGCCTTGCCAATCTGCACAACGCCAAGAAGGCGAATTCCGGCATCGTCAACATCGTCGGCCAGCACGCCGTCTACCACATCGGCTACAACGCGCCGCTGACCTCCGACATCGAGGGTCTGGCCCGGCCGATGTCCTCCTGGGTCCGGACCTCGCCGGACTCCAAATCAGTCGCCGCCGACGGTGCCGCGGCGATCGCCGCCGCCAAGAGCGCGCCGCCGCAGATCGCGACCCTGATCCTGCCCGCCGACACCGCCTGGAACGAAGCGGATGGCATCGCCGAGGTTCCGGCCGATCAGCAGCGCGCGAGCTATTCGCCGCAGGCGGTCGAGCAGGCCGCAAAAATCCTGCACGGCGATGGCGAGGGCACGCTGCTGCTGATGACCGGCAGTGCGCTGAGCGAGCAGGGGCTGGCGCTGGCCGAGCGCATCGCCGCCAAGACCGGCTGCACCGTGATGGGCCCGACCTTCCGTCCCAGGATGGCGCGCGGCCGCGGCCGCTTCTCGATCGATCGCATCCATTACGTGATCGACAACGCGCTGCAGATGCTGGCGAGGTTCCGCCATATCGTGCTGGTCGAGTCCGACGATCCCGTGGCCTTCTTCGCCTATCCGAACAAACCGAGCATCCTCAAGCCGGAAGGCTGCGACGTGCATCGCATGACCTCTTGGGGTGAGAATTCGGTGGCAGCGCTGGAAGCGCTCGCCGGCGCGGTGAAGGCCAGCGCGAAGGACGTCAAGCCGCAGGCCTCGGCCGAGCTGCTCAAGCCGACCGGCGCACTGACCCACGCCTCGATCGCGCAGTCGATCGCCTATGCGATCCCCGAGAATGCGATCCTGGTCGACGAATCCCTCACCACCGGCCGCGCCTTCTTCCCGCCGACGGCGGCGGCTGCTCCGCACGACTGGCTCCAGAACATGGGCGGCTCGATCGGCTTCTCGACGCCGCTCTCGATTGGTGCCGCGATCGCCTGCCCGGACCGCAAGGTGATCTGCATGGTCGGCGACGGCAGCGCGATGTACACGATCCAGTCGCTGTGGACCCAGGCTCGTGAAAACCTCAACATCGTCACCATCGTGTTCGCCAATCGCATCTACCAGATCCTGCGCGGCGAGTTCGACAATGTCGGCGCCGGCGAGCCCGGCCAGCGCGCCAACGACATGCTTCGCCTCGACCGGCCGACGCTGGATTTCGTGGCGCTGGCCAAGGGCATGGGCGTGCCCGGCCGCGCCGTTACCAACGCGGACGAGTTCAACAAGGCGCTGGCCGAAGCCGTCGCCGAGCCCGGTCCGCGGCTTATCGAAGTCCAGATGTAAGAACTGCTCGATCGCGCCGCGAATTCCGGCCCTCATGTAGCCCGGATGGAGCACAGCGTAATCCGGGACATTGTGCGTTTTGCGAGAACCCGGATTGCGCTACGTTCCATCCGGGCTACTCACGGCTTTGAAATGGAGCGCCGAGTGGCCGGGGGGCAAGATGCAGACCGAGCTGAACAAGGTGATCGCGGCGCTCCGGGACTTCTACGCCCACGAAGCATTCCTGTTCGAGAAGGACATCGGCGAGCGTGCCATCACGCACCGCTTCGCTGTATATCTGGAGAAGCAATTCTCCGGCTGGTCGGTCGATTGCAACTACGACCGGCTCGGCGAACGTACGCTGCATCTGCCGCACGGCACCATCATCTCGACCGACGATCACCTGGGCAAGTCGATCTATCCTGACGTCGTCGTGCATCAGCGCGAGATCCCGAACAATCTGCTGACCGTGGAGATCCGCAAGGCGAGCAATCACACCGCGCTTGATCACGACCAGCATAAGCTGATGGCGCTGACCGATGCGCATGTCTGGTTCGCCTTCTGGATCGGCGTGCTGCTGGTGCTGGACAAGAACAACGTGACGATCTCGGAAGTCTATGTCAGCGGCGTCCTTGAGCAACCGCTGTCGCGCTGGTTCGCGACCCGGCTGGAGGAGATCGGCCTGAGGGCTGCGCGTTAAGGCGAGTGCCGAGATTGTCGCGTTTAATTCAGCTATTGCTTTGAGTCATAATCCAAGGGCGATCTCGGCCCATTTCAACATGCGGTCGCTATTGAGGAATGACAGCACCGCCGGCTCCAGTGACGCGGTCGCGCCCGGTGCGAGCAAAGCCGTCGCGGCTACCATGTCGCAGCGTTGATTGAAGGCGAGTGAGAGCGCGGCCTTGGGGTTCCCTTCGACGCGATATGCCCGGCTGCGGCCGCGCATCGGACCGACGACGATCTCTCGGCCGGCAGCCGTCGGCGTTGCCCTCCCAATCAGCGCCAGGTCGCCCATCTGTTCGAGGTCGCCGTCGTCGGCGACTCCGGTAGCGCAGTTGCAAAAGCCGAGCTTGGGGCGAACGTAGAGCTGGACCTCGCCGCCGCAATCTTCGGCCTTGCAGCGGAACGCTTTTCCTTTCCCCCAGGGGTCCGCGCCGAAAGGCCAGTCGATTTCCGTCCACACCGGGCGGACCTCGCCGGAGGCCGATGTTGCGCGTGCCGGTTCACCGGATCGCAATATCCAGACCGCAGCGGCTGCGCAGAGCAGCGCACTGGCTGCGCTGATTGCAACGAATTTGCTGGTCAGGCGCATGGACGTTGCCGCGGCCCCTTTGCTAATTCTGAGCCATCAACTTTCGTGCGGCCGCGAGGTCTTCCCGAGACGAGTCGCCATTTCTCGCCGTTTCGACGACTTTCGCGTAGTACTGGCGGGCCTTCACAGCATCCCCCGCTTTCTCGGCCGCGCGAGCGGCGCCGATGGTCGCGCCAAAGCGGTTCGGCTCCTTGCGCATGGTGCTTTCGAACGCGGCCAATGCTTCCGTCGCCATGCCACGTTCGAGCAGCATGGTCCCGTAAAGCTCGCGTGCGGGGGCAAGCGGACCCGGCGTCACGATGGATTTCTCGGTCTTGTCTTCGGCATCGGCGGCAAGGCGCATCGCTTCCAGCGCATCCGCCTGTTTCCCCAGGGCGTTGAGCTGCCAGGCTGTAGCGACCTGCCGCTGAATGTCCACGATTTCGGTCCAATAGGCGTCCTTGTCCTGCTGCAGCTTGTCCCGCAACTCTGATCGCATCGACATAGGCAAACCGGCTCGGCTCGACCTTCAGCGCAGCAGCGCCCTGCCAATCACCACGCTCGACCATATAGCGCGCCTGGCTGGCTGCTATCGCGTAGGGACCGGCGCGGACAGCCGGCGCATAGCCCGTGGTCGCAACCATGTCCGCGATGACCTCGCTGGCTCGGCTGTCCTGCGCAAGCTGGAGCAGGGCGTAGACCATATAGTCGTCGGCATGCAGCTGCTCGCTTGGGTCCTTGCCCTCCTTGGCAGCCTTGGCGGAACGGCTATTGGCGTCGATGGATTCGTTCCAGTAGCCGACGCGCGTGAAGATGTGCGACGGCATATGCAAGGCGTGCGGTGCCGCCGGCGCGATCTCGGAATAGCGCTTGGCAGCGTCGAGTCCTTGCTCTGCGATCGCCGGATAGTCATAGAGGTGGATCAGATAATGCGCGACGCCGGGATGCCGCGGCTGGCGCTTGAAGATCGGCTCCAGGATAGCAGCGCCCTTGAGCTGGTTGGCATAGGTCTTGTCGTTTGGTGACGCCGTGACATTCAGCGTAATGGCGTAGGCGATCTGCGCCTCGTCATCATCGGGATAGCGCGCGGCGACGGCTTCGGTTGCCTTGAGATAGGCCTGTGCGCGCTGGCCAAACGTCGTCTTTTCGTCGCCCGAATAGAAGGCCAGCAGCGCGTCGATATAGTCGCGTTCGCGTTCGCTCTTGGCGCCGAGTGCCTTGGCCTTCTGCAGCGCGGCGATACCTCCGGTGAGGTTTTCCTTAGGCGCGGGAAAATGCGGATTGTACAGCAGGCTCAGCGCAATGCCCTAATAGGCGATCGCGCATTCCGGATCGGCCTGCAGCGTCTCCTCGAAAATTTCCTTTGCGGGCCGGTACCAGAACGAGTGCTGATAACGCATCCCGCGATCGAAGCGGCGCTGCGCCACCTCGTTGCAGGAGGTCTGGAAGTGCACCTTGCCAAATTGCTCATCGGCCCCGTCCTCCGCGCGTGCGGCGGGCGTGCCGGAAATCGAGCTCAGGGTAGCGAGGGCGAGAAGAGAGACGGTTCTCAAGGCGAGCGCGCGCATCGGCCCCTCCGTTTTCTGTTCAGAATAAATCTGGTCAGATGGCGCCGATAAAACCGAGGGCGCCGAAGTTCGTACTGCTGAGAATTGGCAATGGCAATTGCGTTTTTGAAGGATTTCTCCATTCGCGATGCGAGTCAACAGGAAGCGGACGGATTCGCGTTAGGGAAGCACGCCTGTCAGGAGCCATCCGCCCGCCCGTCGTGCGAGTGGGCCACAAGGCAGCTCGCACGACGACCGGCCTTGCACCATCGTCCGTTACCCGCTCAATGCAGCGGATCGCCCTGGCCGAGCGCGTAGGCGACGAGGTCCTTCAGCGCGAAGCTGGAGCCGGTCACCGGCGTCCATTGCGGATCGAGCGACAGCACGGAGGAATTGTCTCCGAACATCATGCCGAGGAAGACCTCGGCGACGATGCGGCCGCCGACCGGCCCGAGCTGCGGGGTCTTGACGGTGGCGGGCCCACCGGTGGCGGGGATTGCCATGTCCGTCGCGTTTTGCCGCGCCTCGGCCAGGATGTAGGCCCACAGCGGGCAGTTGCCGGCGAACACGCCGTTCGCGATGGTCGCGATCTTGACTTGCGGATCGCCCGGTCCCGGCTCGTCGACGGCCTTGCCGATGATGATCTCGTCGTCGGTCAGCGGCGTCAGGTTCATCGCCCTGGCGACGGCCTGGCCCGACGGCAGTCCGAGCCGCCAGCTGCGCTCGAGATTGCGTAGCGCCAGCGACGCCGGATTAGAGGCGACTTCCGGCGGCAGCTTGCGCAGCGGGTCCACCAGCGAGGCATCGATGCGATAGGCGAACTGCAGCCGTCTCTTGTTGTCGGGATTGGTATCGTCGTCCTCGACGCCGTAGGGGCGGGTGTCGAGATCGATGAAGCGGCCCCAATCCATGGCGCGTCCCGGTCCCATCGCGCGGAAGCCGGTCAGTGCGTTGTGGTCGGGATTGTTGGGATCGGGGAAGATCTGCAGCAGCATGTTGGCGGCGTCGTTCAGCCGGTAGCCGGGGCGGATCATGGAGTGCCCGAGCCGATAGGCCGCGACCGAGAACTCGACCGGCATGAACGGATAGGTCTTCCAATGGTAGTAAGCGAGCTTGCTGCGGTCGTATTGACCTGCGGTCTTCAGCTCGTCCAGCACGCTGGCGTGGACAATGCGCGGCAGGAAGTCGTTCAGCACCACATACTGATAGTGGAATCGAACGCGCTGCTGCACGTCTTCGAACGACAGGCTGTCATTGTCGTCGACCATGCGGTTGTGAAAGCGCAGCATCAAGGCCTGGAATTGCGAGACGATGCTGTTCTCGTCGTTGCGGGGATCGCCGATCAGCGCGCGGCCCTTGAACCGCGGCAAATCGACTGCATCGGGCACGCCGGCGCCGGTGACCTTCTCGCCGAGGCGGAACTTGATGCCGTCATACATGTAGGGCTGGTCGTTCGGGCCGCGGCCGTAGAGATTGTCCATGTCGAGCGACGGTGTGCGGAAGTCGACGAGCCCGTCGGGATCCTGCTGCTTGGTCAGCGAGCTGACCGGATCGAAGGTGATGTCGTGGTCGATGAACTGGCCGAAATAAGTGTAGAGCGAGGGAATGCCGCTCTCTTCGGCGTCCGGCCCGTCCTTCGGTCCGTCGAAGCCGGCGACCATCTTGTCGGCGAGCGCCGACAGGTTTGCAACATTGTCGGAATCGTTCGGGCCGAATTTGGCCGGTGCGAGCTTGCGGAACATGCGGCCGAAGCGGCCTTGCGAAAGCGGCGAACGCGTTGCGTTCAGACCGCGCGGAACAATTGCGTGGCGGCTGCTCATTGAAACACCTTCCTGAAAAGTCGGATGAAACAGTTCGGGCTCAAGTTCCTCGCGCTGGAGTTTGCAGCCTAGGCGCGATCACGCCTGCCACGAGCGAGATGGATCACAATTGCCCGTCATCAAAATTTTCGGAAGGAGACGCCCGCCTGCAAGCCACGGCGGCGCATCGTGAATATTCTCCGTGGCGAAGACGGATAACATTCTCGTCATCGACGGACGCAGGCGGCTTCGCACAGTTTCAATTCGCCGAGGTATCGGCGACGCGGATCGTTTTCACGCAAAAATTGTGGCGGCGCGCGCGTCATGCGCGCACGCCGCGAATTCGTCAGTAGTCGCGCTGCTGCGAGAACGCGTAGCGCGGGTTGATGCCGCAATAAGACGACGTGCCGGACGCGCTGGCGAGGCACTGCTGATAGCTGGCGAACTGGCAATTGCCGGGGTAACCCCACGAGCGGCCCTGGATGCAATATCGATCGTTCGCAGGATGTGCCTGGGCGGCCGGGGCTGCTACGGCCATCAGGGCCGCGAGCGATGCGAGTGTGAGGATGGTGCGACGCATTTCAGTCTCCTTCGAGAGCGAGTGGATAGGAATGTCAGCGGGCCTGGCTCGTCTGTTGCAAAGTCATGCCTGTGTTGGTGTCGGCGAACGGCTTTTGCGTTCGCGACAAGGCACATCATGACGCAGCCTGCCGCCGGCAATGTGATCTCGGCCACAGTTCACGACGGGGTTCCGGCCTATCGTGAACGGACTTGCACGCGTCGATCCCGGAGAACTACGCTTGCCTTGTTCGGATCAGGAATTTTGGAGGTTCTAATGCAAAAATCATACTTGCTGGCTGCGACAGCAGCGCTGGCGCTTCTCATGCAGACACCGCTTGCGCTGGCACAGGGCGCACCAACCGCCGCAGGAACGGCGGCGCCTGCGGCGACAACCGCCGCGCCGGCAGCGACGACGACAGCGCCGGGCGCCACCAATGACGCTTCCAGCCAGCCGACCGACTCCAAGAAGAGTGCGTCGAAGAAGCCGGCGAAGAAGAAGATGACGCGGCAGCAGGAGATCGATCACTCGGTCGACAGCGGCACGGTGCCCGCGCGCTACCGCAGCTCGGTGCCGAAGCAGTACCAGCAATACGTTCCGTTCGATAAGCAGTGACGGATCCACGGCGGCGCGAAATGATCGGGCATCGCGCCGCCGGTGCCATCGCGAGACGGTCGTGAAACAGGATCTTGGCCGGGCGGAATCCGGCCATACATCCCCAGTGGCGGTCCGCGCGAGCGGTGCTAGAGTAGGTCGAAGCCTGGGGGGAGTTATGAGTGACGACGTGAGGGATGCTGGCCTTGTGGCCATGATCAGCAGCATCCTGGGAGGCAACAAGCGCGCCGCACAAAGTGTCGCGCCACCGCCGCTCATCGAGGTTCCGCCGCCGACTGCGCCCACGAACGGATTTTTTGAGCTGGTCGAGCCCGTCCCCGATACGCCGCCGGCCAAGCCCGAGAACAACTCAGAGAACGATTCCGAGAGCGCGCCCAATGCGGCGCCGGCTGCCGCGAAGCCGGTCGAGCCGCCGGCGAAGATCGCCACGACGCCTGATGGCAAGCAGTTGCTGCCTGCTGAAGCAATCGCGGATCTCGTCCTGGGCGAGCTGCGCAAGCTGGAGAATTTTCCGGCGACCGGCGCCTCCGTCACGGTCTACGGGTACAGGCACTGGAACGCGATGATCACCTTCGCGCCGTTCTCGGCCACGTTCCGGGATGCCACGCGGTTCCGCCAGGCCATGCCGGACATCGTCTTCAAGCTGCGCCGTTTCGTCGAACTTGAGATATGATCCGGGAGATCGCCAGCTTCGGCCCGCCGCAATTCCTCGCGGCGCGACGGTGCCGGCCGTGAGCCCGAACAGTTCGACAGGATTTTCGACTTGAGCGTTGCCTTTACCAAAGAAGAGAGCGCGGAAACCGCCGCCGAGACGCTGCTGCCGGATCGGCCGATCTCGCCGCATCCGAACCTCGTGACGGAAGCGGGCTTGCAGGCGCTGCAAAGACAGCTTCAGGACGCACGCGAGGCCTATGAAGCCGCGCAAGCCATCGAGGACGTCAACGAAAAGCGCCGGCAATCGGCGGTGCCCTTGCGTGACGCCCGCTATCTCACCGAACGGCTGCGCACGGCGCAGGTCGTTCCCGCCCCGGCCTCGACCGATATCGTGGCCTTCGGCAGCACGGTGACCTTCAGCCGCGCCGATGGCCGCGTGCAAACCTATCGCATCGTCGGCGAGGACGAAGCCGACCCCAAGGCCGGCTCGATCTCGTTCGTGGCGCCGGTGGCGAAGTCGTTGATGGGGAAGGCGGTCGGGGATGTCGTGGGGGCGGGTGCGCAGGAGATCGAGATTTTGTCGATTGGGTAGGGGACGTTTATCGATGGTTTCCGCTGTGTCCGCGCAACAAGGCGCGATAGCTGGATGAGGCGGTTTCTGTCGGGAGCATTGCCGTTCTACGCGCTGGCCGGATTGGCCATGTGCATGTACCTCGTCCTGTACAAGACTGATCTCTTCGACTTGAACGCCATCGTCCAGGATGCGACCGGTTCGTCGTGGTTTCTGGTCTTCATTTTCGTCTGCGTGCTGCTGGAGTCGGTCTTCCCGTATTTTGGCTATTTTCCCGGAACCGCTCTCATCCTGATGTCCGTGGCGCTCAATCCGAAGCCCGCGGACGTCTCCGTTTTCATCGTGGCGTGGCTGGCCATCATCGTGGGCGCCGTCCTGAGCTACGGGCAGGCTCGCTTTTTCCGACCGCTGTTGCAGCGGGTCGCCTCAAAGGCGGCGCTGAACCGGTGTGAGTCCTTGCTCGATGCCTACGGCCCTTACGCGCGAATTGCCCTGTTCGTTCATCCCAACGCCTGCGCGATGTATTTCACGGCACTCGGCCTCCTCGGCCGCAACCTGACGCGCGAACTCGCCTATCTCGGCGTGGGTGCAGCAGCTTCCGTGGGCGTTCTGTTCGTCGTCGTGAGCAGACTCGTGTCGTCCGTAGGCACCACCGACGACGGGGAATTGCAGCTGCTGCTGGCCGCAGCACTGGTCGCCATCGGGACCTTCGTCGGTCTGTACGCGGCCTGGCGGCCGGCGCGGGTTGCTTGACGCTTGAGATGGCGTGGGCGTCGATCGGCGCGGTCTCACCCCTTGCTCCGTCATTGCGAGCGCAGCGAAGCAATCCAGTCTGTCTCCGCGGAAAGACTCTGGATTGCTTCGCTGCGCTCGCAATGACGACGTGACATCATGCGCAAAGCAAAGAGCTAGTGCCCCAAGGGCGATGACCAATACTTCCCGCTCAGGCCACCGCGACGATGCCATCATGCCGGTGTTTTGCCCGGCGAGTCAAATCCGATTTCGGAAAAATAGCATAGTGGTAACCCCTTGATCCGACTGAGGTCGGCTACTGTGCATGGGGTTGTTTTCGACATTTTTGATTGAGGCGGTCCCGACACATCGCCAGGCGTCGGCGATGGGTCCGCGATCAGCAGGGTTCAGGAAGGTGAATGGTGGGCGCACAAGGGATCGAACCTTGGACCTCTCCCGTGTGAACCACAATTCGTAGTCCCTAGCCAACCCGAGACAGCCATAGTAAAAAGTAGATAAGTCTCTGCATTGTACGGGATTTTGCCATATGCGGCCATAACAGGCCACAACTGACCAAGCTACATTTTGTATGCCCCCGCTGTGCCCCCGTGCCATCTTCCCTTGGGGCACACAAATCGGGGAGGGTCTGTGCCCCTCTGTTCTTCAAGGGCCGTCCTTCCACGCTGGTGTGCCCCGAGGCGGAAAAAGCGAAGGAAAGTCAATGATCACTTTCCCTTCGCTTCGATGGTCCCGGCGGCTGCGGGGCACACCGCGACTGGGAGCACAGGGACCATGCCGGAGCCGACCAACCAGCTGACACTTACCGATGCCGTGATTCGCAACGCGACGTTGCCGCCAAGTAAGGCGCAGCATTATCTCCACGACGACAAGTTGCCCGGCCTCGCGCTGCGCATGCGCGCGACCGGTGGCCGGACATGGGTCTATCTTTTCACCAAACCGGGGGTGAGGGGAACCCAGCGCAAGACCCTAGGCGCCTGGCCCAAATATAATGAGAAGGCAGCGCGCAAGGCCGCCACCATCGCCGCGGGCGAGGTCTTCAAGGGCGTGGATCCGAACGACGCCAAGCGCGAGGCGAGGCGGCAACAGGCAACCGAGAAGCAGCGCACCACGCTAACCACCCTCATTGTTGAAGATGGTCCCTACCAGGGGTCCTTGACCGGACGCCAAGTCGTCAACTGGAAGCCAGCACTGTCGGCGCTGCGGCGCGGGCTCAAGGAACACTCCGAGAGCGCCGTCGGAGACCTGACGCGGCGACAGATCATGGCGGCCGTCGACAAGATTGCCAAGACCGGCAAGCGTGGGGCGGCCAAGGACCTGCGCAAGCACACCCACACTTTCCTCGAATGGTGCGTCGGCGAGGGTTATCTCGACCACAATGTGCTCGCTGGTTATCGCGAGCCGAAGGAAACCCGGGCGCAGCGGATCTTGCGCCGCACCAAAGGACGCGCGCTGAGCGATGACGAGATCATCAAGGTCTGGCAGGCATCCGGCAAGCTCGGGACTTTCGGGCTTCTGGTACGGATGTGTCTACTAGGCGGCCCGCGCCGCAGCGAGCCAACCATGATCGAGTGGTCGAAGCACGTCATGGACGACCGCATCACCTTCGATGCCACATGGACCAAGATGGGCCTGCACCACGACCTGCCGCGCACCCATCTCGTTGACGAGGTGCTCGCGGCCGCGAAATATTTCCAGCGGGCAACTTCCGACTATGTCTTCCCGTCACCAAAGACCGGCGGCCTAATGTCCGGCTTCACCAAGATGGTCAACCGTTTGGTCAAGGAAGCGAGCGTCGCCAAGTTCACCATGCATGACTTAAGGCGCAGCTTGCGCACCATCATGTCGCGCTGTGGCTACGACAACGAAATCCAGCGGCTGTGTGTTGGGCAAAAGCCTAGCGGAATCGATCAGGTCTACAATCACGACGAACAGTGGATCATCCGCAAGATGGCATTTGAAGCGGCTCACGACTACATTGCGCAGTTGGTCGGCGCGAAAAGGGTCGGGAAAATCGTGCGCCTGCAGCGGACGAATCCGCTTGACCCGATCAAGGCCGAACTCCTCGGGCGTCTGCGTGAGCATTATGCGGCTGAGGGATCTTAGTGGTTTTGTCGTCACTTGGCCAGATAGTCACGCACTGAATCGACACGATAGAGGGGCCGGCCATCGACGTAGCGCCATTTGAGCGGGTGGTTCGGATTGCGCCGCCACTGCTCCAGCGCTCCGGGCGTGCGGCGGATAACCGCCGCCGCCTCTAATGCCGTTAAATTAGAGCTGCCCGGCAACGTTTCGATATCGAACGTCGCCGGCGGCGGCATGCCACGGTTCTTACGATGGCGCTTCGTAGCAGGCGGCATTTTCCGACTGCTTGGCGACCCTAACGTCTCGATCCGACTCTTTTCGTCCTTGCCGCTCATGCCTCGGTCCCGAACCACGATCGGTCTGAGGCGATAAGATCGGAGGCTGCTCTGGCAAGAAAGAAATCAAGTGCGCAGGTATGGCTGCCGGGTTGGTGTGGCGTACAAAAAGGACGAACCGTTTCGATTCATTTGGGACGTGCCCGGCGGCCCTTTTCGCTTCATTCCGGCCTTCGAGCCTCATAACCTGAAGATCATAGGTTCAAATCCTATCCCCGCAACCAGTATACCCCTAGACTCTAGGGGATCGGCCACCGCCCTCTCAGAAATTCTGAGCAGGGCGGCCAGCTGGCCGTAAATCTCGATCTCCACCAGTTTGTATGCTCCGCGTCTCCATCTACGTCGCCATCCACACGGATGCGGTGCCCGCTACCAAGATCTATCTCGATGATGCCCAGGCTCTTCCGTCGACGCGCCGGCCTCGTCGTCAATGGCGCACGGCCAACTCCCGCAGCGGCACAGATGGCCCAATCTCGACCGGCACGAACGGCGCTATACTCGCTTCGCCGTTCTTGCAAAGCTCTTAGCGCCAGCTGAACAGCTGGCTTACATGAAGGCCAGCCATGCGAGCCATCTCGGAAACACTGGCTCCGGCTCGAGCGATGCTGCAACAAGCCGTTCCTTCTCGTTCGGTGACCACCGGCGCCGCCGCTCGATCGATGTGATAACTTCCGCCCGCGAAATCGTCATAGCGCTTCTCCTAAGGAGTTGGTGTCGTGTCTTGTCGGCTCGTCGGACCCATCATGAGGTATGAGTCAGCCGATGCATCGGCCGGACAAAACTGCATGCGCATGTACTACCCAGGTGGCCGCTTTCGCAGGGGGACTTTTCGCCGGCAATCCCGCAGCCGTTCTCGTTCCTTGACGGATGGCGAAGCTGCTCATTGCTTGTCGGCTGTGGCGAGGCGTTGATATCGAAGCCCGCCTGTAGGGGCAGGCCGGCATGGAACAGCGAGCGACGGTTGAGCGGGCGAGTTGTCGCGGCGGTTCGCGTTTACGAACCGCCTCGCTGCTCATCAATCATAGACGCGTCGTCGACACCCGGCGCATGCGGGAGTTGGCACAGCCCTTGGCGGGTGATCTTCCTCCCTTCGCCTTCATTCAGACCCCGCAGCCATCGGTCCGGCCCCACCCAAGAGCTTCACGTTGAGGCGGCCGCCGGCGAACAGCATGTCTTCGAGCGCTTCCTCGATGTCAGCTGTGGTCACTGAGTTTCCGCCGTCACGAGCGATGCATGATTGCGCAATGCGTCGCATCAGCTCCTTAATGAAAGCGGCGCTGACGCCCTCAGTGCGGCGCACCGTCTCGGCTACGATCTGCGCCTCAAGCGGTAGGCCCGTGCCGTAAAGTCGGATCAGCTTGTCGCGCCCGGTCGTATCAGGCAGCGGCATCTCGATCGCCTGGTCGATGCGGCCGGGGCGACCGGCCAGGGCGCCCTCGAGTTGCTCGGGGCGGTTGGTGGTGAGCACGAAGAGGATGTCAGCGTCTTCCTTCAAGCCGTCCATTTCATTCAGAAGTTTGTTCAGCGCGACCTCCTCACATGTTGTCAAGTCGTCGCGCTTGCTGGCGATCAGATCGACATCCTCGATCACCACCATGGTAGGCTGCAGCAGGCGCGCGAGCGCCATATAGGCGCTCAGCTGACCGACCTCTTCGGCGGTGATTATTAGCGTAGTGTGTCCCGGTAGGTTGGTGGCGAGATAGCGGATGGTGTGGGTCTTACCGGTGCCGGGCGGGCCATAGAGCAGGATGCCCTTGCGGGTCGACTGGCCGAATCGGCGGAGTGCGTCACGCGTGGCGACAAAACTCAACACGTTGCGATCGAGCAATTTGATAGCCTGTTCCCGCAGGATCACGTCCTCGCGCCTAACTGGTGCCAGTCGATGCACCATGATGCCTCTTGAGCGGCCGCTGTAATTCGCAGCTTTCTCGAATGAGAGAATCTTGCCGCGATAAGAACGTGCCGCGTGTACCGCCCGTTCCAGTTCGTCAAAGCTCCGCTGAACAAAGGCTTCGCCGCCAGTCCCCGCAGGGGCAACGATTTCAATCCGGATCCTCGGCTCTTGGTCGAACTCGAATTCAGTAGAGAGCACGACGGCAAAGAAAAATTCGCTCGCTCGGCAGAGCCACAGTCCATTGTACAGGCATTTGACCGGCGCCGTCTCGCCAGTATCGACCTGGTGATATTGCGGCGGCACCAGCGAAATCGCATTCTGTCCACGCTTTTTCATCCGAGCGAATGAAAGCGTCTCGTACCTATGTTCTGCATAGGCGCCGAAGAAGCGGACAGGATCGGCGAATAGTTTATCGACCGCGACCTGAACATCGGCCTGCATGTGGCCCGGGAATTGCCTCACAGTAGTGGCGAGTTCGCTCGGCGGTATATTGGTGAAGTGCCACTCAAGGGCTTCGTAGGCATATTCGAATTGCACGTCGGACAGGTCGGGGCTGTCCGCTTCGTCCGCGGCTTCGTCCGTGATCAGCAGGGGACATCCTTCAGCTCGGATGCGCTCTTGCGCCGCCTCGAGGAGCGCCTTTGCGACTGAGGGTGGATAGCGTCCGCAGACGGCCTTGCCATGCTGCAAGACGAGTTTGGCGAGCGCAATGGCATCCCGCTCTTGTTTGTCGAATACCTCGCGCAGCAGCCGTACCACGAGACCGAGGGTCGTCTTGCCGTCATTGTGCAAAAGAAGCTGAATGGGCGCCCCGCCTGCGCAGATCTTGTCCACAAAGACCCCCGGTGCGTGTTCTAGTTGTTCGGCAGTGTTCGCCATGTGGTTCCAATCTAAGCTCATCACCGGACACTTCGACCGGCTTAGACACGTTATGCAAATTGCTTGCCGCCGCGTTCCTTACGCTTCATCGGCGGAATACATAAAGAAGACACGCAAGGCCGCCGCAATCCCTCGAAGACCTTTGTCAGCAACCCTACACGCGCCGCAAAGCCAACAGGCGCGATCTCGGACAATGTCAAGCTCGGGCGCGCTGGCATGCGACTTGCCAATTCCTATCCAAACGACCCAGGCAAAAAGGATAGCCATGATCAATCTGACGGATAGCGCAGTGAATGCGCTCAAGAGCGTGATCTCGGGTTCGGCGCAGCCGACGAGCGGCCTGCGCATCGAGACCGGTGGCTGCGACGGGTTCAAATACCGGATGAGCCTGGCCGACGAGGCTAAGCCTGACGACAC
This sequence comes from Bradyrhizobium sp. F1.13.3, assembly GCF_040548265.1. Lineage (NCBI taxonomy): Bacteria > Pseudomonadati > Pseudomonadota > Alphaproteobacteria > Hyphomicrobiales > Nitrobacteraceae > Bradyrhizobium > Bradyrhizobium sp. F1.13.3. The sequence continues at coordinate 25,206 of NZ_JBEPRI010000006.1, read as the reverse complement.
CGTGACAGAGCGCGACGGCGTCAAGGTGTTCGTCGTCGACAATAAGAGCCCGCCATAAACAACTGAGTCACAGTTGCCACAGATCGCGAGGATTGTTTGCGCAGGATTCACAATGATGAGTCGCGCGACGTAGCGTCGTGGGATGATTCGAGCCGCTCAGGCGCGCACCGCGCGGAAGCGCTATCAGGAGATGGCCCCTGTTCTGAATGAACAGAGCCTCCGGCGCTTTGTCGCCCCTGGGGGCGAAAGCGCTGGGATGTCAATCGGCTTGCAAAAATTTGCAAACGATGACGTAATTGCGGTCGGCGCCCGCGGCTCGAAATGTCCGCTATCTTCAAGCCTTCCCGCAATCCCGCGAATCGGAGGGGCTATGAAGCAGTATGTTGGGTTGGATGCTCGCAAAAAGAAACATCAGTGTGTGTGGTCGACGAAGTGGGTCAGGTCATGTTCGAGGGAAAGGCCAAGTCCGACCCGGGGGCGCTGAGGGCACTGCTTCGCAAGCGAGCGCCACAGGCGGAGCGCATCGGATTGAGACCGGGGCGATGGCGAGTTGGCTATGGCATGAACTTCGTAGGGTTGATCTTCCGGTGGTCTGCATCGACGCGCGTCATGCCCACGCGGCTTTGTCCGTACGCATGAACAAGAGCGATCAGAATGATGCTCGAGGTTTGGCCGAACTGGTGCGGGTCGGCTGGTACCGAGAAGTCAAAGTCAAGAGCGAGGAAAGTCAGAAGATACGCGCGATACTCGTCGCGAGATCTCGGCTCGTGGCCATTCGTCGAGATATCGAGAACCAAGTCCGCAGTTTAATCAAAGAATACGGCTTGCTCTTTCCCACGCGCGATCGGACTGCAGTTCCGCAATCAGGTCTGCGAGCTATTGGGCGAAGATCATCAGCTCCTCGGTGTGATCGCGCCGCTTCTGTCGATCCATGAGCAGATCTGCAAGCAGCAAAGCAAGTTCGACGACGAAGTCCGCCAGTTGGCGAAGTCGGATGAGACAACGCGCCGCCTGATGACGGTTCTTGGTGTCGGCGTGGTGACCGCCTTGACCTTCCGCCATACGATCGACGACCCATCGCGCTTCCGATCGGCATCCAGCGTCGGCGCCTATCTGGGTCTTACGCCTCGACGCAACCAGTCTGGCGAAACTGATATCAATGGCAAGATATCACGATGGGGCGACCGTCTTCTTCGAACTTACCTGTACGAGGCGGCGACCGTCCTGCTTTATAGAACGAAGAAATGGTCCTCTCTCAAGGCTTGGGGCATGAAGCTCGCCAAGCGGATGGGCATGCGAAAGGCAAAGGTCGCCATCGCGCGTAAAATCGCCATCGTTCTTCACTGTATCTGGGTCGACGGCAGATCGTTCGACTGGGGCCAGGCGAAGGAAGCCTGATCCGATCTTGTAAAGTTCCTGGTCCGGTCTGCCGGACTGGCGATGTCCCGCTGGGACGGTGTTGTGGCACCTCGGTCAATCGGCTGGTGGCGGCTCGTCCGCATTCCGCTGCAAACGTTGAGGCGCCCCGACCCGGAATCATCGTGAGGCGCTGCGCGACCTCGGAAAGGACCATGATCCCAGCGAAGACATCAACCAGCTCCGCGATCCAGTGCCTGGCCGGCAAAGCACGTATCAGCCGCGCCCGCTCCGTCTCCGCAATCCGGACCAGCTCCGACGGCGCGAGCGCTACCACCGTGCCGTGGGCGAGTTAGAAATGTAAGCTTGACAACAAACCGCAATTAAAGGGCCGATTGACAACGGATGCCCAGGGCACGCGTAGGCAGGCGAGGCAAGGGCTTTGTCTGACCGGAGATCATGATCAGTGAGCGCCCTGCTGAAGCTGCCGATCGAGCAGTCCGGGACATTGGGAGGGAGACCTCATCCTCGGTGTTGGCAGCTCAGCAATCGGCATGCTAGTCGAGCGTACGACGCGCTTCACGATGCTATTGCACCTTCCCCGGTTGGCGGGGTATGGCGAAGCTCCGCGCGTGAAAAACGGACCTGCGCTCGCGGGACGCGGGACGCGGGGCCGAAGCCGTGCGCGACGCTATCACGCGCACCGTCGTCACTTTGCCCGAAGAGCTGCGTCGCTCGCTAACCTGGGATCAGGGAGCCGAAATGGCTCAGCACGATCGTCTCAAGATCGATGCGGGTATCCCGCCGTAACGGTTCGGCCGTCATCGGCTGCCTCGGCGAATCCTCTGAGCAGCAAAAATGCATCCGATCAAGCCGCCGCCGCGCCCGCCAGGGCAAGCGAGTCGGTATTGGCTCCGCCGATTGTGTCTGCAGTGCCGAGAAGCGACGCATGATCTTCTTCTACAGGTCCTCTCAATTCACGGGCTCTCTTTTGTCCCGTTCTTGGTCTTTTTGATCATGCCGCGCCGGCTCTTGAAGGTCCGGTGTTAGAAGCGAAGCGAACGTTAGTTAGGATTCCGATTCCGTTGTAAATATATGACACCATTGGTAAGTCCCGGCAGGACTGCGACCCAACGGTCATGAGCCCCGGAAAGTATCTTCGTTCGCCTGGTAAAATCGCTTATTTTGAGGGCTTCCCCGGTCTTCACAGTTCCAGTTTGCGCGTTACAGTTGCATCATCTCGTCGACTACATTTATAGCTTCTTTTTCCAACATTCGCCGTTGATTCGGGGTTGACAGGATATAAGGAATTCCCTATACGTTTGTTTCATTCGAGGATCCCGGATTGGGAGACGCGGCTGATGAGTTGGAGCAGCTTGGGCACGATTTCGCTGGCGAGATCCTGCTCTACCTGCAGAAAGTCCACAGCGGATCGGTGGATAGCAGGGATCTGTTGCCCTTCTATACGTATAGGGGCGTGGAGATGTTCCATGCTTCCGCGGCGGCTAAGTTTGCGATCTTTGCTGTCGAAATTGATGATGACGGCGATGTGACGGTAACGCTAATGCTCGCAGCTGAGCATGGCGTGCCGATGTACGCTGGAGGGTCTTCCTGGAATGGCGGCGATTATAACGCTTTGAAGACCGGAATACTGAATGCGCGAGCTTCAGTTTGGTTCGTATGAAGAGTGGAGGCTGCAATGGTCAAACTCAAAGTCGACAAAAGTCACAAACGTAGAGTGCGAGCCGTTGCTGAGGTTAGCAGTAACGGGCGTGGTCGTTCGCTTGCTGATCTGGTCGAAAGAATCGAAAGAGCTGATGCAAGCCTTGCAGCTGAAAAGGAACTGTCGAGTGCGGCAATGCGTGCTGGCGAACTAGTTCGGGCCATGCGCAAGGATGCCAGATTCTCTCAGTCACAATTGGCGGATAAGTTGGGTATTAGCCAGGCTCGAATTAGCGAAATCGAATCGGGAGTCGGGACCCAGGGGCCAACTTGGGATCTGATGGAACGAATTTCGGTTGCATGCGGCAAGACGCTTGGCGTTGCTGCCTCTAGCGATGACCTAGAACTCGCGGCACACATGCCAATGGCTGTGTAGTCTGATCCGTCGATGAGAGCCTGAGATACATGGCGTACTCTTGGTGGGACGCTCTCAAAGACGTGCTCGGCGCCGCGAGTCCTGTATGTATCGCCGTGCCGTGGTTCAGAGATTTTTGGCTGCGCGCTCGCAGATCGAAACTCGAGCGAGTCGAGGCAACAGGACGGCTTGGCAGGCTGAAGGCGTCTGTTGAAGGTTCAATCCGTCAGAAAATTGAATCCCCCAAGCTGGCCGACATAGTGTGGACCACACTTGGGCTAGTGCTAATGTTCATAAGCTTCTTGATTGCCATTATTCGAGGCCTCGCTGATCTCTGGGGCGGAACTTAATGCAGCGTTCCCAATGAAGCGGGCGTTCAGAACACTGGTCGGCATCTGCGCGCGGTAGTTGTTGCGGCATGTTTCTCACCAAAGCCAGAACTGCACTAAGCCGATGATAGATCCGTGGGCCAGGCTGACGCGAACCTGCAACCAGAAGGCCGCGTGGTGTAGATCGCCAATCAGATGCGCCAGGAAGAATACCGTTTCAGCTTTGGTAGCGACATTGAAGGCCGACGGGGAGGGGCGGTTTAACAGCACGGCGACCGCAGCATTATTTGCGGCTACGATGTCATGCTCGTTGGTGCCTTGATAGTTACGATCGAAACGGCCGCGCTGGATCGCGACGTCATCAAAATGATAGGTGGTTGTGACATCCCATCTCTTCATCAAGTCATGACCGTGATCGTTGCGGTGCGTCGTATAGCTGCACTGCACGAAATTCCGCGAAACGTACGCTTCCATCAGGCCATGATGGTCCGCGAAGGCTTTGCAAGCGCCTCAAACGCGTCCTCGACAATGTATTTAAAACTAATGTCCGCCTGTTTGTGGATTTGTGGACGCTCTTCACGCAATCTAGCCAGGGCCTGCCGTCCGCAGGTCAGCGCCCAAGATCGAGGCGACCTGAGCTTTGGCGTTAGTCAGCAGCATCGCGTCCGCAATAGTGCCCACGATCTGGTGGCCTTCGGCATTCCAGGCCTGCGCCGTAACGTAGCTGTCAGCAACTACCGCTCCGATCTTTCTTCGGTTGGCTGCCCAGATGGCCTCGAAGTAACACCCCACGACCCCGGGGGCGAACGCAAGGTCTGTCCAAGGAGCTGGGCAAATCCCGAGGATGGCCAGCATGCCCGGCTTTGCGGTCTGCCGCATGCATAAGACCGTTTATGGCTCCTGTGCATGTGCACATGAGACCAACAGGTCAAAAAAATGGCCGGGGCTTTCGATCCGCCGTTTGAACGATAGATCAGTATTTGAGAAGAATCGGACCGCCGAACTTATAGTTGAGCCGCGCAGTCATAACATCGAAATCCTGGCGGATGCGATCGCCGCCCAGTGAACCACCAGCAACGGTGAAGTTCACGTCGGCATCCCGCATAAACAAGTGGTCGTATTCGACGCTCACCGACCAATTCGGCGCGAAGCCGAATAGAGGCGCCGATCGCCAGCGAAGCGGTACGTCGTATCGAAATGCTCTTCGAGAGTAAGCGGGGCTGCGAGGCCCATCAGATTGTTTGTGCGTAGACCTGTGAGCGCCGTTAGAAGAGTCATCTTCTGGAAGGGTGCTCACAATGGACGACCATTCGGACGACATAAGACGACCGTTGTCATCGCGCATAGAAGTGTACGCCGGCGGCGGCCGGAAACAGTGGCCAGATGATTTGAAGGCGCAGATTGTCGCGGACAGTCTCGAGCCGGGCGCGATCGTAACAGATGTCGCACGTCGCCATGGCTGCCGGCCCCAGCAGGTGCATGACTGGCGGCGCCGGGCGCGTTTGGGCCAGTTGGTGCTGCCGGCTTCGGCGGATACGCTGTCGTTCGTGCCGGTAGTGTCGGAATCGGCGTTACCGGCGGCCGCAGAGCCTACCGGGTCGCCGGAAGCAGCCATTGTGACGGTTGAGCTCCAGGGAGCACGCGTGGAGGTGCGGGGGGCGCCTGGCCTTGCTGTGTTGAGCGATGTGTTCTTAGCGCTTCGACGGACACGTTCATGCTGACGCCGCCTGCGAGCCTTACGATTTACGTAGCGACGCAACCTGTGGACTTCAGAAAAGGTGCGGAGGGCTTGGCGCTGTTGGCGAAGGCGACGCTGGGCCATGATCCGATGAAGGGCGTGGCCGTGGTCTTCCGTGCGAAGCGCGCTGACCGGGTGAAGATCGTCGTCTGGGATGGCCTTGTGATGTACTGGAAGCGGCTCGATGGCAGCGGCTTCAAATGGCCTCCCATCGTGGCCGGCGTGATGCGGATGAATGCCGCCCAGCTGTCGGCGCTTCTGGCCGGCATGGATTGGACGCGCATGCACGCGCCTCGAATCCCGCAGCCGAAAGCGCTTGCGTAGGACATAAAATCTTCGCTGCATCGGCGCGCAAAGCATGGCAAACTCGGGCTAATGAGCGATTTGCCTGATGAGCTGCCGAGCGATCCAGCCGAGTTGCGCGTCTTTGCCGCGGCTCTGCTGGATCGCTGCGCCAGGCTCGAGCGGTTGCTCAAGCTTGCGAAAGATGCGCGGTTCGGTCGGTCCTCGGAAAAGCTGGACGCTGATCAGCTTCACCTTGTTCTGGAGGATATCGATCAGGCCGTCGCAGCCCTCGAAGCGGCCGAGGATCGCGCCAATCCCAGAGTTTGCGAGAAGAGGACGGCCGCGCGCAGGGCCAACCGTGGTCAGTTGCCGGAGCATTTGCCGCGCATCGTCGAAACCCTGATGCCAGCGGAGACTTGTTGCCCGTCTTGTGAGGGCGACCTCTTTGAGATTGGTCACGATGAGAGCCAGAGGCTGGACGTCGTACCGGCGCAGTATCGCGTTATCGTCACCCGCCGACCCAAGCTGGCCTGCCGCGCCTGTCAGGGCGTCGTCCTCCAGCACGCCGCTCCCGAGCGACTGATCAGAGGTGGATTGCCCACTGAGCGGCTGGTCGCGCATGTGATCGACGCCAAGTATCATTGGCATTTGCCGCTTTACCGCCAGGCGCAGATGCTGGCGACGCGGAATAGCGCTGGACCGTTCCACGCTCGCCTTCTGGGTCGGCTATGCCGCCCAGGAATTGAAGCCCTTTGTGGCATCGTCTGCGCCAGCTTCTGCTCGCCTCTTCGAAGCTCTGTGTCGATGAGACCCCGGCGCCGGTGCTGGATCCGGGGCGCGGCAGGACCAAAACCGGCTACTTCTGGGCGCTGTCACGCGATGACAGGCCCTGGGCCGGACCTGACCCACCTGGCGTGGTTTACGCCTATGCACGGGGCCGTGGGGCCGTCCATGGCTTGAGGCTGCTCGAAGGCTATCGCGGCATCATCCATTGCGACGGCTATCAGGCCTACAAGACCATGACCCGAGAGACGCGTGCGGACGCCTTGTCCGGGACGCTCGCCTTCTGCTGGTCGCATCTGAGGCGCCAGTTTGTGAAGATCGAGCGCGAGGCCGCTCCGGCGCCAGCTCCGGTTGCGCGCGAGGCTCTTGAGCGCATCGCCCAGCTTTACGCGGTCGAGAAAGCGCTCCGCGGCCGATCAGATGCCGAGCGCCGTGCTGGCAGGCAGGCGCATGCCCGATCTCTGGCTACAGCCTTGAAGCAGTGGTTTGAGGCCAAGCTTGATCACCTTGCACAGAAGAGCGACACGGCGAAGGCCCTGCGCTACGCGCTGCGTCATTGGGACGGTTTGACGCTCTATCTTGATGACGGGCGCATCGAGATGGACACGAATGCTGTCGAGCGTGCGATACGGCCGATCAAGCTCAACGCCAAAAACTCCCTGTTTGCCGGTTGCGACGAGGGCGCCGAGAATTGGGCAGTTCTCGCTTCGTTGATCGAGACCTGTAAGCTCAATGGCGTCAGTGCCGAGCACTGGCTCGCTGATGTTCTCGCGAAGCTCGTCAAGGGTTGGCCTGCGGCGCGACTGGACGAACTGCTCCCTTGGGCATCGATCTACACGATGCATGCACACGTTCCGAGGCTGGCGGCATGAGCCTGAACAGGACCGCGGTCCGGATCAAGGTGACCCTCAAGGACGTAAAACCGGAGGTCGTGCGTCGCCTTGTCGTACCCGTCACCCTGCGCCTAGACCGGCTGCATTTGACGCTTCAGGAGGCGTTTGGCTGGACGAACAGCCACCTCTTCGAGTTCTTCGCTGGTGAGGCACATTGGGGGATTCCCGACCCCGACAATGATTACGGCCACCAGCCCATGGATGCTCGTAAAGCGCGGCTTTGCGATATCGTTCGAGAGACCGGCGCCAAGACCATCCACTATCTCTATGACTTCGGCGACAGCTGGGACCATGTGATCAAGCTCGAAAAAAGGTTCGACAACACCACGACGGAGGGCATGCCCTTCCTGCTCGAGGCCGCCGGTCGTTGCCCTCCGGAAGACGTCGGCGGTGCGCCAGGCTATGCCGAATACCTCGACGCCATCAGCGACCCTGCTCATCCGGAGCACGAACATATGCGCCGCTGGGGTCCGGAGCGGTTCGATCCCAACGTGATCGACCGGAATGCCCTCGAGGCCGCCGTAAACGCGTTGTCCGACACATGGAAACCGCGGCGACGCGCTACGCGAACAAAATAGACGTCAAACGCCATTCAAAAGGGCCGCAGAGCTGCGCTTACCTTCGAGATCAAGCGCATTAACGGCCAAACGCCGGGCAACGGCTTGCCGCGCGCCGTAAACAATCGCGGCCGCTCATTGCCGAGCTTGAAATCTGGATGCGCCAGCAGCGAGCGTTGCTCTCCGCCAAGAACAATACCGCCAACTGCACTTATCTATGTGAATGGAAACGGCCACGTGGTCCCCAGCGGACTTCGCCTTGGGAGCGCCAGGGCCACGCCCTCCAATCCAGTGGCAAACAGGGTACCACAAAGCAGTCGGGACGTCGGGACTATGCCGGGCCAGCTTATTGGTGATTGATGCCTCAGTGTCTAACTTGCCTCTCAGAGTTGCATGGCGCGTGACCGTAGTACGTTTGGTCGCAAGGCCGCGCCATTGTGGGCCTACCAATGCGACTCTGGAGGGACCGATTTGCCCGACCTTGACGGCGAAATCCGGGACGGCGGGCACCACATGCAAGTCCGCGTTTTATTTTGAGGAAACAGATTTCAGCCAGATCGTATATCACGCGAACTATCTACGCTTCATGGAGCGCAGCCGAACGAACTACCTTCGGCTTCTGGGGACAGATCATCGCAGATTGTTCGAGACTAGCGGCCAGGACGCTGAGCGGCTTCGCCTTCGTGGTGCGTTCTATGAAACTGGACTTCTTCAAACCTGGTTATATGGATGACGTGATTGATGTGATCGCGGCTCATGAGGAGGTGAAGCGGGCTTCGATCGCGCTGCACCAACAGTGCAGGCGTGGAGCCGACTTGCTAGTCGAGACGCGTGTGCGTGTGGCCTTCGTCTCGGCTGGCAAAGCTCAACGCATCCCCAACAGCTCGAGGGATGCCACGGAAGCGAGCGTTAAGGGTGCTTCTCAGGCAGGCTGATTTTTGGCAGTGGTAAGACGCCCCCAAGGATCGGCGCAGCCAGCTGGAAAACGGCTTTTCGCGTCCGTCGCCTGTGCAATAAGCCGCGCAATTCCATCCAGCGTTTGCCGGACATTGATTTGGCGTGACAGCCGTTGATAGCGAGCGATCTTGGCGCCGTAAGGGATGCACTGCTCACACATGGCTTCCGCGCAGAGTCCAATTCCCGCAACCACCGATGCTTGGGATAGCAAGCCATACAGAGCCCCGGCCTTCGATGTTGGGATCCTCGGTCGAGACCTTGGTCGTTCGCCCTGCTTCATCAAAGTCGAGCGGCGGTATCGGAATTCCGTGGCTCGACAACTTGCTAACTGTCGCGAACACGGTCTCGCGGAGCAATCCTAGCCGCCATCCGCGGTGTGGGTTGCTGGTCCGCTTATTGTTGCGAGTGCCGAATGACCAGCTCTAGATTCCCGACTTGACCTGATATTCCTACATCGGGTTGGCCTAAACCGTCGACGGAAAATTAGGTTCGGACCTGCTCGATGGACTGCCACATCGCAGGACGGACACCAGCGGACATGCAACGGCGCAGGTAGGTATGTCGCTCCTGGCCGAGTATGTGGATATCGCGCGTTGCCTTTGTCCAAACAGGCCAGGCCTGGAAACAAGATGGCCACTCGCCGGGGGACCATGCCTGGGGAAAACTCGAAAGAGCCTGTAAACCAGCACTACGTGTCTACCTGCGCCAGTTCGCCAATAAGCATGGGAAGGCTCACCACGTCTTCGATCGCAAGAAGGCCCAGAGCTACAAGAACAACACCGAGGATGTGGCATGCCTGAACTACTTCAATCGCATCCAGCTCGGCGGTATGGATCCGGACGCGCTCGAGCGGCATTGCGCAAGATTTCGGTGAGTCGATCCTCGACGTTTCCTGGCTGACCCAGCTTGATGTTGTTATCGTTGGACATGGCATATCGCTCCTTCGGTGGAGAAGTGCAGGCGTCAAGCACCCCCACGATATGCCGACCTTCCCGATTCTCCCGTCACCAACTTTGGGCGATAGCTCGCGGGCGGAAACATGACCGGCTATTCCAACGAGATCGATCATCTGCTTCAATGCGTTGGCATGATCGACGCACCTCTCCGGAAGCTGCGAACGTCCGACCGTTCGGGCTGAAAGGCCTCAACTAGAATTGGCACGGCGCCCGCAGGATCGCTGTCGCCACATACGAAAACATCAGCGGCCGCGTAGGACCTCTCAGGCCAAGTATGCAAGGTAATGTGCGATTCAGCCAACAAGGCTATTGCGGAGACGCCGTGACCCGGACAAAACTTATGAACATGAAGGTGGAGTAATGTCGCACTCGCCGCACGGATGGCTTTTCGAATTGCGTCTTCCGCAATGGCCGGGTCGTCGAGGTTCTTCGCTCCCCATAGTTCGATGAGTATATGCGTCGCACCGGTAGACAGAGCCGGTGGGGCGTCCTTCCCGTCATCAATAGTCATTAAGAAATCTCCATTGAATTATCGGCCCAATAAGCTGAGCTATTCGGGATTTAGGTGACGAGGTGATCAGGCGCTTGGCTTGCCGGCACTTGCATGCTCTCAATGACGCGTTCAATCGCGAATTGCGACGACCTTGGGCAACCGATTTGTGCCTTTGAGCCGCCGCCAGGTCCTTGATGCGGCGATCACCAGCTTGAATACCATCAGCTTGGCTGTGGTTGGCGACAAGGAGGCCTTCGGCCGCACGGTCCTGTATCGCCCGGTGGCGAACACGCGCTCGATGGGTTTGGTGGTGCGCAAGTGATCCCAGTGTTCGGCAAGAAAATCGTAGAAGGCCGGCGGCGCTTCGCGATCCTTGACCAGGCATTCGACCGCCCGGCCGTACTTGGCGCAATCGGCGAAAACGTCGGTCGCCGCTTCGGCGGACGCTCGGTTCGCGCCAAATAGACCTCGGGCAAATCCTTCCTCATGGTGGCCTGCACCGAGACGGAGAGCTTGTCCAGGACGTTCACGGTCTTGTGCACCCAGCCGCGGCGTCGCCGACATTGGCCAAACTCGTTGTCATTGATGACGGCGCCCCCAATTGTTTTGCCAAGCCACGCCTCCCTTCAGGGCGTGTGGCGCTGCGCGACAAAGGCGTAACCGAGGCGACCGGCTCCGGTGACAAAGACGTTTGGACTCGCCTTGGGCTCAGCATTATGCCGGAGGCGGCGAGGCGGGTATTTGTGCCGTCGGAGATAGCACTGCTGGCTTCGAGTTTGAGGCCAAGTACCCAGCTATTCTTCTGCCAGTCGTAGCCGATCTGGTCGCCTGCCAGAAACACAGGAGTATCGCCGCGGCCGCCATAGACTGGCGGACCGCAGGGATTACTGAAGGATTTTTGGCCGTAAGCAGCACGGCCGGCGTGCCCGCCAATGTGTTCTCCGGACCAGCTCCACAGAGCCGATGGCAGTTGTACGTCCGCCGAATTGGCTGTGCCGCTTGCGGTGATCGTTGTCGCTTCCCAAAAACGAACTCCAGATCGCATCAAACACTCCGCGGCGCTTTCCCGATCCACTACCGATCGAGCTGGCATCGTGATGGCACCACGAATGAAGCAAGCAGCGTGCCGCTTGGAAGTGTGCGGTCTCAAGTTGCTTCGTACCGGGTGGGTACGTCACGTTGTGGACAATGGTCTTAAAGCTGACCGTCCGACAGCATGCTGCGCAGCAGGAAGCCCCTTTCCCGCTGCGGCAGCAGAAGGACACTTTTGTTGCCCTGGACAGATTTTCGATCAATCGAGACACATGCCGTAACGGCGAAGCCAATGGATATCGTCGGCGAGCGGAGCCGGTTTGGAGCTGGACAGTTCCACCCACACAGGGATCGCACGGCTACGCCGCGGTCATCGAATCCGGCTCGTGCGAAAGATCGTCACGAGGGATCATCACGCAACGCGGCAGTCGCAGGAAAGGCTCATCATCAGCGTCTTCCAGCTTACCACGAATATGAGGGCGGCAATAACAGTCTGGCTCCGGCTTCGCCGTAGTGCTAAGCGGCTTGGTCGCAACATTATTCGTATCGGTTCTGCTGTAGGCGCCGAGACGAAGCTTCTGTGACGCGCGAAGAGAACTGCCGAGCATGCATGTCGTGGAGGGTAAGCGAAGGCGCTACGCGCAATTCGATTCCGGTTCGGAAAGCCGTATCGGAGCGCCCTTTGGCCTAGACTGGACGTCGCCTGCGGGTCCGCAGCAAACGTTTTTGACTGAATTTTCGTTTGCACCAAGGCGGACGACTGCGAACAATCAGCGGATTAAGGAGCTCGCGGCGGATGGTTCTGCACGCCTACGAGGCGTTAGGCTGCCCCCTAGCTATCTCGTGATAGCCACGAGCACCAAATGTTTGAACGCTTAACGACTGTCCTTCAACGGCTATGGCAAACAACGCCGGCCTCGTGGAAAACGGTAACACACCTTTGTGCTGGTTCTTGCACAATCGATGTCATCGCTTGGGCGCCGCAGGTGGCCTGCAGCCCGGCGAACGCCAAGTCCGCTTCCATGAGGAGAGCCCAAATGCAAGAAACCACAAGCCCGAACGAGTCTCTGAGCGCGTTGGTTGCGGGTGCCATGCAGACTATCGCGTGTCTACTACAAGATCCGGTAGATGCCAACGCCAACTTGAGGCCCTAGCGTCCGGCCGCGTTCCCCTGCCGATCATCGAGGAAATCGAAGTGAACGCAAAAGACGAGAAGTTAAGAACGGGCAAAACGGCACAATATGACTGGCAGAACCAGAGCGGCTACGCAATGCACACCTCAATCAGGATCCTCGGTGTTCTGATTTGAGGGCCGCAGAAGGCGATGAATGGCGAGACACGTATGCCTACCGAAAATCGATCAGGAAAAAATCAGCTTGTGGAACGTCAGCCGGTCGATGCGATCACGGCGGTCGATCGCCTTGCAAGATCGGATCCGGAGAGGGTTGCGCTGAGGTACGGCGCAGACGAACTTACGTACAAGGCGCTGCGAGTAAGATCGGAATGCCTCGCGAGGACGTTACGAGAGCGGTGCGCTCGCGGCACAGTGATTGGCTATTGGGGTGAGCGGGACCTCGACTGGGCGACGGCAGTAGTCGCAATTTTGAAGGCTGGATCAACGTACCTGCCGCTCGATCCATCGTTACCGGCTCCGCGTACATCATTCATGATCGAGCAGAGTCGCTGTGCTCTGATTATAGGGCCAGCCCAGCTAGATTCGGTCAGGCCAATCCGGGCGAGCAGCGAAGGCGCCACGCAATTCATGACGATAGAGGCGGCGCTGTGCAAGGGCCAGACTTCGTCTGTTGTGCCATCATGGAGCGAGGATGGACTTGCTTACATTCTGTTTACCTCTGGTTCAACGGGCCGTCCTAAGGGGGCAATGATCGACCGTGCAGCCCTAAACAATCATCTGGCGGCAAAGATTGATGCCCTAACCCTCACTCGGACGGATTGCATTGCGCAGACGGCATCGCACTGCTTTGACATCTCGTTGTGGCAGCTTTTGGCGGGGCTTTGCGTCGGAGGCTGTACCGCGCTCATTGATGATGCGACACTGAAATCGCCAATATCGCTTCTCAAAGCGATTCAGGGACAAGGCGTGACGGTAGTTCAACTCGTTCCCTCGATGCTTGCAGTATTTGTTGAATATTTGCAGCCGCTTGCGGCGGCTGATCGAGCTCTGGACGGTTTGCGGATTATTTCGACGGTCGGAGAACCTTTGACACCCGCACTGGCGCGCGCGTGGCTTGCCTTATATCCGCGCGTCCCCATTCTCAACCACTACGGGCCGACCGAGTGCGCGGACGGCGTCACGCATCATCTGGTTTCCGCGCCGCCTGCGCTGGCTGACGCTTATGTGCCGATCGGCAAACCGATTTCTAATCTTGAGGTTTATATCGCCGACGGGCAGCGGCTGTGCAAGGCGGGAGAGGTCGGCGAAATCTGCGTTAGCGGCGTTGGCGTCGCGGCTGGTTACGTCAATGACGACGTCCGCACTAAGGATGCCTTTGGGCCAAACCCGTTCTCAAACGTTCCGTCCTTGCAGCGCCTATACAGGACAGGCGATCTCGGGCGCTTTCGTTCCGATGGTCTTTTGGAATGTCTCGGTCGACGGGACCGTCAGGTCAAAATCCGCGGGCACAGAATTGAGCTAGGAGAAATCGAGGCTCGCCTCTCCGCTCATCATTCGGTGCGTGGCGCCGTCGCGGTCGCCTCCGTCTGCGCAGGCGTAAAGCTTATGGCGAGAGACATAACCAGGGCCGAGGGGGAAAGCGGGACGAGACGACTCATCTCGTATGTGTCCGCTTCAGCTGAGGTAACGGAAGGCGAGCTTCAGGACTTCCTTGCTGAAGCTCTGCCCATCTACATGCTCCCAGAAAGAATCATCCACGTCGACGGTATTCCACTGACCAGTAATGGAAAGGTCGATTTTGGAGCATTGCCCGACCCGACCAGTCTTCGCCCTCCATTGCCGACGCCATTCGAGGAACCGCAAACCGACCTCGAAGCCCAGCTGCGCCAGATTTGGTCCGGTGTTCTGCGCCTTGAGAACATTGGTGTGAATGACCAGTTCATAAGCCTCGGCGGAGACTCGCTCCGGGCAATGCTCATATTGGGCCGTTTGCAGACCGAGCTCGGAGTGAGAACGGATTTCAGGCTGGTCCTGAATGGAACGATCCGATCTCTTGCGGCTTCGATCTCGGCGCTAGCCGAATCTAGACAGTACACAGCAGCCGCTTGCGGAAAGCTGCTTACACGATCGCCTCTGACGCGAGTTCAAGAGCACCTGTGGTTTCTTTCGCAGCTCGATCCGTCTGCCAAGAACTACATCATTCAGGGCGGCCTGCGAATGCGGGGCATCATCGATCTGGCCGCGTTCAATCGCGCCTGGACCGATGTAGTTCATTCCCATCAGGCACTTTCGGCACGCATTATCGACGAGGACGGTCCGGTTCAGCTTTTTGATGCTCCGGACTGCGCAAGTCTCCAATTGACTGATGCATCTCAACTCACGTCGCAGGAGGCTGAGAAGCTGATCGCAGAGCTACGGCGAACAGAGCTGAACGGCCGCTTTGATCTCAGCCAGGGTCATCTGTTTCGCGCGCGCATGATCAGTTTTGGCCCTGACAACCATCTCATACTGATCACCGCTCACGAAATCATCATCGATGCCTGGTCGATCTCTGTTCTGCTCAGGGACCTCCGACAAAGGTACGTGGATGCCGCGGCGTTTCTGCCAGAGAACCGAGTGTCACTCTCGACCTACGCGGTCTGGGAAACACAACACGCTACTCCGGAGGCGCTTGCCAACCAATGTAGCTATTGGCGTCGCCAGATTGGTGATGATCCGCCGGTGCTTTCGCTTGTAACGGGACGAGCGCGGCCGCAGACAAATTCGTATCGCGGCGCATCGCATGCGGTCCCACTTGGCAGCGAGCTATCCCATCAGATAAGGGAGTTTGCGCGCCGACATAGGTTCACCACGTCGACAGCACTCCTCGCATGTTTCAAGCTTCTGCTGCGGATGTATAGCGGTCAGGATGATATCATCGTCGGCATACCGCACGTCGTACGGGATCAACCTGGCAGTGCCGAACTTGTTGGTTTCTTCCTGAACATGCTGCCAATCCGCACCGCGATCGATGTGGGCCAGTCCTTTGCGGTTCATGCCTTGCGCATCCAGGCACTGGTCAGCGATGCCATCGCAAATTCGGCATATCCGTTCGGCTGGATGGTAAGGGATACCAGGCTACATCGCGAAGCGGGACGTTCACCGATCTTCCAAGTTATGTTCAACATGTACTCCGAGGCCGCGGAGCCACTTGGCGAACATGAGTTGGATCTGACATTCCGCGAATACGAGACCGGCTACGCAAAATTCGATCTGACATTGTACGCACAAGATCAGGGCGAGGAAATTGCCCTCCAGCTAGCGTACGCGGAAGACCTATTTTCCAGCGATCTGATTATCCGCATGGCCGACAATCTGCGCCGCCTGATTGCAGCCTGCATTGAGAAGCCGCTTACGCCGATTGAAGATCTGAGCTGCCTCAGCGAGTCAGACGTCGCGATGCTGGACGCGCTAGAGGGCTCGGCGCAGTCATATGATACCGAATGTCCGCTTGTCCAAGCGTTCGAGCAAATCAGCGTCTCTAATCGCAGCCAGGTGGCATATTATGGCGATTTCGGTCAGATCACATTCGGCCAGTTGCGTGAGCGCGTAACAGCCATCAGGTCGTTACTGCGGACTTCTGACGTGAGGGCTGGCGACATGGTCGCCATGCTGGTCGACCGGTCGCCTGACGTTGCTGCTGTCATTCTTGCCGCACGAGATTTGCAGTCCATTGTTGTCCCTATATCGCCGGATTATCCGCGTGATCGGATCGAACATATCCTGCGAGATAGTCAAGCAAAGCTTTTGGTTCACGCAGATAGCTCTGAACCTGCTTTTGAAGTGCCCTCGAGATGTTTATTGACGCTAGAAGCGTGCGGCGCGCCCGCGCGCGATTCTGAGTGCAGCGACAAGCCACCAGATCAGGGAATTGCGAGCCTTATATACACCTCGTCCTCAACCGGGAAGGCGAAGGGAGTTCTTATACCGGAATCGGCAATTCTCAATCGACTGAACTGGATGTGGCGGCGCTTTCCGTTCGATAGCACAGACGTGATGGTTGTTCAGAAGTCCGCATCAATTGTTGCGTCCGCTTGGGAGTACTTTGGGGGGCTTCTGAGAGGCGTGCCCGCCCTGATCCTAACCCAAGAGCAGTTGCTGGATCCAGATCTGTTGCTGTGCACCTTGGCGAGACATCGCGTGACACACTTGTTTGCCTCGCCGCCACTCCTGTCCGGCCTCATTGCTTCCCAAGAACGGCACTCGCGACCGACCGCCTTGCGCTTGGTCACAAGCAGCGCCGAACCGATGCCTTCCTGGCTCCCTGTTCGCTGGCGTGAGTATTTCCCGGACGTGCCGTTGTGGAACTTCTATGGTGCTACGGAATGTGCATCCAATGCGGCAGTCTACGAAACATCGGATGCCTGCGACGGCTTGTCGCGCGTCCCCGTTGGACGCCCAATCGATAACGTCAAACTCTACGTGCTCGATGCCCGGTTGAAGAGAGTCCCGGTCGGAGCCGCCGGCGAACTCTGCATCGCGGGACGCTGCGTGAGCGCTGGGTACTGGCGGGATCAAGATCGGACCAACCGCTGTTTCGTGCCGAATCCGTATGACGGCGGGCAATACAGCGTTCTTTATCGAAGTGGCGATATCGCGCGCATCTCAACAAGCGGCCTTCTCGAGATTTGCGGCCGATCGGACAACCAGATCAAAGTACGGGGCTTTCGCATCGAACTGGAGGAGGTCGAATCAGCCCTTGAGTCTCATCCGGCAATCGCAAAGGCCGCGGTCGTCGCAGAAGACATGGATGACCATCGTCGGTTGACGGCTAGCATGGTTCCGGCTCGGGACGGTCTAAGCTCTGCAGATATTGTCACCCACTTGCGCCAAACATTGCCGTCCTACATGATTCCCGCCTCCTTCCGTTTGGTCGCCAGTATTCCACTTACGGCGAACGGAAAGATAGATCGTGCTCGCCTGTCGTCCGGTCCTTACCGCGAGGTCGGGCCTGTTCCATCTGCTGAGCTCTGTACGAGGAAGGAGAGCATTCTTGTTGGGATCTGGCAGGATCTATTAGGCGCCAAGTGGGTCGGACTCGATCAAAGCTTCTTTGATATCGGCGGCGACTCTCTTCTCAGCGTGCGCTGCGTCACGCTGGCGCGCAAAGCGGGGCTGAATCTCACTGTCGACCAACTCTATCGAACACCGACCATCAGGGAATTGGCAGCAGACGGAGCGGCAATTACACTCGATACCTTCCTTTCCGGCGACGGTTCATTGCCAGTCACCCCCGCAATCTCATCTTGGAACCGTCTTGTCGGCTTCGATGAGCATTTCAACATCGGCGATCTGTTTTTCTTGCCCGGCGGCGTCCTGAATATACGAATGCTGGAGCGCGCCCTTGCCCATGTCATGGATAGGCATGAAGGCCTCAGACTCCGTATTGCCCGAACCGACGACGGTCTACGTCTGACAATTGGACCTTCCGGGGTCGAACGCCTCGCGGAGGAGATCGATCTTGTCGGAATGACCGACCCAGAGCAGCGTAAGGCAATCGAGAGCATCTCAGCAAGACGTCAAAACATGTTTCGGTTTGACGGCCAGACGCCTCTTGTTAACGCCACGGTGTTCCGCACATCGGAAAGCGGCGATTACTATCTGCTGGTCCTGATGCACCATTTTGTAGCGGACGGGATAGGCTATCGACTGTTCCTGGAAGCATTGGATGCGGCGTACGCCCTGGCCTCGGGCCACGCCCGGAGCGGCCCCGAGAACATACAACTGCTCTCTGCATGGTTGAAGCGCCTTGAACACTACGCGAACAGCGAAGCGCCAGCCGAACTCAGCTACTGGGAGAGGATTGACTACCATCAGTTCAATTTGCACGTCAGCGCCACCTCATTGGGCGGCGCGAGCTTTTCGAAAGTGACCGCGAGAGAGCTTCATTATGCACGCCTTGAAGGTCGCATGGATGAAGCGAATTGCCGCTCCCTTTGGGAAGATCAGGGCAAGTACCATCTTGAGATTGATGAAGAAGCGACAGCTGATCTCCTCAACATTTCAGCCAGATTGGCGCACTGTCAGGACTTTGATGTGTTTCTTGCCGCCATTTCTGGCGCCTTTGGCCGCGTTTTCGGCAATTATTCGCTCTGGATCGATAGCCTTACCTCAACCCGAGGTCGGCTGTTCGACGATCTCGATCCATCTCAGATCATCGGTCATATCAGCGAGCTCGTTCCGCTTCCCTTGAGTCTCACCGGAACGGAGCCCCGTCCCGATCGTGCTCGTTCAATATACCGCCAGCGCAATGCCCTGCCGCGCAGCGGAATAGGCTTTCGGGCCATGAAATTCGTAAACCGAGATCCAGCCGTGCGGAGCCGGATCGATCGCCTGCCTTTGCCCAGAATTGGAGTGAATTATCGGGCGGGTTTGCAGCGCCATTTTCCACGCCGTTTCCTAGGCAAGGAACCTTCTCCACTTTGGATCGGCGAAGACATGGATGAAGGGGCCGTGATTCACCTCTTCTGGCTCGATGTCGGATATCAAGCCGGCCATCTACAGATCGAAACGAGGTATGATCCAACCCAAGTCGGTTATGAGGTGACCCGTAATCTTTGCATGGTGTTGCAACAGGAGCTGTTGCAGACGATCAGCGAATTCGGAAGAGCTGGGGGCACCTTCATCCATGAATGAGCCGGATGCAATTTCGCCATCGAGAGCGATCGCAATGTGATGCCAAAGAAAAAGCAGCACATCGATCTATCGGATCCCAATCTCTCGAGCCTTATCCTGCGGCTCGCCATTCCGTCTGTTGTTGGCTTATCTATCCACGCGTTACAGCAGGTCGTCAACGCGATCTTTGTTGGCGCACTTGGCGCGCAGGCGCTCGCAGCTGTCAGCATGACCTTGCCGATCGTGGTCCTGCTCGCGGCAGTCGGACAGGGGATCGGTGTTGGAGCAGCGTCGTTCATATCTCGTCATCTTGGCGCCGGTGAGTACCTGGAGGCGAGTCGAGGCGCAAGTACTGCACTCGCGCTCGCCGCCCCGATCGGTATCATAGTGACCGTCGCTCTGCTTCTAAACCTGCGAGGGATCTTCGTAACGCTCGGGGCAAGTCCAACCATCATGCCCGTGGCGCTCGACTACGCGGCGACGCTTTTGTTCGGGTACACCCTGATGCTTCTAAACATTGTCAACGGCTTCATCGTCAGAGCCGAAGGCAACACACGATTCAGCATGTGGACGATGATGACCGCCTTCATACTGAACGCGGTGCTTGATCCCGTCTTCATATTCTTGCTGGACTTGGGTGTGCGAGGCGCAGCCCTCGCGACGCTGGTATCTCAGATCGCTGCTATTAGCCTCTATATCGCGTATTTTACGAAGCTTGGCGGAACAGTTGTCGTCAGGATATCTCACATATCATTGCGAGTAGATCGCATCAGCCAGCTAGCGTTCATAGGGGCGCCGTCGACGATCACCAGTATCTTATCTGCTGTTGCCGTTATGCTCTTGTACGGAGCTGCTGCGCCGTTCGGCGACGATTCGATCGCCGCCGTGGGAATAGCTGTGCGAATCTTGACGATGGGTGCACTACCTATCACCGGCTTCTGCATAGGCTCTCAAGCTGTTCTGGGTTTCAGTTGGGGCGCACGCGACTTTGCTCGTGTATTGAAGGCTGCGAAGTTCATGCTCGCCATGACTGTCGCTCTTGCCGTCGCGTATTCTGTGGCCGTTGTGATTTTTGCGCGACCTTTGGTCAGGCTGTTCAGCAATAGCGATAAAGTCACGGAAATTGCCGTCTCGACCTGCATCGTCTTCCATCTGTTTTTTGGACTGTTTGGTGTTAGGAGTTTTGTGGCGACGATGCTTCAGTCGTTCGGGAGAGCACGCCTCAGTGCGGTTGTGTCCTTGGCAAGGCAGGGCTATCTCTTCATACCAGCCGTACTGTTATTCCCCATCATATCGGGTTTCAACGGACTGTTGGCCAGTCAAGCAATCGCTGAGCTGAGCGCCGGAATGATCGCGCTGTTTGTCATGTTCCACCAATTCGCTGAGCTCAGACGAGCGCTCCAGCATCCTATTTCAAGAGCGATCGAGATCGCGGGTTGACCTGACAAGAGACATCATCGGAGCTCAGAGCAAAAGGGCCTACATAGCCGGGGAGGTGTTGCGCTACAAATACAGTGTTATTCGGCTTGCGATATGGGCTCTATGTTATATCTGGAACGGTCAGGATCGCTTCCTCACCTGTCACATGCTAATTAGCGCTGAGAACCAGATTCGCAGCAATGTCGAGGCTCTCCCGCATTGCCCACTTGAGCATTGAGGATGGGGCTGTACGGGCAGCGGGCTGCTGAGATCGCTCCATTAGCTGATGCGAGATCAGCGATACGAGCCGAGAGATGGCGGCGAGTGATCTGGAAAACTGACACGGATGCAGGGTCTCCGACTGGCCAACAAGTAGCGTTCTATTTCCGAATTGGTCGGGGCTTCAGCCGTTTTTTGGAGCTCCGGAGATATTGATCCGCGATTGCCGGAGTGGGTCGGCCGCCTGTAGGCGCGCCTTGGCTTTCTCGTCGACCGAGTCTTTGCCATTGGCAACCAGGCCCAAAAGCCGCTTGGCTTCCTTGCGTGCAAGCTCTGGTGTCCAGGGGGCGCCGTGAGGACCGATGGTGACGAAGCGCTGCCGACCGAACACTCGGTACTTTGAGAACGTATGTCGCTTTTGTCGTGTTGACGTTTACGGCGGGAAACGGCACGCCTTGATCATCCGCATGTGGCAATACCGGATACGGTTGATGACGAAGAGCAAAGGCATGTCTAAAGCCTGGATGTATACGCGTCGTACGATGCTGTTGGGCAGTAGCTTCTTGGGTAGCACGTTGTTCGGGGGCGTTACGCTGCCTACACCCAATCGGCCGCAGCGCAAGGTTACCATGGTGTTGAAGGCGGCCGACTCATCCTTCGTCGTTGGGTGCACACAAGATGGCATTACCTCGTTGCGTTATCGTAACGATACGTATGACACGGATTATGTCCTGCCTGGAGCCGTGCTGGGGACGGCTCACGCTAGAGTTCGGCGTGCCGGATCCGAGTGGCATACGCTTCGAACTGGCGTTGATGCAACGAAGCCGATGCATAGCGCGGCTCTTGAACTAGCAGCCCGCGATGCCGGCGTCCTTCTCACGACCCGGCTCGCAGTCGACGAGGCCGGATTGACCTGGGAGATCATGCTGCGGAACGACGGCATGGCGAGCGTGGAGGTTGGCGACCTCTATTTGCCCATGCCGATGAACACCGAATTTCCGGCAGGGCAACCGGTGTCGGTGGCTGTTTTGAAGCACAGCTTCGTCTCGGGGCATGGATCGCACATCTTCTGGATTCGCGGCAACAGCACCGGTCCCTTCCTCATGCTCTTACCGGAAGCGGACACGTCACTGGAATATTGGAATGTCCACAAGGATTCGGCCGAAGCCAGAGGGACGTGGTGCGCCTACATCTTGGGCGGGGCGGCCGCCGGCGAGGCAGTGGCGGGCGGGACTCGCTGGCGACAGCCGACCCATTCCCTGTCTCTGTCGCCGGCCGAGGAACGGCGTTACCGTCTCCGCTTCCAGTGGGTTGCTGATTATGAGGCGGCGCGCAGGGCTATCGCGGACGCCGGTCTGGTGGATGTGGAGGTAATGCCGGGCATGACGGTTCCCAACGACCTGCATGTCGACATCGCGCTCGCGTCCTCCATTCCGGTGGAGCGAATCGAAGCGGAATTTACCCGCGACACGGTGGCGCAACGATTGCCGGATCGGGCCGGCAGGCGACTATGGCGGGTCCGGTTTTCGCGATTGGGCGAGAACCGACTGACCCTGCACCAGCCGGGTGCGCGCCAGACCTTTCTTGAATTCTTCGCTACCGAACCTGTCGAGACGATGATGAAGAAGCGCGCAGCCTTCATCGTGAAGCGGCAGCATCGTGACTCGTCCAAATGGTACGACGGTTTGTTCGGCGAGTGGAACATGGAGACGCAGGTTCTGCTTGGCCCGGACAATTACGACCGGATCAAGGGCGGGCGCATCTACGAGGTGACGTGCGACGATCCCGGGCTGAGCAAGCCCGCTTACCTTGCGACCAAGAATGCCGAGCATCCTGATGCGGCGGAAGTGGCGGCGCTGGACCGGTATATCGATGCGTTCGTCTGGGGCGGGCTGCAACGTACCACACAGGAGGCATACGCCTACGGCCTCTACGGCATACCCGATTGGAAGCAGAACCGGGAAAGCAGCGATCCCGGCCCAAAGGGCCGCCTGCACATCTGGCGGCCTTATGACTATCCGCACATCTTCGCGATGTATTTGGCCATGCACCGCATCGCGCGTGACCATCCCGCGATCCCCACCCGCCAGAGCGCACGAGATTATTTGGTACGCGCCTACGGTACCGCGCTAGCCATGTTCACGGTGCCGATGCGCGTGGTGATGTGGTCTGCCTACCGCACCGGCTTCTACAACGAATGTGTGATCCCCGAACTTCTTTCGGCGCTCACGACGGCGGGCTTGATGCGCGAGGCGGCGACGCTGGAGGCGCACTGGGCGCGTAAGGTGCGAGCCTTCGTCAATCCGAAGGCGGACCTGTTCGGGTCGGAATATCCGTTCGATTCCACAGGCTTCGAATCAACGCAGGCACTGGCGCGCTCGGCCCTTGACGACCCTGTCACCATGGGGATTTCGAAAGCGGCAGCCCTTGCCTTCGCGGAGCGTCAGATCGCTGCAAACCTGTTCTGCCGTGGCTGGCTGGAACCTGCTTATTACTACCTGGGCAGCGATTATCGCTGCACTGCGGGCGACGCCTATACGCTGACCTACATGGCGCAGATGGGCGGCTGGGCGCTGCTTGATTATGCGCTGAACGATGCAGACGACCCGCATCCGCTCCTTCGTCTGGGCTATGCGTCACAACTCAGCGCGTGGGCCTTGCTCAACAGCGGCCCTGCGTCGGCCGGTCATGGTTATTGGTATCCGGGCGAGGAGAATGACGGCGCGGCTGGTGGCGGCTTCGAGCCGGCGCCGAGCGGGACCACGTGGCTCGGTCAGCCCCATCACCGTGGAACGTGGTATTACTCGTGCGAGATCGACCTGGGATTTTGTGGGGCCGTCCGCGCTGCTGCGACGATCGTTGCCGACGATCCCATCTTTGGGCAGGTTTGTCACGGTGGCATCGTGGAGACGTTCGCTCACACCCTGCGTATCTGGCCACGTGATGGCGTGCGGCGACGGCTCAACGTGCGGCTCCAGTCTCTCCGATTGGACCTGGTGCTGCTTGACGCCCGATTCCGGGCGGATGGACCGATCATTCTGAATTTGGGGGAGGGATGGATCAGCCTTACGCCTGAACCCTTTGCTCCGTCTGCATCGGGAGTGACGTTCGAATTGCGGTGCGATGACGGGAGGAAGCGCAAGGAAGTCGTCGACATCAGGGACAGCCAGATCGTCGTCCGCTTGCCTGCGGCGCGGTTACCGCGCTAGTGTTGCCGTGATCGGTACTTATGGCCTGCTGTTCCACGCGGCTTCCGAGGCGATGACGATCATTGCCGCAAATCCCGGACGTCTCGGCACACGTATCCGCGTCACTGCAGTGCAGCATACGTCAGGTTCGGCGATGACCCACCATCCCCACATCCACATGATCGTGCCGGGTGGCATCGGCGGCAAATTCAATAATCGTCGAAATATGGAAAAAGTGAATGCCGTGGCCGCGCTTGCCGCGCTCTCCCGGGAGAATCGCCTCTACCTGGGATATCTCGCACTATCTTGGCACAAGCGCTCAATTGAGCCGACATTTTTCCTGCGTTGCAACGGACGCACGCTGCCGTGGCGCCGAGAAGCGCGAGACGAGTCGGGGATTTCAGGCAGCAAAAAAGGGTCTCCAGTGGGCCTTTGAATGGTGCCGCGTGGTGACGCGCCGGGGCGCTGCGTGTGAGGCTGGCGAGCCTCGTGCGCGTGCGGATGCGTTGAGAGGAGCGGCAGCAGTTCCCCAGGCTTGGGCTACCGGACAGCCTGACGCCATGGCGATCTTGATGGGTCGAACAGCAGTGCACGGAGTCCTTCGAGACACTCCCCAGGCCTGTTTTTCCGTTCTTGTTTCCGATGAGGCCGCCATGCACATCGCGGCGCTGGGCTGACGCTTGCCAAGGCTTCCGACGTCTATGGGTATTCCTCCGGGGTGGGCCGCCTTGTTGAGTTGCAGGTATCCGACGAGGATCTAGCTTTAAGGCTAGCCTTAAGGTCGGTAGATGCGGGTAGAGGTCCTGGGCGGGGTTGAGCGTCGTCGTCGCTGGTCTCGCGACGATAAGATGCGGATCATCGAAGAGACGCTGGCGCCCGGCGCGGTTGTGACGGAGATCGCGCGGCGGCACGGCATTTCGACGAGTTTGGTGTTCACGTGGCGGCGGCGGGCGCGCCTGGCGAGTGTCGTTTCGGCGGGACCGAAGCTTGTCCCTGTTCAGCTCACCCCGGGTGCGACCGAAAGCGTTCCATCGATTGAGGCCCCAGCGGTGATTTCGCCCCGGAGGCGCCGGGGCCTGATCGAGATCGAACTCGGTGGCGGCAAGCGTGTCAGCGTTGACGAGAACGTCGATGC